>QHNQ01000024.1 GCA_003218135.1 Verrucomicrobiota bacterium
CACAAGCTAGGTGTTCGCCAGATTGCGGACTCCGCTGGAATGCTGAACGTTTATCACGTGCAGTATTCACGTCTTTGCATGTTCGGCCACCCTACTCCGCACTCGTTGGCGCTAAGAATGCGTCGCGACGAACAAACTCAAATGATCGAGACAAACCTTCATCCAACAGCAAATCAGGCGCACGATAATCTTCGTTTGGGCATGATGTTTCAGATCTTTGCCATCAAATCCTTCTTCAACATCTGCCAGTTTCCGAATCCCAAGCGTCTTATCGACCTTCATGAGCAGTTCAGCGATTTGATTTCGACATTGCCTATCTTCGATTTGAAAACATCGGCGATGCTGAAACAGAGGGGCAGCCTTACGATTGTGAAACACGGCGATGTTAGTCGCCCGCGAGATGAAGCTGTTGATTAATGCAGCCATTTCTGAAGGGCTGCCCAGCAGGTATAATCCGCTTCTTTCTCGTACTCTCGGGATCGACAAACAGACGATCGGGAATCGCTGCCACGTGCATTTTCGCCGCTTTCGCGGCGATGCCGGGCAGAGCGTCTTCGATCACGAGACATGCATCTGGCGGGACACCGCGCCTTTCCACGGAACACAGATAGATATCGGGATGCGGTTTGCCGCGTTCGATTTCGTCACCGGTGACGCTGACTTTGAAGATTCGCGTGAGTTGATGTCGATCTAAGAATGGTCGCGCGGATGCGCTGACGGAATTGGTCGGCACCGCGAGGCGCATCTTCATCTGCCGCAAATCTTCCAAGACTCTTTCACATGCGCCACAGCAGATTGGCGTTATTCAATCTGCGGAAATCTGTGTAATCTGTGGACAACATGAATCGTTCCGCTGAGCAACAGCAGATGAATCCGTTGCGCGAAGGACTGTCCACACGCGCGGTGCCGCAGCCGTGCGCGATCGTGATCTTCGGTGCTACCGGCGATTTGACGCATCGGAAATTGATTCCTGCACTCTACAATCTTGCCGCTAATGGCGAATTGCCGCCCGCGGTGGCGATCATCGGTTTCGCACGCCGGCCGAAGAGCGATGACGATTTTCGGAAGGAGATGGAGGAAGCCGTGCGGAAATTTTCGCGCCAAGCGGTGCGCGACGAAATCTGGAAAACATTCTCACAATCGCTGTTCTATCATCAGAGCGAGTTCGGCGCCGAAGCCGGGTACAAGTCGTTAGTGGAACGACTGGAAAAGACCGACAATGAACGGGGCACGCGCGGCAACCGGCTTTTCTATTTCGCCGCTGGGCCGGACCAATTCGAGACGATCCTGAAAAATCTCAAGGCCGCCGGATTAAATCGCGCCAAGCAAGGAAGCTGGGCGCGCGTCATCATCGAAAAACCGTTCGGCACCGATCTCGCCTCGGCGCGCGAATTGAATCGCATCGTCAACCACGCGTTCGACGAAAGTCAGACCTACCGCATCGACCATTTCCTCGGCAAAGAGACCGCGCAAAACATTTTGGTGCTGCGATTCGCGAACGCGATTTTCGAACCGCTTTGGAACACGCGCTACATCGATCATCTCGAGATCACGGCGGCGGAAACGCTCGGGGTGGAAGCGCGCGCCGGTTATTATGAAAAGGCCGGGGCGTTGCGCGACATGGTGCAAAATCACCTGCTCCAGTTGCTTTGCCTGGTGACGATGGAGGCTCCAACCGATCTCCGCGCCGAGAGCATTCGCGATGAGAAAGTCAAAGTCGTCCGCGCGCTCCGGCGCATCATCAGATCGGAGGTCGCGAAGAATGTGGTGCGCGCTCAATACACCGAAGGCGCGATCGGCGGCCAACCGGTCCCGGCGTATCGCCAGGAAAAAGGCGTCGATCCAAAATCGACGACCGAAACTTATGTCGCGTTGCGCATTAACATCGACAATTGGCGCTGGGCCGATGTGCCCGTTTATATGCGGGTCGGCAAACGTTTACCGAAATCGGCCACCGAGATTTCCGTGCATTTCAAAAAAGCTCCGGCAGTACTGTTCAACAAAGAGACCGTGAAGATCGACCAAAACGTGCTCGTCATTCGCATCCAACCAGACGAGGGAATTTCATTGCGAATGCTGGCAAAAATTCCGGGAACCAGTCTGCGGATCGAACCGGTGAAGATGGATTTTCATTATGGCACTTCCTTTGGCAAACCCAGCCCGGAAGCGTACGAACGTTTGCTGCTCGATGCGATGAGCGGCGACGCCACGCTCTTTGCGCGACGCGACGAGGTCGAAGAAGCCTGGTCGTTCATCGACCCCATCGAGGAAGCGTGGCACGAAAAGAAAGATGCGCCGGAGTTATATTTCTATCCCGCGGGATCGTGGGGGCCGGAAGCTGCGGATGATTTGCTCGCCCGCGATGGCCGGGCGTGGAGGAGATTATAAAACCCGTTATGCCCGCGGCTGCTGAAATATACTCGTTAGGCGCTCCGGTCGAAATCGGAAGCATTGAGAAGGAGCTGAAAAAACTCTGGCAGGGCCGCGAAGGTGCAATGACCCGCGCTTCGCTCATGAATCTTGCTGTTTACAGCGAAGAAGCAGGCTCGCTGAACAAGAATACGCAATTGATGGCGAAAATTGCTGAGAACCACGCCTGCCGCGCGATTGTCATCGAAGCCGATTGCCGGTCCGAGGAAAACCGAGTAGGCGCCTGGATCAGCGCGCATTGTCACGTGAGCCGTACCGGAAAAAAACAAGTTTGCTCCGAACAAATTTCATTCCTGCTCAAAGGCGGATGCACCACACAACTGCCAAGCATCATTCTTTCCAATCTGGATTCGGACCTACCATTTTATCTGTGGTGGCAGGGAGAACTCCATGACCCGATGGACGCGCAACTCTGGGAGTGGGTCGACCGATTCATCTACGACAGCCACGACTGGAAAGATTTCCCCGCGCAAATGGCGTTGGTCGAAACAGCTCATCGCGAAGCGAAGCAGCGCCTGGTCTTGTGCGACTTAAATTGGACGCGAGTCGACCATGTTCGCTTCGCGCTGGCGCAGTTCTTCGATCATCCGGCGTCGCATCATCGACTGGCCAAGATCAGTAAGGTGCGCATCGATTTTGCACCCGCGTTCCGGTCGACTGCGTTTCTATTTACCGGTTGGCTCGGAGCACAGTTGGATTGGCAGCCTGAGAAAACGAGCTCGCCTGACAAGTTGCGGTTTACCGGGCGGGCCGGACGCACCGTGGAAGTTGAACTGCGTGAGCGCGAGGGCCAACCAATTCACGAAATCGCGTTGACGGCAGGCGACGCAGAATTCCTCGTCACTCACGCAGAGTGCGGCGATCTTTTGGAAGTCTCACGCGGAAAACCGGGTGAAAACCCCATTCCCCAGCTAATGCCGGCAGGAAAACACGATTCGGTGAATTTGATGAGTGAAGAGCTAATGCGCGGCGGTCCGCATCATGTTTACCTGCGCGCTGTTAACTGCGTTCGCGATTTGCTTTAAGCTTTGCCAGGAGCGGTTCACCTGAACCGCTCGACTCTCCGGGCGATTGCGGTCAATCGCCCCTACCACTAGGAAGCAGCGCGCACAGTTCGCGCACATTTTTTTCAACCGAAAATAGCTCCTGTGCACGCTGATGCCCGGCTTCACCGAGCCTTTGCGCTAACAAACGGTCATCAATCACGTCTTCGATCGCTTTGGCCAGTGCAATTGGATCGCCTGGTTGTACGAGAAAACCTGTTTCATTTTGTACCACCATCTCGGGGATCCCAGCGATGTTGGTCGAGATGACCGGTAAGCCTGTCGCCATCGCTTCCATGATGACGGTTGGAAGGTTGTCCATCCCTCCCTCGGGATCGAGCACACTCGGCAATACGAAAACGCTCGCCGCGGCAAGATGCTGGCGGACTTCGCGCTGCGGTTTCGTTCCGGATAACACAAGGCGATTTTGCAGATTCAGCTGGGCGATTTGCGCGCGCAATTCATTCTCCAGCGGGCCTTCGCCGATGATTTCGCATCGAAACAATTTTCCGCGATCAGCAAGCAAGGCGCAGGCGCGAATCAGCTCGGCAAATCCTTTTTTCGCGATCAAGCGACCGACTGCAATGATCAAAGGCGGAGTAGAGGAAAAATCAGCTCGCTCGAATTCTGCGAGATCCAGGCCATTGTAAATACGGTGGACGCTATCCGCGGGTTGTGGAAAACGCTCTCGCAAAAATTGCGCAGCATAATTCGTCTCGGTGACAATTACGCGCGCTGCATCGACGAGTTTATCGAGTCCAATCTCAAAATGGCCCGGCGCGAAAATATCGTTGGCGTGCGCGGTAAAGCTAAACGTCATCGGAAAAAATCTGTGCATCCAGAAAGCGGTGCGCGCAGCCATTCCCGCGAAATGTGCATGAACGTGGCGGACGCCCAATTCCTGCAAGCGCAACCCGACATAAACAGCCTGATAAAGCCGAAGAAAATCGGTGCGCCGACCCCAGTCATCGAGTGCAGCAACAATTTCGGGCGTGAGCTTTCGCTTTTTTGAAGCGCTCCGAACGTCGTTCAGCAATTCTTTTTCCTCGGGGACATAATGCACGCGCTCGATAATGCGTGGGTCCCACTCCTGTGGCGGCTCATCTTTTGGATTGCGGATCGAGAAAATCGGCGACGCAACGCCTTGTCGATCAAGCTCCGCAACTTCGCGGTAACAAAACGTTTGTCCGAATGAGGGGAACCGTTCGAAGAGATAAGCGAAGTTGGCCATCGGCACGAATTACCGAGCATCCGCCAAATGACAAAGCACGAATGACGATGACAGAAATCCCAAAGACGGATGCAATGAACGTCTCGTCGTTTCGGCTTCGAGTTTTTCTTCGAGCTTCGGCATTCGTGCTTCGTGATTTTCTAGGCACTTTCGCGCTTTGCTGGAATCGGTTTACCGAATTCATCAACAGCCACCAGAGTGAAGACGCCGTGTGTAACGCGACGCTCTTCGCCCGTCATGTAACGTGTGACCCAAACCTCGACTGGAATGGTCATTGATGTCCGGCCGATTTTTTCCACTCGCGCATAACACCTGACGGTGTCCCCTACCCTCACAGGTTCGAGAAACGACATCCCTTCCATCGCCACGGTAACAACACGCGCCTGCGCAGTTTTCGCTGCGAGAATTCCGCTCCCAAGGTCCATTTGCGACGTCAACCAACCGCCGAAGATATCACCGTTGGGATTTGTGTCCTTCGGCATGGCAATCGTTTGAATCACCAGCTCGCCTCTGGGTTGGTCGGGCATGAGGTCTTTTTAACCACGAATGAACACGAATAGACACAAATAAAACAGAATGAAGAGCTGCCCTTGAATCACACCAATAAGCGCAAAAAGATCATGAAAAAGAATCATTCATTGATCGCGTGATTTACGGTGAGATGTTTTTTCTCATTCGTGTGAATTCGTGTTCATTCGTGGTTCACAAAATCAGCATGCAATCGCCATAGCTGTAGAAGCGATAACGTTCGTGAATCGCTTCGGCATACGCACGTCGCAAAAACTCCTGGCCTGCAAATGCGCTTACCAACATCAGCAAAGTTGAGCGAGGTAGATGAAAATTCGTCAGCAGAGCATCGACAACTCGAAACGCGAACGACGGATAGATGAACAGATCCGTCTCACCCGACTGCGCGTTAATCTGCCACTTGTCGGATTTGCCGGGCTGCGATCCTTGTAGGGCAGGCGCTCCGCCTGCCGAGGGCAAGTGATGCGCTTCCCCTACAATTCTCCTAGACCGCTGAGCTTGCGATGCTGCGGTCTCCAATACGCGCACGACCGTTGTTCCGACAGCCAGAACGCGCCGGGCACTGTTAATCTTGTCTGCGGCTTCGCGCGAAACGGAGAAGCACTCCGCGTGCATGCGATGTTCGGTGACCTTCTCTGCTCGCACGGGCAGAAACGTTCCCGGGCCAACGTGCAGAGTCACTAACGCGTGCGGAATTTCATTCAAGATTTCGGGAGTGAAATGCAGACCAGCCGTCGGCGCGGCAACCGCGCCGGTCGCGCGCGCAAAAACAGTCTGATATCTGGCCAGGTCTTCGTCATCGCTCGGCCTCTTGATGTAGGGCGGCAACGGCATGGAACCCCCGGAATAAGGATCGAGCTCTTCATCCGATGCAACGATGCGTTCGCCATTGACCGTAATCTCATCAACGCGCAATACGACATTGGCGATTCTCGCTGTCGCGCCTATCCGCATTTTTCGGCCTGGCTTGACCAGACATTTCCAACACTTTGGACTGAGCCGTTCGAGGAACAAAAATTCAACCGCGCCATCATCGGAAAACCGGCGCGCTGGAAGAACACGCGTGTCGTTTAGCACAAACAGATCGCCGGACCGCACGAACGTTTTCAATTCGCGAAACTGCCGGTGTTCAATCGCCTGTTTGGCACGATCCAGCACCATCATTCTGGAATCTTCGCGGTGATCAGGTGGGCGCTGCGCAATCAATTCCCGTGGCAAGTCGTAATCGTAATCGCTTAGCACGTGCCCGCTTCGCGCAGCGAAGCGCGCGCAGGATGTTCAGCTTGCAACTGCGCCAACGCTCGCATTGACACGCGAGGCAATCGATTATTCGACTCTCGAATTTTCTCCAGCGCTGCGATTACGAAATCGAGAGCTGGATGCGTCATCGCGGCGATCATGTGAAATTTTGCGCGCGAACGCAATTTTTTTCGGAACATAGGCTTGTAGCCTGTGCGCCCAACGGGCATGATGCCTGTTGCAGCGGGCTATAAGCCACGCTGGGCGCACAGGCTACAAGCCTATGTTCCGAAAAAAATTGCGTTCGCGCGCAAAATTTCACATGATCGCCGCGATGACGCATCCAGCTCTCGATTTCGTAATCGCAGCGCTGGAGAAAATTCGAGAGTCGAATAATCGATTGCCTCGCGTGTCAATGCGAGCGTTGGCGCAGTTGCAAGCTGAACATCCTGCGCGCGCTTCGCTGCGCGAAGCGGGCACGTCGCTCACAGAGCGACGGCTACACCCATCGCTGGAAAAAGCAGAACTACTTGAGCCAATCCGGCAGCGCGTTTGCGCCTGCACCAAATGCGCGCATCTCGCGTGTTCGCGCACACAAACGGTTTTCGGCGTAGGAAATCCCGACGCGGATTTGATGTTCATCGGCGAAGCGCCTGGAGTCGATGAGGATCAACAAGGCGAGCCATTCGTCGGACGCGCCGGACAATTGCTGACGAGAATTCTCAAAGCGATGAATTTTGCGCGCGAAGAGGTTTACATTGCAAACATCCTCAAGTGCCGGCCGGACACGCCACCGGGGAGTTTTGGAAATCGTGCGCCAACGCCGACCGAGATGCAGACCTGCCGTCCGTATCTGGTGGAGCAGATCGATGTGATCCAGCCGCGAGTCTTGGTCGCGCTCGGCGCAGTCGCGGTGGAAGGCTTGCTGGGAATGCGAGGGACCATGCGTGAATTGCGCGGCCGCTGGCACGCTTACAACGGCATCCCGCTCATGATCACGTATCACCCCGCTTACCTGCTGCGAAACCAGGCGCCTTCGGAGAAACGCAAAGTCTGGGAAGACATGCTCCAGGTGCTGGAGCGCCTCGAACGACCCATCACCGAGCGACAGCGAAACTATTTTCTGTAGCCTGATGTAGCGCAAGCGTCTCGCGTGCTTGGTTCGGCGTCGCGCCGAAACAGTCTTTCATTAGGATTCGTTTGTAACGAGGCGATTGAAAACCCAGATGGAGAGTCCGCGATCGCGGTGGACGCGCTCGCCGGGACGGGAGACGCGTGCGCTACTCTTGCGTCGCCCGATTCCAAATCGACTCGATCTGTTTGCGTGATGCGACCGTCAGCGCCAGACGCAAAATCATCCGGCGAACTTCACTGCGCGGAACTTTGACCGTGCGCTGCAACGCACCTGTTTTAGCCTGGTTTACCAGTGCAAGCGTCCGTGCCCCGATCAAAGCCGGCAAAACCGTCGCTGCACGTACACGGCGATTTCGGATTGCACGCGAATATTGCATCCCACACTCAAGGCCAGTCTTTGCTTTCGCCAGCCATGTTCGATAGATCGGTTCGAAGCGCTCAGGCTTGGAGAGAATCTGCGACGCGGTCAGATGCGCCGCAGTCAATTCGAATTCCGGAAAATAACATCTGCCCGCGCGCAGATCGGCGCCGGCGTCTCGCAGCACATTGATCAGTTGAAGGGCCATGCCGTAAAGTTTGCCGAGAGCCAGCATCTCGTCCTCGCTCAGCTTCGCAAAATTGCGCACATGCCGGAAACAGAGCCGCGTCCAAAATTCACCGACACAACCGGCAACCAGATACGTGTATTCATCCAGATCGACGGCGGTAGCGAGCGCGCGAATTTCTTGCGGATCATCGAATCGCTGCAGATCGAGCATCTGGCCCCGCGTGATCTTCTCGAGCACGATGCGAATGTCGTTGCGATCGGCCTGTTCGATCTGGTCCAGCCAATCAAGGCAATCCGGCAACGACTCGAGCAGTCGTTGTTCGTTCTTGTTCACTTGTAGCGGGATAAATGAGGCGATCAGATCGACAACGACATCACGAGACGCTTTGCCCTGAATCCCGTTCGAGAGCATCTTCAGAGTTTCAATTCGCATGAGACCAGAAATTCCCGTGGTATCCGCGATTGTATCTGTCGCTCGCGCGAGGAGATACGCCAGCGCGATTGGTTGACGTAGCTGAGCCGGCAAAAATCGGATCGAAAGATAAAACGAACGGGAAACCGATCGCAGGATCATGTTCTCCAAATGGCCGGCGGAACGCGCGCTCATAACCTGTACCCGGCATCGGTGATGCCGGCACTGTAGCTTCGATACGACCACTCGGTCCATTGTACATGGCCGGGGTCAGTGACCCCGGCTACAGGCGAGAATTTCATCGTCCGATATTTCTCACTTCAACGCGATCGGACGCTGAGTTACCAAGTCCGAGCTGGCTGGCAAAGCCGATATAGGCTGCCTGTGGAGCGACCTTCGGCAGACTCGCGCGCGTCCGCCATTCTTCCAAACGTTTCAATGCCATCGCATCCAAAGCGACCGGGTCTCTGCTCGCGTACAACGTGGCCTGATGAATGGCGTAGTTTGGTTGGGGTTGAGGGCCGCCTGCATATTGCGCAAGCAGGCCATCCATCAGATTGAAGACAACCTTCTTTGCGATGACTGGATTACTATAAATTTCCGCAAGACTTTCCGCGCCGAAACGAGAGCCTTGCGCAAATCGACGCCAGTTATCAATGTTCGGGATTGTCATGTTGTAAATGCAACCGGCGATTCCATTCGTTTCGCTGATACTCATCACAGGGACGTTGATGACTTTATCCACCTCGCTCGAAATGATCTTCGAAAAATGACTCACGTTACTGGTATGCTCAGTGTCGGACAGAATCGGCTCTTTTGTTATGTCCCCGGCGTACTCGAAATCGCCCCAGACCAGCTTACCGATTACAGGCGCGGAAAGGACCGCTTTGGCGTCATATCCATCGTGCGGCGTGATCGCTTTTAACTGGTAACCGTCAACTCCAGGCCGATAACCAGCGCCTTTTACTCCACCCAGAGACCGGTCCCAAACAATTATGCTGCTGCGCGGATGACCAGCTGCGACAAGCCCATCGGCAATCGCAGTCACGATGTCGTGATGCGTTGTGAAAAGTTCGCCGCCTGCTGCGCAGATCTTGATTCCAACCCTTTCACCAGGGGAGACGAGCGACGCCCACGCTTTTGCCACGTCAGACTGGCCGGTCGCCGCGAGGACGAGCCGGTTCACCATGTCACGCACCACGCGCGGGTTCGTGTTGTAATCCTTAATTGAGTCAGCATTGTGCACCGCATAAACAATCGATGGCGTCGGCGGCGGTCCCTGCGCCATGCCGGAAGAGATGGCGCAAAAGAGAAGCAGCATTACGTTTCGCATCAGCATGACAGGGCCCACGGCAGACGGATTTTATGAGTAACGGCGCGAATCACAATACTTCAGCAACGCAGACGAAGCTTGTGGGACGTTTCTGTGAAAGCTCTCGGAGCTGACGCAGACGCCCTACAATTCTCGCACGGCATGACTAGCCCAATTCGCCACCTTTACGTTCATATCCCTTTCTGTGCCCGAATCTGTCCATACTGCTCATTTTACAAAGATTTACTCGATCGTTCGCAAACATCGCGATTTTGTGAAGCGATATTGCGCGAGCTGGTAGGGACGCCGTGCTACGGCGTCCGGTCGGCGCAGCGCGCCGACCCTACCCTCGTTCCATCCACCATTTATTTCGGTGGTGGCACACCGACCGCACTCGGCATCGCGCAACTGGAACTGGTACTGCGCGGATTTCGTGAGCGGCTTGATTTGTCGCAGTTGATCGAATGGACACTCGAAGCAAATCCAGGAAGCGTGTCAGCGCGCAAAGCAGCTTTTCTTCGCGACCTCGGAATTACCCGAATCAGCCTCGGCGTTCAGTCCTGGAATGACGACTTGCTGAAGTTGCTCGGGCGCGAACATAATGCGCGGCAGGCGAAAGAGTCGTTTGATATTCTGCGAGCAGCCGGGTTCTCAAACATCAATATCGATCTGATGTTCGGGTTACCAGGACAGAGCCTCGAGCAGTGGAGATCGACCCTGGAGAAAACGATCGCTCTCCAACCGGAGCATATCTCTGCCTATTGCCTCACGTATGAGGAGGACACGGAATTCTTTCTGCGCCACGCGCGCGGTGAATTTCGGCAAGATCCGGACGCGGATGCCGAGTTTTTAGAGATGTCGATGTCGATTCTGGAGGATGCTGGTTACGAACACTATGAAATTTCAAACTATGCGCGTCCCGGGTTTTCGTCGGTTCACAATCGCGCCTATTGGATGGGCGAAGATTACTTCGGCATCGGCCCGAGCGCCGTCTCAACCGTCGGTATGCAGCGCTGGCAAAACGTTTGTGATTATCGGAGCTACATCGATCGCGTTTTCGCCGGGCAATCACCAACTGGCTCCGCTGAAACCCTGACTTCCGACATGAAACGCACAGAGCGAATCGCTCTCTCGCTGCGCACCCGCGATGGAGTTTCTGCTTCGGACCTGAAAGGTTTCGAGCGACAAAAGGATGAGTTTACCGCGCTCGGGCTACTTCGCGAATCACACGGCAATCTTGCGCTAACGCGACAAGGCAAACTGCTTGCGGATTCAGTCGCCGAAGCATTGCTGTAGCCGCTGCGCTAGAAGCAAACTCGCAGGCGCGTGTAGCGGTGCTTGTGTCAAGCACCGGACTCGACAGGCGTTTGACACAAACGCCTCTACAAGGTGAATCAATAAATGTCGTTATCGGAACTGTAGCCCGAATCCCCTCGAATAGAGCGCAAACGGGCGCGGCTGCCCCATTCGGATTCCGGTCGATTGATTTGTCCGAGAGTGATTTTTATGAGCCACGGCGCGGCTGCCAACGCGCCAACCGCCACAAGTGCAATCGCGGCTACCTGACGCAGCGGAGGTTTGATCTTGTCCGCGATCAGAATTCCCAAGCCCAGGCCAATCGCGGTGCGGGTCAACGCAAGCAGTGGGTCCACTGCCGCTTGCTCGGAAGTTTTTGAAATGGATATCGGGAAAGACATCGCCTACCATATACGTCGCGTTTGGGAAAAAGAAACGGCAATTTCCGCGACGCGATCCGCCTGCACCAACATGCCTGATTCGATGTACGCGCTCATACTCGCCGGCGGCAGCGGTGAACGTTTTTGGCCATTGAGTCGCCGCGCGCGCCCCAAACAGCTCCTGCGCCTCGTCTCAGACAAAACTCTGCTCGAAGAAACCTTGGCGCGCTTGGAGGGCCTCATCCCGCGCGAGCGCATTCTGATCCTGACAAACGCAGAACAGGAGAACGCAGTTCGCAAATTGCTCCGGAATTTCCCAAAGGAAAACATCGTCGCCGAACCGGCCAAGCGCGACACAGCCGCCGCCGTCGCGCTCGGCACCGGCTGGGTAACAGCTCGCGATCACGCGGCGATTATGGCTGTTTTGCCTGCCGATCATATCATCACAAACCGAACAGCGTTTCAGGAAACACTCGCTCTGGCTGCCGATGCGGCCGAGGAGACAAGCGAGCTTGTTACCATCGGTATCACACCAACATGGGCGTGTCCCGGGTTCGGTTACATTGAGCACGGCAAACCGGTTCGTTTGCGTAAGCGGCCTGACAGCGATGCGATTCATCGGGTCGTGCGCTTTCGCGAAAAACCGAACCTCGATCTGGCTGAATCGTTCCTGCGAAAGGGAAATTTTCGATGGAATGCAGGCATGTTCGTTTGGTCAGTCCCGACAGTGTTACGCGAATTCAATCGTCACGCGTCGGAGCTGGCGGATTTCATTTCCCAAGTTCGCGCTCCGGAAAATTTCGAGAAGGCGTTGCGTGAGCACTTCAGTAAACTGCCCCGCATTTCATTCGATTACGCGATCATGGAAAAAGCAGATCGCGTCCTCGTGGTGGAAGCCAGCTTCGATTGGGATGATATCGGGAGCTGGCGAACTGTGGCCAATTATTTTGAGAAGGACCAACACGGCAATGCCGCGAACCGCGCGATTACTGCAGTCGATTCGAGTAATAATGTCGTGTTCGAGGAGAACGGGACGACCGTCGCGCTACTGGGAGTTCATAATCTCATCGTTGTGCGAACGGAAGATGCCCTATTGATTTGTGACCGACACGAAGCCGAAAGAATCAAGGATCTGATCGGCAAAATTCCTCCGGAACTGCAATGACGCGGAGAGACGGTCATCCTGAGCGAAGTCGAAGGATCCCGCGAAGTCACCCAACGGATTCACCACGGGATTCCTCGACTTCGCTCGGAATGACACTGAGATGAATCCAATTTTGGCTCTCGATTTTGGACGGGCACGCATCGGCGTGGCGATTTCTGACGAGTTACAGTTGCTGGCGCACCCGCTGGAAACTATTCTGGCAAACGAGCGCGCGACCTCGCGAGTGGTAGAACTCGTCCGCCAAAGGAACGTCGAGCATGTCGTGGCGGGTTTACCCAAACGAATGAATGGCCAGATCGGCACGGCCGCGACCGAAGCCCTCGAGTTTGTAGAAAAGCTGCGCGCGGTTCTGCCATGCCCAGTCGTCACCTGGGATGAGCGGCTGACTACGGTCGCAGCACACCGCGCATTGCGTGATGCGGGTAAAAAGACGCGGCACACGCGCGGCTACGTCGATCAGGTAGCAGCTCAAATAATTTTGCAAAGCTATCTGGACAGCCGCACTGCAAATGCGGCAGCGAAAGATGATCAATAATCGGTGATCGGTTAATATCATTCTAAGCGAAGCGAAGAATCTCGGATCAGTTTTGGATCGATCTCGTTAGCCGAAATAAACCAGAGATGTTTCGCTTCGCTCAACATGACAGCCTCATCTATGGGGCCAGCGATTGACATGTCGCGAAGATTAAAACTGATCGTTGCGTACGACGGCGCGCCGTTCGCCGGCTGGCAAAGCCAACCTCACCGCAATACTATTCAGGATTATCTCGAGCGCGCGTTCGAGCGCGTCATTGGCAGACCTGTTCGCGTTCACGGCGCCGGACGAACAGACGCAGGCGTACACGCGCTCGCGCAATGCGCGCACGTCGACGTTAACAAAGCGTTAGCACCTGCGCGTTGGATGGAAGCACTGAATGCGTTACTGCCTCCGGCCATTCGCGTGCTTCGCTGCCGATATGTATCGACCGATTTTCACGCGCGCCTTTCGGCAAAAGGAAAAGTGTATCGTTATCGAATCTGGTGCGCGTCTGTTTTACCGCCGTTTGAGTACCGACGTGCATGGCACATCGCACGCCCGCTCAATCTCAAACTCCTGAAAACTGCAGCGAAGCAGTTCGTCGGCACTCATGATTTCGCCGGCTTCGCCGCCAATCGCGGAAAAGCCGAAGAGAGCACGATCCGCACGATTTATTCTGTGCGCGTCCGACAAAACGGTCCTTGCCTGACGATTGAATTCGATGGTGACGGTTTTCTCTACAAAATGGTCCGGTTAATGGTCGGCGCACTGGTAAAATGTGCGCTTCACAAAATGCACATCAAGGAGATCAGCGCGCGATTAGGCTCGCCGCAAACACACTCAGCCCGCTTCGCAGCTCGTGCTGAAGCATTATTCCTCGTTCGGGTGAGGTATTGACAAAAGCGACGCGAGGGCGCCCGCACACAGGCCGGCAGGCAGTGCGCACTCCAAAAGCCTCACAAAACAGGACACGCATCTTGCGTGAATTTCCGACGAAAATGCTTCCGGAGTGCAACTTAACTTGCCGCCGTGTTCTACACCGCCGACACGACGCGGCCGCCCACATCGCCGAAGCCGATTCGATAGCCGTCACCCTGGCACCAGCCGGTTATCGTGAGTGTGTCGCCATCTTCGAGCCATTTACGCGTTTCGCCGTTTGGAAGCTTCAATGGATTCGCGCCGCGCCAAGTTAATTCCAGCATGCAGCCGCGCGATTCTTCTGTGGAACCGCTGATCGTGCCGCTCGCGAGCAAATCGCCGGGTTCCAAGTTGCAACCATTGACGGTGTGATGCGCGAGCTGCTGTGCGATGCTCCAGTATAGATTTTGGAAATTTGTACGGGTGATGACGTGCGGCGTTTTCATCGATGAAGTTTGCAACTGCGCTTCAAGCTGAATGTCGAACGTGAAATCGTTTTTCGCGCGCAAGTACGGGAGTGGCTCGGGATCCTGCCGCGGGAGCGGTTTCCTGAACGGCTCGAGCGCCTCGAGAGTGACAACCCACGGCGAAATGCTTGTGCAAAAGTTTTTTGCCAAAAAAGGTCCCAGCGGTTGATACTCCCACGCCTGGATGTCGCGCGCGCTCCAATCGTTCATCAGTACGAGGCCGAAGATGTGATCGGTTGCGTTACCGATCGGCACCGGTTCGCCTAGCGAATTGCCAGAACCGATCAGAAACGCCATCTCCAATTCATAGTCCAGACTTTTGCTCGCACCGAAGATTGGCTCTGAAGCATCCGGTGGTTTGACTTGCCCGCTTGGCCGGCGCACGCCGGTCCCGCTGATCACAACCGAGCTGGCGCGTCCGTGATACGCCACGGGCAACCACTTCCAGTTTGGCATCAGCGCGTTCTCAGGTCCGCGCAACATTGTGCCGACGTTGTGCGCGTGATGATAGGAAGAATAAAAATCCGTGTAATTGCCAATCCGGGCCGGCAATTTCATCACGACGTCCTTTTGCGCATGAAAAACTCGCCGCCGAATGATCGGATCGTCGCGCAATATCGGCGCGTCTGCTGCCAGAAGATGTTGCAGGATCTCGCGCGTTTTACGCCATGCGGGTCGGCCCAGCGCGAGAAATGAATTCAGCGACTCTTCAGAAAACACTTTTCGGCCTTGAAATTCTGGCGACTGAAAATGACCGAGTTCCTCCAGCGCCGAAAGATCAAAAACCAAATCACCGATCGCGACACCTACGCGTGGTCTATCCTGTTTCGGTTGAAACACGCCGAAGGGAAGATTTTGAATCGGAAAATCCGAATCTTTTGCGATTTCGAGAAACGAGCGAAGAGCCATGCCTGTGATTTAACCACGAAGATCACAGAGGCCACGAAGACTTATTTGAATTTTCCCTTTCAAGCACTTCGTGATCTTCGTGTCCTTCGTGGTCATTAGAGAAGTCCTTGCGCGCGCAAATCGTCACGTGGTTCATCGAAGCTGCAACTGCCAAACGATCTGACGAATTTCCGGCGATATCGCAGCCGTTCGACGTCGATCTTCCATTCCCGCCATGCAAAAAAATCGTCCGTGAACGAAAATGAATTGGGCTCTTCATCTTCGAGCATGATCGCAGCTTGATCTGCATTCCATCGATGCTCTGCCGCAAGGACGGCCGCGCCGAGCACATTAAGAAATCCGTGCATTTTTGTTTTCACTTCATCGCGAAACTGCCGGATCGGATGATGCAGCCCTGCTGTAAACTTGATCGGAAGCTGATGCGTAGCGGGGGTCACAAGAGCGTCGGCGATCTGCGCCGAGGTTGGAAACGCATCGGCTGTCACTCCGCCCGTGCGCAGTTTGTAACCAAAGGTTGCGACTTCCTCATCGGAATTGTGCCCGGCGACGAGCGCTATGGTTTGCTGCGCCCTGTCCGATGGCGCCTCCCAGAAAACCGGCAGATCGCCGAGAATCGCTTTCGCCTCTTTCAACACTGCAAGCTCAACATCGGGCGGTAAAAGCATTTCGAGGTGGTTAATCGATATGAGATCGACATCGTATCTCGCGAACGAACGAATCGCCGCATCGATGTCGTCGAGCGCGTCCAAAAACGCGTCCGCTGTTGCAGTCTTCGGTCCGAGCGCCGCGACGCGCAGCGTATGCAAAGGGTCGAACTCTGAAAGAAGTTGTTTGGCCGCATCGAATTGTTCAATGGAAAGAACGAATCCGCCGAGCATCCAGCTATCGGCCGAACGAACATATTGGGCGTGATTTTTCAGAGCGGCCTCGAGCCCAAGATTGCACGGCGGAAACATTCCCGCGTAATCGATCGATTGATTGAGAAGAGTACGGAGCGCAATGGAAACAGCCATGACCGGGGACATTCAACCACGAATCCACCTTCGCCAAGGCTACGGCGCGACAAGTAGACAGGAAGATGTTCAGGTAAACTATTGATTCCATGCAGGCGTATTCGTTGTCCCTCGACATCATCAGTGCGTGCTGGATCGCATTTGTCGCAGTCTGGTTGGTGGCTGCGGTGTCGACCAAGCGCACGGTGTATCGCGAAAGCCGGGCGCAACGGCTGCGCTATTGGGTGCTGCTCGTAATCGCTTATCTCCTCCTTGTTTATGGCCGGCAATTACCGTATCCGCTGAACCTTCGCGTTATTCCACATGCGGCGCCGATCGCATGGGCGGGCGCACTCTTGTGCATGGCCGGCCTGGCAGTCGCCCTTTGGGCCAGAGTTATTCTCGGGCGCAATTGGAGCGGTGTTGTGACATTGAAAGAAGGACACGAACTGGTCGAACACGGGCCGTACCGATTCGTGCGCCATCCTATCTACACCGGCATACTCACCATGTTCTTTGCGACCGCGCTCGTGCAAGGACACGTGGCCGGATTTGCAGGCGTGCTGCTAACGTTTGCGAGTTTCTGGATCAAACTCGGCCGCGAAGAAAAACTGATGCTCCAACAGTTCCCCGAGCGATATGCGGCCTACCAACACCGCGCCAAACGCATCATTCCTTTTGTGCTATGACTTGAGGCGGATGCAGTCGCGTCAGTGGTGAGTTGTCCAGCTAGTCGGCCGAGGCAAGTTGCGGGGCCATGCTGAAGGACGCGCGCAACTCGCCGCGAGGCGGAATGGTTTGGATTCCTTGTTTGTTTTCGAACGCGCGCTGTTCATGATGATCCGTCAGGCCCCAGCACGGTTCGACGCAAAGAAATGGTCCGCCATCGGACCACAACGTCACATAAGGCACTCCGGTCAGATCCAGCGTTACCCACCGGCCGCTCGGCGGATCGACATAGGAAAATTTCCGACGCGCGACATCAACGAGTTCAAGAATGACGGAACCGGGCAATTCGTTTTTGGGAAACGGCATTTCGCCACCGGCAAATTCGATGTCGCGGGTCTCTCCGGATAAAAAATTACTCGGTGAAAAATATCGCCGATAGCAGCCTCGCGGCATTTGCAAGCGGAAGCTCCCAAACGAAGTCGCTGCGAAGCCCGGATGCAATCCGAACGCAACGTGTGCGGTTAAGTCGGGCTCATGGTTTCGAAACTCGAAAAGCACGCTGAGTTTGTGGGCCTCGAGGCTGTAGGTCAGATCGACGCTCACGTTCAATGAATATTCAGTCGACGAAAAATCGTCGGGTGTGATCTGATACGTTAATGAAGCGCCGGTGCCTTCGGTTGAAGATCCGGCGAGATGCCAGTTTTTCGAGCGAAGAAACCCGTGATTGCCGCCTATGATTTCGCGGCCCCGGTAAAGACTGCGACCATTTTTTAACCGGTGAAGATAATAGCCCATGACCGTGGCGTGATTTGCCCAACCTTGAGACGGTGTAGAGAGATCATCGTCACGATAAAGAAAGCCCGTCCATTTCCCGGCGTCGTTTATTCGGGCCAAACTGATTAATTCCGCCCCAAGACGCGAGACAATAATCCGCAGACCGTTCTCCTCATCGATCAAAACATCGAGGTCTCGATCGTCCCGTTTTTCTTCGGTGTGCGAAAACTTCATTAGGGCGTTTCGTGCAATTGTAGGGCGTTTCTGTGAAACGCCAACGTGACGGCGTCTGAAACAGACGCCCTACAATAGATTCGAACGCGCGCAGATTTCCGCGCCGCTCATGGGAACAACCCGCGCACCTGTTTGGCTTTGATCACGCGCTCGACTCCGGTCGCCATGGCCGCAGTGCGATGCGAAATTTTGTGTTCCTTGGCTCGCCTTATCACTTGTGCAAATGAATGCTCAAGGATGCGGAAGAGTTTGTCGGTCACTTCCGATTCTGTCCACAGAAATGCCTGCAAACCCTGCACCCACTCGAAGTAAGAAACGATCACGCCGCCGGCGTTGCAGAGAATATCCGGGATCACGAAAATTTCGTCCCAGCGCTTTTCGAGAATCCGGTCTGCCTCCGGTGTAGTCGGACCGTTCGCTGCCTCGGCAAGGATACGGCATTTGAGTTGACCGGCGTTCTTTCCGGTAATCACTCGATCGACTGCGGCGGGAATAAGGATGTCGCACGGCAGAGTGAGGAATTCCTTGGGATCGACGTGGTCGTCCTGAGCGAAGGCCCGCAGATTTCCCTTTTTAAACACGTGCTGCTCCGCGGCTTTCACGTCAATTCCCTTCGGATTGTAGATTGCTGCGGTGTGATCGCTGATCCCGGTGACTTTGACGCCGCTTTTGTAGGCCAGCGACAGAGCTGCCACCGAACCGACGTTGCCGAATCCCTGCACGATGGCTGTGCACTTTTCAGGATTCAGCTTCAGCATGCTCATGGCCCGCTCGATCAGGTAAACAACGCCGCGCCCGGTCGCTTCGCGCCGGCCTTCAGTCCCACCGATGGCGACCGGTTTGCCGGTAACGATTTCATTGACGGCGTAGCCCATGTAAACGGAGTAGGTGTCCATAAACCAGGCCATGATCTGTTCGTTCGTGCCCATGTCGGGCCCCATGATGTCGGTGTGCGGCCCGACAAACGGAATCATTTCCTGCATGTAACGGCGCGAGACAGCTTCCAGCTCGTTCCGTGATAATTTGGTCGGATCGACAGCGACGCCGCCTTTCGCTCCGCCGTACGGCAATTGCGCCAGCGCGCATTTCCAGCTCATCCACATCGCCAACGCGGCCGTTTCGCCCATCGACAATGAAAGCGCGAACCGCGTGCCGCCCTTGGTCGGGCCGAGCGCGATATGGTGTTGAACGCGGTAGCCCTGGAACGCTTTCGTGCTGCCATCGTCCATGTGCACCGGCAACGTCACAGCGACCGCGCGCTTCGGATACGTCGCCCACTCGCGGTCGCCCTCATCGATGTTCAGGTAATCGGCGATGACGCTGAACTGGTCGCACGCCATTTTGAAAACTTCGTCGTCGTAAATTGTTGCAGATGAATTTGTCGAATCCCGAGCATCCATTGGAAAGTTGCTATTTGCGCTGTGCAAATCGAGCCGTCAACTCCGAAAGAGACAAAACTAACCACGAATTCACACCAATAAAAATCTCTCTTTAAACGTCAGGTTGTTCGACGATTAGCTACCCGCTCCGAGCGCTCGCCAGAGCGAACAACAGTTTGTCTGTGAATTTGTGTCTATTTGTGTCCATTCGTGGTTCAATGCAGCCACAAATGAAAATTGAAACCTTAGCTGTTCACGCCGGGCACAGCATTGACCCTGCGACCGGAGCAGTCGCTGCCCCGATTTACCTGTCCACGACGTTCGAGCGCGACGTAGACGGAGCGTACTCGCGCGGGTTCATGTACACGCGCAACAACAATCCCAACCGGGAGGCGTTGGAGCGCGGGATCAGCGCGCTGGAAGGCGGTGTCGCCGCCGCGGCGTTCAGCTCCGGAACGGGAGCAACCACATCCATTCTTCAAGCGCTCGTGCCGGGCGATCATCTCCTGGCTCACGTTGACGCCTATTACGGAACATCGCGATTGATCCGTGAGATTTTTCTGCGCTGGGGACTCAAAGCCGATTTCGTCGACATGAGCGATCTGGCCGCCGTGAAAAAAGCGTTGAAGCCAAACACAAAGTTGGCGTGGGCAGAGACGCCATCCAATCCATTGTTGAAAGTTGTCGATCTCGCTGCCGTCGCGGAGATCGTACACGACGCCGGGGCGCTTTTGGTTTGCGACAACACCTGGGCGCCAGTGTTGCAACGGCCGTTCGATCTCGGCGCCGATTTAATCCTCCACTCGACCACGAAATATTTCGGCGGGCATTGCGATGTCCTGGGCGGCATTGTGGTTGCGAAAACGGAAAATGATTTTGTTCAGCGCATCCGCAGCATTCAGTACGAGGGCGGCGCAGTCCCCTCGCCTTTCGATTGCTGGTTGATCCTGCGCGGCATGCGCACGCTACCGTGGCGAATGCGAGCGCACTCGGGGAACGCGATGAAGGTGGCGGATTTCCTGGCACAACATCGAAAAGTGGCAGGCGTTCATTACCCAGGATTGCAATCGCATCCGGGACATGAGATCGCCGCACGGCAGATGTCATTGTTCGGCGGGATGCTTTCGTTTGAAGCGAAAGACGGACGCGATACTGCGATGTCGGTTGCGGAAAAAACGAAAATTTTTATTCGCGCCACCAGCCTGGGCGGCGTGGAAAGTTTGATCGAGCATCGGGCATCCATCGAAGGACCGGGCACAACTTCGCCTGAAGGTTTGCTGCGGCTTTCCATCGGCCTCGAAAACGCGGACGATTTGATCGAGGACCTCGATCAAGCGCTGGGATAATTTGTAGGGCGTTTCTGCGAAACGCCATCGTGTCCCAGGCGTCTGACACAGACGCCCTACAATTCGCAATTCAAAAAGCGCAGGCTCGCCCACGCATCCAGCCACCAGTAATTGGCCGCCCAGCAGACCAGCGCCAGCAGCGCACCGGCGAGACAAATCTTTCCGAGACCAACTAATGTCTGGCGTGTCTCCAACCTGCGCGTATGCCGGCGCATCAAAGCGTAAAGCAAAAGAAAATTCATTGTCGCGACCAGGCTTGTCGAAAAGGCAAGGCCACGATGTCCCCAGCCCAGCCGGAAGGTGAAAAGCCAGTTGAGAAAAAGATTCGCGCCGATTGCCAGAAAACTCACCACCATTGGCGTGTTGCGTTTGCCGATCGCGTAGAACGCGGGCGTCAACACTTTCAACGCCGCATAAGAAACGAGCCCGATCGCATAAAATCGCAGCGCGCGCGCAGTTTGTTGCGTCGCCTCCGCGTCGAAGTGCCCGTGCTGGTAAATCACGCTAATGATTGGCGACGCCAACATTGCCAGCCCAATGGCCGAGGGAATCGTAAGCAAAAACGCCAGCCGCATTCCGCGCGCAAGAATCGCGCGGAACTCAGCCGTGTTCCCCAGCGCGGCGCTCTTCGAAACCAGTGGCAGCGTCACTGTCCCGATGGCCACTCCAAAAATTCCCAGCGGCAATTGCATCAGGCGAAACGCAATGTTGAGCCAGCTCACCGGGCCGTTAATCGATAGCCCGGTTGTTGGATCCGTGATGCTGGCCGCAAATCCGCTGTTGATCAGCACGTTCACCTGCACGGCGCTGGCCGCGATGACCGCCGGTCCCATCAAGGTGAGCACCGTGCGCACGCCTTCGTCGCGCCAATGAAAATCGGCGTGAAATCTGTAGCCAACTTTCCACAGCGACGGAAACTGTCCCACCAGTTGCCAGGCGCCACCGATCAGCGTCCCGATCGCGAGGCCCACCAGCGAACGCGCGCCGAAATGCGGATCGAGCCAATAACCGATTGCCACGCCGGCAATGATCGAGCCGAGATTGAAATAGCTCGACGCCATCGCCGGCGGACCGAAAACGTGTTTCGCATTCAGCATTCCCATCACCAGGGCCGC
Organism: Verrucomicrobiota bacterium; assembly: GCA_003218135.1. Lineage (GTDB taxonomy): Bacteria > Verrucomicrobiota > Verrucomicrobiia > Chthoniobacterales > UBA10450 > Udaeobacter. Next base: position 22,038 of record QHNQ01000024.1, read on the forward strand.
GAGCGAAACCAGCAGCATGAACGGCCACATGATCCGGGTCAGCAAAATCGTCAGCGCAGTTTTGTCCGGCGACCAAGCTCCCCATGTCAAAAGCTCCACCAGCTGCGGCGCGAACACGATCCCCAGCAACGTCACTGCGCTCATGAATACCGCCGTCAGCGTCGCCACCTTATTGGCCAGTCGCCACGCTGATTGATCGCCTTCGACGGCGATCTTTTTCGAGAACGTCGTGATGAACGCCGTAGAAAGCGCGCCCTCGGCAAACAAGTCACGCAACAGGTTGGGCAAGCGAAATGCCATTAAAAAGGCGTCGAGATTTTTTCCGGCCCCAAACAAGCCGGCAAACACCGTTTCCCGAATCAGACCGAGCACGCGGCTCGAGAGAACGGCGATGCCCACAACACCCGTTGCGCGGGTGCTCATTCGCCGTTCAGCTGCCTCAGTCATCGGCGAACAAAGAACAGAGTCCGCGGATTTACGAAAGCAAAAACTTCTGGGACGACCGCGGATGACACGGATTTACAGGGATTGTGTAGGGCGTCCGCCGCGGCGGACGCCAATGAATTCAACCACGGATGGCGCGGATTTCGCTGATTTTCGGGTAATGACAAATGATGAGTGCAGTCCAGGTGGATCGGCTTCTCCGAAGACGATGGCCTGATTGATCGCCGAAGGCGCAGATATGATCAGGCGGCAGAGCCGCAGCTGGTTACGCAACGCGTTGAAGACAACCCGTTCCACCTGTACGCACGCGCCTGTGGCGCGTCGCGCATAGCGCCGTGGCTACAACACCATCCATGTTATCCGCTGGGCTGCGACACGGTGTAGTGGAAATGGATGAAACTTATCTTGGAGGCAAGATCAGTGGCAAGGGAACCGGCGGGCATACGCCGAATAAAACGTGCGTTGTTTCTCTCGTTGAACGCGGCGGGAAATCGCGGTCAAGCGGCGAAATGGCGCAAAGGAAATTGGTTTCCATGAGCTATCAAAAGGTCAAGTAGTGTCGGTCAAGGATTGCGATGGTCGTAGCGTTCGACTACGAATTTGGAGGAACGCGGGAAGTTTGGTGTTCGTGGCCTCTGACGAAGTATATCGACTGTTGGAAACCGGTCACAAGGATGTTTGGGCGATCGGTGTCCCTAAATCAGACGTGTCTAGTAGACGAAATCACGCGAGCACGTAACCTGCAGATATGCCAGCCGCGAAACCACTTCGGCTAGAACGCCAGATTAAATTCGACGACGCAATGCGGCGAGCGATGCGCGTCCCGCCGCCGCCAAGCGGAAAGAAAGCAAAGCAGAAAGTCTGGCGGAAGAAACGCCGTTAGCCGTTCCTAGGCCATTTGTCGAAGATCGTGCAGAGTCCCTTCTGGTAAAAGCGCACTCGGAATCCGAATTGGTTCGCAAACTCTGCGATCTTTATCTCGCGGTCTTTCTGCTCAAGCGGCCAGAGCCGCTGCAATTCTTTCTCGTAAACGGCGCAGTGTTTCCATTCGCCGCTTTGCAACTCGCCTTCGATGTAGGTAGCAAGCGTTGTCGTGCTAACGCCGATCTTGCTCAGGTCGCAATCGGATTGTCAAGACCTTTGTGAAGTGCATACTCCTCCGTTTTTTGTTCTCCTGATTTGTTTTAGTTCAAAATCCCGTAAGGAGTGAAACAGTCGTTTAGACCTAGGTCACGATGCGAATACGCGTGAACAGGCTGGCAGTCTGCGTAGCGGGTACTCGGCGGCGATCAGATGCCGCGGTGAACAAAGAACAGCCTCCGCGGATTTACGAAAAGAAAAATTTAGGGCTGAGACATGAATTACACGAACGGTCACGAATCTGAGGACAAACTCACCACAGAGAACATAGAGGCCACAGAGGTTCCCCACAGAGTGAACAGTCCGGCAGCTGCCGGGTCAGAACAGTTGCCCTTCGTCAGGTTACACTTTTTATGAGGGACTTGTCTGGGGGTCTGGGGGGAACAGCTCTTAAATGGAGGGAATTGTTACGGAGAGAATTGTTAGTGAAGGGCGGCGACTGCCGCTGCCAGGTGGGTTCGCATTACTTCGCCCATGAAAGATGTGGGGGGAACAGCCGCGCTTTGCAGATCTTGCGAAGTTCGCGAAGAAAGTTCGCCTTCTGTGAGAGATTCGAACGGCTTGGCGGTGTGGTTCGAGGACGCGCGTATCCAAAGTTAAAAATGAAGCGCGCCAGTGTTGTTCTCCTAAAACCGCTTGTAAAGAAAAAACCTCTCATTCTGGATAGGGAGCGCTCCCTGAACTTTTTGTGCAAATCCCCTTAGGGGAGAATGTGAACAGCGGTGAACAGGGTCAGGTTTTGTCATTGGAGAAATTCCTCTTAAGTAGAGCCGCTGGTTGTAACGATTTTTTTGGAGGAAATTGTGGGGTTATCTTTTTCTTAGGAAAGTCCTCTTAGGTAAACAAGTTGTAGCGGTGCTTGTGCCAAGCACCAAGGCGTTTGACACAAACGCCTCCACAGTAGTTACCCGGCAGGAAAGCGGACTACCTTTTTCTTGCCTCTGCCAGCTATTATCTTTGGAGGCAAGAAAGTTTCTTCTACGTATTTAGTGGCTCGTTCCACCAGCTCCCGGCTGCCATTCAGGCCAAGCTTATGTTTGATGTTTTCGCGATGGCTCTCGATGGTTTTTACGCTCAGATTGAGTGAACGCGCGATTTGGCTGTTGCGAAGGCCCGAGCCTAACAAATTGAAAATGTGCATCTCGCGATCGGATAGCTTTTCTATACCTATGCTACTGGGAGAATGCGACGAACGATGCTCCGGCCGCGATTCCAAGGATTTTTTGAATGCGCGTATGGCCACATCGCGGCTAACGTAAATGTTACCGCTGATGACTTCGCGAATAGCAACCAGCAGCTCTTCCTTGGGCGCTTTTTTCATCACGAAACCATCAGCACCCGCACGCAAGGCGCGCTCTGCGAAGATTGCTTCTTCAAAGGCAGAATACACAAGGATGAGTAACGCGGGCCGCTCTGCCTTCAGCGCCTTAACAAATTCCAAGCTGTCGCCGGTGCCCAGTCGCAGCGCACTGATCAGCAACTGCGGCTTGCATGTCGCAAGCTTGTTGCGCGCGTCGCGAATGTTGTCAGTTTCGCCGCAAACGGCGAGATCGGGCTGCAAGTTGAGATAGTTGATGATGCCTTCGCGGACCAGCGGGTGCTCGTCCAAAACGAAAATTCGTGTCCTTACTGACCTCTTTCCTGTCGGCGACATGCGTGCGCGATACGGAATGCCGGGTTTTTGCCATTTCGGCGCCAGTTATGTCAAGCCCGGAATTGCCTCTGGCGAGACGCGCATCGCGCATCGCGTTCTCTCATTTCAAAAACAGGTTCATGCCCTCGAGATCGATGATGGCATGACAAATGTACAGCGTATCCATGCCCAAAATGCCGCCGGTCTCTGTGCTGCCCTCTCGCAACGAGAAATGGGGCAGCGCGATGACGCCAAACTCCTCGCGCGGCACCATAAAATCGCCAATCTTCAGATCACTGATGCGCGCGGCACTGATATGCTTCGGTGCGCCAGTGGCAAAATAAGCTGAAAGCCGCGTCGGCTCAGACGGTATTCCAAGCGATCTTAACAAAGGTTCGTGGAGGATCGTAACGAATGCACCCGTGTCGACGACCAGGCGAACGGCTTCGCCATGAATCGAGCAGGGCACGGTGAGCGCGCCGTTTTGTTCCCGTCGTAGAGGAATTCTTGTGAATTTTTCCGCCAAAGCGACGGAGCTGAGATTCAGTCGGCGCGTTTGATCGATTTTAAAGAAAACAACTTTCGTCCGGCAGTTAATTATGGCGTCGTATCGAGCGAGAATGTCCAGACCAAGCAGGCCATCCACTCCACTGTTCCGCGCGTTCGAGTGAAAAGAGTTGCGTAGCATGACCGGGCCGCCGCTAAAATTCATACCGCCTGCATTGAGACTTTGCGCAAAGCCAACAGGTAATAGCTGACCATTGATTCGCGTGAACCGTATGTAGCGAAGAGCACGCTGAGATGGCCGTATACCGAACGAACTGGCTGCGTCTGCATCCAGGATGATCTGGTTCGATCCGGTATCGACCAGCAAATTTGCCGGCTGCCCGTTGATCGTGACCGGGATGATCATTTTATTCATGGGTCCGTAGCGAACTCGCACCGCTTTGTAGCCGCTTACCTGCGGCACCGAGCTGCTTTTGAATGCGCCGAAAAGCGAGACCGGCACGAGCATGAGAAGCGCGAGCATCAACATTCGCATGGCAAAAACGACGGCGGTTGTAGTGTCCGCTGTCCTCAGCGGATTTCTGGCCACGCACGACGGTGCGCTGGGGACAGCGCACGCTACAGCACTGGGAGGGTTCAGCCTCTCAGCATTACTCAACTCCTCACCCTCCCCTTCTTCTCTTGCAAAGAGGAGAGGCGATCCAAATCGACATTCATCCGTCATTCGGCATTTGTGCTTTGTCGTTGCGGAGCCCAGCTGCGCAGAACTAAAGCGACGCGAGGACGCGTGCGCACTCTCAAAGCTGCGCAAAACAGAGCGACGGTGTTCCCTGAATTTTGCACGAAGTGCTTTTGGAGTGCGATGCGTCCTCGCATCGCTTTCGTCATTTTAAGGCGGGTCATTCCCGTTGAACCACTCCGCTGAGGACAGCGGACACTACAACGCATCGGGCGTGCTGTAGCGTGCGCTGTCCTCAGCGCAGCTCCAATCACAAGCCCGTTGGGCAATCGATAAATTCCCATGGAATTCTAAATCGCTTCGACAAATGCCCAGCGAGCGCTTTCACGCCGAAAACTTCTGTAGCGTAATGGCCGCCGAGCAGAAGATTCATGCCGAGTTCTTCAGCGGCGACCGCCGCCCAGTGCGGGGCTTCGCCAGTAATAAAGGTGTCGATGTTTTCCCGTGCGACGCGGTAGATTTCCGAGCCGGCGGCGCCGGTGACAATGCCGATTGATCGAGTTTGTTTCGGACCGAAATCAAAAATCTTTACCGGGCCGTTCAACGCTTTCCGCAATTTTCGAAAGAGTTCGGTGCGCGGCATTGAGGCGCGCATTTTCAACCCGACCGGCTGATCTTTTTCCTCCAGGAAAGGCTGCGCTGATTTCAGTCCAAGCGCGGCGGCGAGCTGCGCGTTGTTGCCGACTTTCGGATGGATATCCAGAGGAAGATGCGCGCTGTAGAGCGCGATATCGTTTTCAAAGGCGATCTGCAGTTGCCGGCGCAACGATTTTCTCACCGGTTGCAAGCCGGGCCAGAACAAACCGTGATGCACAATCAGAAGATCGACTTTTTTCTTTGTGGCTTCAGTCAAAACGCGCGTGGAAACATCGACTGCCGCGCCGAGCCGCGTGACTCCTCCTGAATTTTCAATTTGCAGACCGTTGAGCGCGTTGTCCCAATCGCCGACGTCACGAATGCGCAGGAAGTCGTCGCTGTAACTAACGATGTTAGAAAGCGAAGCCGTCTGAGCGCCATGCATTTTCCTATTCTTACTCATATTGCTGTTCACGGGTTGGCCATTAAAGTTCCAAATCCCAATTGCCAAATCTCAAAGAAACTCCAACTGCCAAATTCCAGAAATTCGCGCGATCACCCACTCTTCGAAATAATCGATGAGAGTTAACTCGCGCGCTTCTGCCGCCAGCTGGTCCCGGATAACGAGAGATGCTTTCGCCAGACCCGCGTCAACCAGCCGCAAAAACAACCGGCTTTCTTTCGCTTCTTTTCGACAAATTTTCACACGCATCAAAAAGTCTTTCTTGCTTAGAGCTTCGTCCGCTTCAATCCAACTGGCGGCGACGGAGCCCGATGCGCGCACCAACTGCCCAACATCTTCGGTGTTGCTGATTGTCCTCGGCAATTGTTTGACGAATGCTCTTACCGATTCGGCAAAGAAAAACGTTCTGTCCTCCAAGTCCCGCGGTTTAGCATCATCTTTCATTTTTGGAATTGGGGGTTTGCTTCATTGTCTGGGATTTGGTGCTTGGGATTTGGGATTTACTACTGCAGGCAGCGTCCATGGCCGAAAATAATCCATCAGGATCAGGCGACCGCGATTCTCTCGAGCGCAGTCGCGTTGCACCCGGCGGAAATCTGTGAGCGGGCCAAATTGGAATCCGTTGCTCAACGGCACGAAGAAATTGTCCTGGTGACTCGGCAGAATGTAACGCGGTTGCAAACGTTCCAGCGCCGCGGACAATCGTTCGCGCGAATCGGGCAGGGCCATGCCCAGGATCGCAAGATCTACTTTTTGGTTAGGCGGCAATTGCGCAAGTGTTCCACCGGAATCGATGTAGATATGCTGGCCGTTCACTTCGATCAGAAACGCCAGCGGTTCGCCGCAAATCCAATCCCCAGCGCGTTGCGGCACGCGCGATTGCGGCCGATCAAATGGCACTTTGCCGAAAAGCCGGTCGTGCGTGGCTGGCAAAACGCGAATTTTCCATGGTCCGATTCGCCGCACATCTCCGGGTTTGACTGCTTTCCCAGATAATGCGCCTGCACGTTTGGCGAGCTCGACACTGGATGCCGATGCAATGAGACGCGCTCTTGCCGTTGCCATCACAACTGGCACATCGAGCAAATGATCGAAGTGCCCGTGAGTCACCAAGATCGCGTCCACTTTTGGCTCACGTGACGCGAGATGGCGCCTCGCATCGGTGATGCGAGAAATGTTCGGTTGAATGCGGGCGCCCAGCGCAACGCTAAAAAGATCCACGCGCGAGAAATAAGGATCGACCAGCAGCGCGTGCCCTTTGAATTCGAATTGGTAGCCGTTCGTGCCGAGATAAGTCACGCGCACACCGTTGCGCGACGTCCCAGCAGAATCGGCGACGACCAGGTGCGGATACGACGAGAGGCCAGCCCCAAAGGCGTGGGCTGTGAATCCAAGGAGAAGAATGAACGCGCGTTTCAAGTGTTCGCTTGTCGACGTAAATCCAAATTTTCTATAGTGCAATCTTAACTGGAGCACTGACGCGAGATGCCAGGATCAACAACGGGAGACGTGACCATGTTACCGAACGCGCTACGATGTCGGCTGTTTTTGCAATTGGGTTGGCGTCTGACCCTCCTTCGCCAAGGCTACGGCGGGCAGGCACAGACGTCCTGCAAAATCCGTATGACCACTGGTCCTCTTCGTTTTCCTTGACGAATTCCGCGCCGCTTGTGAACCTTGAATGTTTGAAATGAGCGTGACATACACCGACGCACCGCCAACTCACCCGGAATCAGGTGCGGGGGATAAAATGCCTTGCCCTTATTGCGGGCATCTCCTGCCAAGTGATGCGCAACGCTGTGACCGGTGCGATTGGACGCGTAGCGAGAAGGAAACTGCGGAAGGCAAAGCGAGCGACGCAGTAGCAGTTGTCCTAAGTATTATTCCCGGTTTGGGACACATCTATAAAGGACACAAACTTGTGGGCTTTCTCTGGATGTTTGGCGCGATTCCAGTCGGACTTTTCGTATTGCTGGCCGCCTTCGCATCTGCCGGCTGGGGCCTGGGTCTCTTTTTCTTCTACCTCGGCGCGGTAATGCTTCATGCCTACGCCGTCGACGATCGCGTAGTGACCTCGAAAGAAGACGAAGGCGAAGAATATTGAGGGCGTTAAAGCGTTGAAACGTTGCCGTTTCGCGCGAGAGCGGATGCACTTCTCAAAGCGACGCGAGGACGCATCGCACTCCCAAAGCTGCGCGAAACCGATCGCGCCTCGTGATGAATTTTGCACGCAGTGCTTTGGAGTGCGGTGAGTCCTCGCACCGCTTTTTGCCTTGAGCGGCTTGGTACCGCGATTACATCATCCCGCTACCGCGCCGTGAATTTCTTTGAGAATTTCGCGCATGCCGTAGCGAAATTTCCAGTTTGGATAATGCGACTGGAACTTTCGCACATCGCTGATCCACCAGATGTGGTCGCCGATGCGGCTGGTCTCCTCATAACTCCAGGTTAATTTTTTGCCGCTGATTTCTTCGCACATCTCGATCGCCTCGAGCATGGAACAGTTGCTATGCCGGCTGCCGCCGATGTTATAGACCTCTCCGGCACGCGGCGCTCGAATGAATTCCGCAAACGCTTCGACGAGATCGAAGCTATGGATGTTGTCGCGCACCTGTTTGCCTTTGTAACCAAAAACGCGATACGGCCTGCCGGTCACGTTGCAGATCATCAGGTAGGAAAGAAAACCGTGGAGTTCCGTTCCTGCGTGCGCGGGTCCGGTGAGACAGCCGCCGCGAAAGGAAACCGTCGGCATTCCGAAATAGCGCCCGTATTCCTGAACGAGAATGTCTCCGGCGACTTTTGACGCGCCAAAGAGGGAATGCTTCGTGTAATCGATGCTCATCGTCTCGGAAATTCCCGGCTCGTATTCGTGGCCGGGCTCGATTTCCCAGCGCTTTTCCAATTCCCGCAGCGGCAAACGATTCGGCGTGTCGCCGTAGACTTTGTTCGTCGAAGTAAAAACAAAAGGCGCCTCCGGAGAAAACTGTCTCGCGGCTTCCAGAAGATTGAGTGTGCCGTTCGCGTTCACGGTGAAATCTGTTTGCGGATCGCGCGCTGCCCAGTCGTGTGATGGTTGCGAGGCGGTATGCACGACCGCGTCGATCGCGCCGCGATGCTGCTTGAATAGCTCGTTCACTGCAGCAGCGTCGCGAATGTCGAGGTCGTGATGTTCGTATCCGCGAACATTCGCAATCAAATCGTCGCGGATTTTTTTCGTGGAAGCTTCCGCGCCAAAAAACTTTTCTCGCATATCATTGTCGATCCCGATCACGCCCGCGCCCTCGCCTGCAAAACGTTTAACCGTTTCCGAGCCGATTAATCCAGCGGAGCCTGATACAACGATCGTGCGCATTACACTTATCGTAGCACAGCCATCCTGGCTGTGGGGCAGGCGGGCGTCTCGCCTGCCGAATCGCATAACAACACGCAAGATGCGTGTTGGCACCACAGGCAGGATGCCTGTGCTACTCGCCAATCATCCACGTCACGTCTCCTGCTGAAGGATTGACTCGGGCAGCGGGATACTGCGAGTCACCTTGCAATACGCGCTCGATCAGCGCGGGATTTTTCGATGCGCCTACCAGGAACAATATGTGCCGCGCGGCGTTGATGAGTGGAAACGTAAATGTCAGCCGCCACGTGTTGAACTTGGGAACAAAATTTGCCATCACCCGGCGTATCGTCTCGTCTAGCGCAGCGGTTCCTGGAAACAGCGACGCTGTGTGACCATCATCGCCCAAACCGAGAAGAATCAGGTCGTGCCGGTAAATTGGTTGACCACCCTCAGTAGCAATGGCGTCGAGATGATCCTGGTATTCCTGCGCTGCCGTTTGCGGATCGATCTCGCCCCGCAACCGTAGAATCGATTGTTTCGGAACCGCGGCTGGCGCCAGCAGAGTTTCCCGGGCCATTCTAAAGTTGCTTTCCGCATCGTCCGGCGGCACGCAACGCTCGTCTCCGAACGTGATCCGAATCAGATCCCATGGCAGATCATGCCCGATCGCCGCAAGCCGGGTGTAAACCGGCCGCGGGGTATTTCCGCCCGAGAGCGCAATCCGGAATTCGTTGCGTTCGCCAAGAGCTTGTTGCGCTTGCGCGAGAATGAAATCAGCCGCGTCGGTGACGAAATTTTTGGTGCGGATGATCTTAAGAGCGGCGCTCATGCTGATAGTGGAAACTGATACTGGATTCTAGATGCTGGATGTTGGATTTGACGTGGGTTGGCTGGCTCCCATCCAGCATCAAGTATCAAGTATCAAGCTTCGCGCTGCCTTCAGATCGCGCAATGTGACTGGCCGCGCTTTTGCAGATAACGCTGATGATATTCTTCGGCGCGCCAGAACTTCGGGGCAGGTTCAATTTGCGTCACGATCGGCCGATTGAATCGACCGCTCTTTCCGATTTTCTCTTTTGAAGCGTTTGCCGCTGCCTGTTGCTCCGGCGAATGATAAAAAATCACTGAACGATATTGCTTGCCGACATCGGGCCCCTGCCGATTCAAGGTCGTCGGGTTGTGGTTGGACCAGAAAATATTTAGAAGTTCGTCGTAACTGATCTGCGACGGATCGAACTCCACTTGCACCACCTCAGCGTGTCCGGTCTTATCGGAGCAAACATCTTCATACGTCGGATTCTCTTTTGTTCCACCTGCGTATCCCACCGCAGTGGACAAAACGCCCTCTAAATTGCGAAGAGTTTCTTCCACGCCCCAGAAACAGCCTGCGCCAAATGTCGCCTTCTCTGTTTGCATAGCGAGACGATGATGCGATTGCACGCGGCGCGCAACCGTGCGCTTATTGCCATTCGTGACTTGACTTGCCTCCTATGGTCTCGTTTCCATAGTCCTTAAGTCCAATAGTGATTCAGTGCTAGCGCTGGCATATTGGTGGCTTTAATCGAATGAACAACTCTGTCACGACACTCCAGCAAACCCGTCCACTTCTGCCTCTCCGGCTTTTCAATGGATGTGGCGCGTTACTGGAAAAAATGCATTTCCCAGCCAGGCGGACGCTTGCGACTGATTTGATCGAGGCGGCAAAGCGACACTGCGGACTCGATGATTTCGGCGGGGGCGACTTTTTTGAAGCGCTCTCGCGTTTGCTTGAGTCATGCCACAGCGAAGCACGACTCAGCTGGATCGGAAAAATCGCTCTTAGAACCAATGTTGTGCAGATTTTGTGCTCGCGTTTACAGATGGAGCAGGATCGGCAGCTTTACCCTGAAATCGGACACCAGGAAATCCGCCAACCGCTCTTTATCGTCGGTCTGCCCCGCAGCGGCACTACGCTGTTGCATAATCTACTGGCCGCGGACCCGGAGCATCGATCTCCGCTCATGTGGGAAGTGATGGCGCCATCGCCGCCTACTGTGGTCGATGAGAAAGGACGAATTCAGCGCGCTGCGCAAAGTTGTCATTACTTCAACTGGCTGGCGCCTACATTCCGTTACGTGCACGCCGTCGGCGCAGAACTTCCGCAGGAGTGCGTGGGCCTGATGACTGCCACGTTTCTCAGCGATCAATTCGACACGATGTACTATGTGTCATCGTATCGCGCCTGGTTTTTTCAGCAGGATCTGCGGCCTGTGTACGAATATCATCGCCGGTTTCTTCAACATCTGAATTTTCGACGGCCTGCCCACCGTTGGATATTGAAAGCGCCTACTCACATGTTTGCCATGCCGGCATTGCTGTCCGTCTATCCGGATGCGTTGTTTGTGCAGACTCATCGGACGCCGGTGGATGCGATGGCTTCGGTGTCCAGTCTTGTAACGATTCTTCGCAGCGCGTTTAGCGATAACGTCGATGCGTCTGCGGCCTGCCGCGAGGCAATCCATTACTGGTCCGAAACCATGGGCAAGTTTTTGCGTGAACGCGATCGACTAGCTGGCGATCGCATTTACGATCTCGAATATGATGCGATTTGTCGCGATCCCATGGCGGCAGTCAGGCAAATCTATGAGCATTTTGGCTGGTCGCTTTCGCCAGAGGCGGAGCGGCGTATGCGGGGGTTAGTTGCAGGCCACGCGCAGAGGCAATCTGGAAATCATCGGTACGATCTATCGGAATTTGGTTCTTCTCCGGAGGAAGTCTTCAGCGCTTTTGCGCCATATTGTCAGCGATTTGGCTTCTCCCAAGCAGACGATGCGAAACGCTGGTCGTCGCGTCGAGCCCCCTCGCGATTACAAACAAAAAAGCGTTCTGCCTTTATCTCCGTTACTGGAAACAATGACCTTTGAAGTTCGTCGCATCATCAGCGCTGATCATCCAAGCCTGCCAGGGCATTTTCCAGGTGCCCCTCTCGTCCCCGGCGTGGTGATTCTGAACGAAGTACTCGCAGCGTTGGATGAGTGGCGCAAAGATTGTCAGGTTACGGGGATACGAACGGTTAAGTTTCTCGTGCCACTCAACCCCGATGAGCCATTCACGATCCGTTTTTCGGCGAGTGGTGACGGCGGAGGCGAAGTGAACTTTTCCTGCGGCGTCGAAGACCACACAATAGTTGAAGGTCGACTTCAAGTTTATTGGGAGACAAAGTGACTTTGTGAACGCGTCGTCATTTGCCCCGCCTGCGTTTGAAATCCCGGCAAGCGATCCACGCCTTGCGCAGCTCCTCCAGGGGTTTCCGGCGACAGTATTCAGCGAGCGCCTGTATCGAAGCATGGAACTGATGGAACGTTACAGCATCGAACTGGCTGTTGATCTGTCGCGTCAGTTAAATCTTATGGATCAACTCGGCGAATGGCGATCCGCCGATGAACTTTGTCGCCTGTTATCTTTTCAGCCGCGTTTCAAGTTTGCCCTGCGTTGGATCCTGGAACGCATGGTCGAAAGCGGATGCGCGGAGGCACAGAATGACGGCGAAGTCGGCTCTTATCGTTGTCTACATCCGCCGTGGGAGCCAGATCTCAAACACTTTCGCGCACTCGGTCTGGATATTGATCCAGCAAACGCGGCGACGCTGGACTTGTTAGATCACGCCGCAAGGCTTTATCCGGCCGTTGCACGCGGCCGGCAAGGTGGTGATCACAATCTATTGGGACCGCAAGGTGTGCCGCTGTGGCTGAATTATTTCCACAACGATAATTCAACCTACGCCGTGAACAATTGGGTGGGCGCGATGCTGGCCGCTGATCGGCTTGCCACGCGGCCCACGCTTAGAATTTTGGAACTCGGCGCCGGGACAGGTAGCGCCAGCGAAATTTTGCTGCAGTTACTTACAGAACGCGGCCTTTTGCCTCGTGTAGAGCGCTATGTTGTGACAGAGCCGAACGCTTACTTCCGGCGCTGCAGCCAACGCAAACTGACAGCGCGGCATCCAGATCTGCCGCTGGAATGGGCGCCGCTGGACGTCGATTTACCCTGGAACACTCAGGGCATCACGTCGGCAGAGTTCGATCTCGTGTATGGGGTGAACGTGATGCACATCTCCAAGAATCTCTTGTTTAGCCTGAATGAAGCCCGGTCGGCTCTGGCCCCCGGCGGATCGCTTGTAATCGGCGAATGCGTGCGGCCTTATGACCATCAACCAATCTATCCCGAACTGATGTTTCAAATTTTGGAGAGTTTTACAAATGTCGAAATCGATCCGGAAGTTCGCCCAAATCCGGGCTTTCTAACTGCAGAGCAGTGGCGCCGCGCTTTTTCGCGCGCAGGCTTCAACCATACAAAGATCGCGCCGGATATTGATCGCATTCGCGAGATCTACCCGCATTTTTTCACCGGCGCGATCTCTGGACAAAATACCGCTTAAGACCTGTTTCGCTTGCGACTTTGTGAATTAGCAGTGCTGTAGAAATGGCGCTGTGCGCCGTTCAAGGAATACGACGTAGAAGATGGACGAACATCAAATTGCAAACGCTCCGCAAGGACCCGGCTACATCGTTCTTGAGGAGGCTCGCAAAGTTTCGGAGGCTGATCGCTGGGCGACTTTGCCCGAACGCGGCACGCCCGCTTCGCTCCGCGTAATCGCCTGGATCGCGGTGCACGTTGGGCGCACGGCAGCCAGGTTGCTGCTGTACCCGATTACAGCTTACTTCGTGATCACTGCACACACTGCGCGTCGCACCTCTTACGAATACTTGACCCGCGTACGCGGCCGTTCACCGCGCTGGTGGCATGTCTTCCGCCATTTTCATTGTTTCGGCGCGACAATCCTGGATCGGGTCTATCTGTTGCGCGGTAAGTTCGAGCGGTTTCGCGTCACAGTTCATGGGAAGGAAAGCTTGGACCGCCATGTTGAAAGCGGCAGAGGCGGCATACTGTTAGGCTCGCACCTGGGCAGCTTCGAGATGTTACGCGCCTTGGGAGTAATGCAAGGGAGCGTTCCTCTCAAGGTATTGATGGACACGCTGCATAACCAAAACATCACCCGATTTTTTGACGCGCTGAATCCACAAATTGCTGGAACGGTAATCGCACCGGATCGACCGGACACTTTGATACGGGTCAAGGAGAGTTTGGATTCCGGCTCGTTCGTCGGAATGTTAGGCGATCGCGTTTCGAGCGGCGATAAAACAACGCATTGTCAATTTCTCGGCGCGCCCGCGACGTTTCCAGCGGGTCCGGTCCTGCTTGCTGCCACGATGCGTTCTCCCGTTATTCTGTTTTTTGGCCTGTATCGCGGCGGGAACGACTATGAAATTTACTTCGAAGAGTTTTCCGACGAGATCGTCCTGGATCGCGCTCGCCGCGCCGAAGATATTCACCTTTGGATGAAACGCTATGCCGAGCGCCTTGAGCATTATGCGCGCCTTGCACCTTACAATTGGTTTAACTTCTACCCGTTTTGGGATTAACCAAAAAGAGAACTGCCCACTAAACACATCAACAGACACGAAAAAATTCCACAGATAGACAAGACCAAACCTTTCGTATCTTTCCTGTTTTTCGTGGGCACTAACGCCGCTGGAGAATCACCCCAGTGCAAACACAAATGCGTGCTGATACAGCGATCAAGAAAGCAGAAATTCGCACGCTGATCCCCCACTCCGGATTGATGTGCCTGCTAGACGAGGTAACAGAGTGGGACCAGCGATCCATCGTATGCATCACTGACACTCACAGAGACCCGGTGAACCCATTGCGCCGCGAAGGATGCCTGGCAGCCGTGCATGCTTTTGAATACGGTGCGCAAGCCGCGGCAGTGCACGGTGGGTTGCGAGCCCGTTTGGCAGGTTCGACGGCAGCTCCGGGTTATCTGGCCGCTCTGCGAGATGGGCGGTTGTATGTGTCCCGATTGGATGAAATCCATTTGCCGCTTCGGATTTGCGCGACGCGCCTGTTCGGTGATCGCGCCAATACGGTTTACGAGTGTTCTATCTCTGCCGCGACGGCAGTTATAGCAGAGGGCCGTGTTATCATCGTGGAACGGACATGAGGGTAGGGTCGCCGCGCTGCGCCGACCGGACGCCGCAGCGCGGCGTCCCTACCATGTCACATCACGATTCCGCCATCGACGCATAGCACCTGGCCAGTGATGTAACCGGCTTCTGGGGATGCGAGGAAGGCTACTGCAGCGGCAATGTCTTCCGGCGTGCCCGTTCTTCCTAGCGGGATCTTTGCGTGAATCGTGTTCTTAATTTCATCGGAAAGCCCGACGGTCATGTCCGTAATAACAAAGCCGGGCGCGACAGCGTTAACAGTTATATTGCGGCTCGCCAGCTCGCGCGCGAGCGACTTCGTTAAGCCAATCAAGCCTGCCTTGCTGGCCGCGTAATTTGTCTGGCCGGCGTTTCCCATTAGTCCGATCACCGAACTAATGCTGATGATGCGGCCGCTGCGTTGTTTGGTCATGGCGCGAATAATCGCCTGACTAAAACTAAACGCGCCGCGCAAGTTTGTATTGAGAACTCTATCCCAATCTTCGAGCGACATCCGCATGGCGAGTGCGTCGCGCGTCACGCCGGCGTTATTAATCAAGATATCGGCCCTGCCAAAGTCAGCGAGAATTTGTGCGCCGATTTTTTGGACGGCAGCATGATCTGCAATATCGACTGCGTAAGGTTTCGCCGAATTCGCGCGCAGGGCGTTGATTTCACCGGCGATTTTCTTCGCGTTTTGCTCCGTTCGACTCACGCATGCCACACGCGCGCCTTCATTAGCGAACCGTAACGCGATAGCGCGTCCGATGCCGCGCCCAGCGCCTGTGACAATCGCAACTTGATCTTCAAACTTTATTAAGTCGTCGTCCTTCATAACTCGGTCAGCGATCCGCTAGCGTTTCGGCTACAGCAATACACCGTAGCGGCGCTGGCGGCGCCCGAATTCTTCCACTGCCGCGAAGAGGTCTTTCTTTGTGAAGTCAGGCCATAGCTTCGGCGTGATGTACATCTCAGTATAGGAAGTCTGCCAAAGCAAGAAATTGGATAAGCGCATTTCGCCGGAAGTACGGATGAGCAGATCGGGGTCAGGATAGTAGCGCGTGTAAAGATGTTTGCTGAACATCTCGACGTCGATCATTGCCTTGTCGATGTGACCCAGCTCAATCGCGCGAAGCAAACTCTTGATGCCATCGATAATTTCCAACCGGCCGCCATAGCTCAACGCGAGGACAAGCGTGAGACCCGTATTGCCGGCGGTTTGCTCGATTGTCTTATGGAGTTGTTGCTGCGAACTCTCCGGTAGATCCGTCAATCGGCCGATCGCCTGAAGACGTACATTTTTCTCGATCAATTCCGGCGTTTTGTCCCTTAGAAATTTTTCCAGCAAACGCATTAATGCGATGACTTCGGTCTTCGGACGCTGCCAGTTCTCTGCGGAAAATGCATAAAGGGTCAGATATTCCACTTTTAACTCGCCACAGGCTTCCACCGTTTCTCGAACTGCTTGCGCACCGGCTTGGTGCCCCTTGATACGTGCCAGCCCACGCGCCTTTGCCCAGCGGCCATTACCATCCATAATGATCGCGACATGACGGGGAACAGTTTTCATGCTGGCAGACATGGCTGGAGATAACTTCTGAAACGCTCCGGGGGCGGGTCAAATAAAACAGAACTAGAAATGACGAAATCCGAATGCCGAATGACAAATGACAAAATATCGCCGTTTTCGCCGCGCACCGCCGCGTTCGTCATTCGTCATTGGATCATTCGTCATTCGTCATTTTAGCAGTCTTCGTCGTTGTCTTGCGACTTGAGGCTTGTTTCTTGCTTAGCCACACGACCGTTGCCTAAAGCACAATCGTTTCACCGCGCCCAGGACCGACGCTGACCATCGATAACTTTCCGCCGGTTAATTCGGAGATGTATTTGACGTATTTCCTCGCTGCCGAAGGAAGCTGTGAAAATGTTCGCGCCGAATGAGTAGATGCGTTCCAGCCGCGTACTTCCTCATAGACTGGCTCGCAATTAGCCAACTGGCTCGCGTCGCACGGCGGAACATCGAGACGTTTTCCATTTAACCTATACGCCACACAAACGCGAATCGGGTCCACTTGATCCAGTCCATCCAAGTTCGTAATGGCCAATTCGTCAATTCCGTTGATCATCCCTGCATAACGAGTAGCCACGGCATCAAACCAGCCGCAGCGGCGCTTTCGTCCCGTTGTCGCGCCAAACTCGCGGCCCAGGTTGTGAAGCATCTGCGCCAACTGCGCTTCCTCAGTCGGCAACGCTCCTTCGCCAACACGCGTCGAGTAGGCCTTCATCACGCCAACTACGCGATCCATCCGATGAGGTGGCACACCGGTACCCGTGCAGGCACCGCCCGCTGTCGTGTTCGAAGAAGTCACGTATGGATAAGTGCCGTGATCGATGTCGAGGAATGTCCCTTGTGCCCCTTCAAAAAGGATTTTTTTGCCCCGCTCGATCGCGCGATGGAGATACACGACCGTGTTAGCCACGAACGGCCGCAATTTTTTGCCAGCCGCCAGATAACTTTCGTTGACCTCCCGAAAGTTGATTGGCTTCGCACCGAGCGCCTGCAGGATTCTGTTGTTCTCAACTAACTTCGCTTGCAGTTTCTTCGAGAACACAATCGGTTGCATCAGGTCCGAAACCCGCAGGCCCGTGCGTGCTGCTTTGTCTCCATAAGCCGGCCCGATCCCCCGCTTCGTGGTTCCAATCCGCCCTCGACGCAACTCCCGTTGCTCGTCAAATATGCGGTGGTAAGGCAGCACAAGGTGCGCGCAATCGCTAATGAGCAAGTTCTTGTCGATCTTGATCCCCAGTTGGCGCAACCCGTCGATTTCGGCGACCAGCGCCACCGGATCGATAACAACGCCGTTTCCAATCACGCAGATTTTACCGCGCCTGAGGATTCCGGACGGGATCAAATGCAGAATGTATTTCACGCCGCGATGAATGACGGTGTGCCCGGCATTGTTACCGCCCTGGCTGCGGACAACGATGTCGGCCTGGGCAGTAAGCACATCGATGATCTTGCCTTTGCCCTCATCGCCCCACTGCATTCCGATCAAAATTGTGTTTGGCATTTGAAATTAGAAATAGGCAAAAAATTTCCCAGCACTTTGCTAGCAAGGTGCTGGGCTTGCCTACAAATAATAGGTTACCAGGATGGTTGCGCAACAAATTTTGCGCGCTGCAGGAGTCTCTCTCTCGCTCTTACCCATGCTCTTGCTTTTGAAACAGGCTCACAAGAAGAGCATGAGCACGAGCAGGAGTATGCGAAAGAGTTAAAAAGATTACGGCGCAGGAGTTTGTCCTTTTGCCGAGGGCGTCGCACTCGGCTCTTGCCTTCCAGATTCAATCATGCTCGGCCGAACCGCGCCGCTTGGCTCCGGCTTTGTCGTCGTTCGCGAACTTGGCCGACGCGGAGTGCTTGTTGGCGCAGCGCGCGGCTCCGTTGTTATCGGCGTAACAGTAGCTCTCGAGATGCCGAAAGTTTTCGGGGCTGCAGGAGCCTCTGAGCCCGATTCGCTCGTTCTGTTGGATTCCGGAGGAGATCGGTTATCGCGCCTCTCGGCAGCAAGCGCTCCCGCCTCTCGCATTTGTTCAACGGTAGGCCCTGTGGATTTCTTTGTGCGCGACTTGGGCTTGGTTGTTTCCGGTGGCGGCGATTCGGAGGGAGTCTGCTCAGAAGGCGGCGGCGCTTCTTCTTTGGGAGCCTCTGGTTTTTTTTCGCGAGCGACAATTACCTCTTGCGCATGGACCTGCCCGACGAGGACAAGACCGTACAATAACACCCTGAACAACCCCTTGCGCATAAAGCCTGATAAACAAATCCCACACGCTGGCAAACTCGCTAACAAGCGCTTTTAACCAGTTGGCCGCGTGACCTGAATCACCGGCACCGGAAAGCGAAGGCGCAACTCATTTTCCAAAAAAATCTCCACATGGTGCACTCCGTATTGTTGAAACTGCACGCCACCAAAGTAGTGGACGTTTGTTGCGTGCCCTTCCATCTCTTTTAGCACAAACTCAACCTCCGCCTGCGCAATGACCTGTTGTTCATCGACACCCACAATCCGGGATTTTTGCCGAAACTTTCCAGCGCCACTGCACCAACGCGCCCAAATGCAAAGCTTGATATAATTGATCGGCAGCGTGGGCGCTGGGATGACGCTGAGCACGCCAACGAGTGTTTGCATGCCGTTGATTTCACAGCGGACGTCCTCGCAAAGAACAGCGCTCTGCAAATCTGGAAGAATAACGTTCGTTTCCATCGATAGCCGGTCAGATCATTCCGCGCATCAACAGCGTCAATAATCCGATTCCCAGGACAATCCGGTAAAGAGCGAACGGCACAAATCCGCGTTCCCGCACCCAGTTCATAAACCATGCGACTACGGCCAGCGCTACGAAAAATGAGACCACAAATCCGATTGCGAGCACGATCCACTCATGCCCATTCATCGTGAGAGAGGCGATGTTCTGCTCACCATGATGCGGCATGATTGTCTTCAAAAAATCATACCCAGTGGCGACCATCATCGTCGGCATCGATAAGAAAAACGAAAATTCGAGCGCGGCCGGACGCGACAGGCCAGCGACCTGCCCGGCCGCGATGGTGGACATCGAACGGGAAGTGCCTGGAAAAACAGCCGAAAGAATTTGCGCCGCGCCAATCCACACCGCTTGCGGCAGCGTCATTTCTTCCATCTGCATCGTCCGTGGCCGCGTAAAAGCGGCGTCAACGATCCACATGATTATTCCGCCAATGAGGAGGGCCAGCGCCATGACCCAGAGACTTTCGAGATTTCTGCCGATCTGTTTCGCCAACAGCCACGCCGGAACTGCCGTTACGACAAACGCAATCAGCGTGAGACTCAAGGGATGGGTAAAGATGGTGCGATCGCCACGCTCACCCTTTGGAAAAGTCCAAAGAAACTTTAGGATGCGTTCACGAAAATAGACCGGCAACGCCAGAATGGCGCCGAGCTGAATAACGATGGTGTACATTTTCCAGAAGCCATCGTGAAGATCGATGTTTAGTAGCGCCTCGCAGATCCGCAAATGCGCAGTGGAACTCACCGGAAGAAATTCCGTCAGCCCTTCGACAATTCCCAGAAAGATCGATAGCAGGTATTCTTGCATGTTTAAGCGTCGTTAAATCGTTAAAAGCTTAAATCGTCAAATGGTGTTTCGCCTGGCGGGTTTGTAATTTTTAACTCTTTTAACGATTTCACCGCAGGAGCCCTTCGCGCTACCCGCTCACAGCGCCTCCATTCCCCGTTCACCGGTTCGAATGCGCACGGCTTCTTCGACTTCGGTCAGAAAGATTTTGCCATCGCCGATTTTTCCAGTCTTGGCGGCGCCCAGGATCGCTTCCACCGCTTTTTGCGCACGATCATCCGCGACGACTATCTCGAATTTTGTTTTTGGAAGGAAATCCACCGTATACTCGGTGCCGCGATAAATCTCGCTGTGCCCCTTTTGGCGGCCAAATCCTTTGACTTCGCTCAGAGTCATCCCTTCAACGCCCGCTGCCATTAACGCTTCTTTCACCGGCTCGGTCTTGAATGGCTTGATGATGGCCTCGATTTTCTTCACCGCGCCACATTAAAAACTGACCTCTCAAATGGCAAGCATCGCGTTGTGCTGCGTGCTGGAGTGTCCGCTGTCTCAGCGGAGCTCAGCGGAAGCGGAGATAATAGCGATATTGCGCCGAGGACAGGAAGTAGCCTGAGAATCTCTTTCGCGCGGCATTACACCTTCCGTCCGAATTTTTTCTCTAGTTCACTCAGTGAAATCTGGATCATCGTTGGCCGGCCGTGCGGGCAACAGTACGGCAAATCGCAGTCGAGCAAATCGCGAATAAGTTTTTCAACTTCAGGGTAACGCAGCGGATCATTAGCCTTAACGGCGTGGCGGCAAACGCTTTTGGCGATCATCTCTTCGCCCAAACGCATCGCTGAAGTGTTGTTGCCAGCGCTGTTTAGATCGTCAATTACCTTCCGCATGAATTGCCCCGGGTCCGAGACGTTCAAAAAGCTCGGCACAGCGTCGATTTTAAAAGTGTTAGGCCCAAAGCTCTCAATCCCGATTCCCATCCTTTGCAAAACCGATAAGTTCCTCTCGATCCAATCCGCGTCGCGCGGCGGCACATTGAAAGTCTGCGGTAGCAGCAGCTTTTGCGTCGGGACCCCCTGCTCTTCCATTCTCCGCCGCAATTCTTCGAAGAGGATACGTTCATGCGCTGCATGTTGATCAACCAGGACAAGGCCGTCCGCATTCTCCATCAACACATATAGCTTATTCAGGACACCGATGATCTGGAATTCATGCTGAGCGGCTCTCTTGGCGCGTTGTTCCCGCTGTAGGGCAGGCGCATCGCCTGGCGATTTAAACTGTTCCGGCAGGCGAGGCGCCTGCCCTATAACGTCCAAGCCTCGTGCCCGCCCCGAGCCGACGCCTCCGCCTACCGTTGAACTAACATAAGGTAACTCACGATGTAACTCCTCAGGAGCAATTACCTCGGGTCGTAGTCTCAGGTCAGGAGCCGTTTTTGTGGCATCACCAGGTGCCATCGTAGGTGGTGCCCGAAATCTTTCCTGCCATGCCGCCCTGCCTGCTTCCAGCGTTTCATGAATGCACCGAGCGATCGCTTCCCGGACCGCGGTCGGATCACGAAAACGCACTTCACGTTTTGCCGGATGAACATTTACATCGACACCCCCCGGGTCGAGCTCAAGAAACAGAAACGTAACCGGATACTGCCCTTTCATTAGAGCGGTATGGTAGCCTTCGCGAATAGCAGCAGTAATGAGGCTGCTTTCAATCGCGCGGCCGTTCACAAACACAAGCTGTTGCGCGCGGGTTTGACGGCTCAGACCTGCCTGTCCAATGAAACCACTGATTCGGACACTGAGTGAAAGAGTGCCGGTTACTTCAACGAGGCGCTGCACTAGCTCAACTCCATACAGATCGCGGATCCGATCAGTGAGTATTGCCGCAGCCGGCAACTGAAATAACATGCGGTCGTCTCGCAACAGCGAAAAGGCCGTGTGAGAATGGCCTATGGCCTGCAAATGAATCTGATGCTCGATGTTACGGCTTTCAGTACTTTCAGAACGAAGAAATTTCCGGCGCGCGGGCAGGTTATAAAAAAGCGAGCGCACCTCGACTTGCGTTCCAGGCGCTTCACCGCCGTCACGCACAACGTCAAGCTTGCCGCCATTAACGACAATTTCGGTGCCTGCGATCGCGTGAGGCTCGCGCGAAGTTAGGCGAAATCGCGAGACGCTGGCGATGCTTGGCAAGGCTTCGCCGCGAAATCCCAGCGTGGCCACCGCTTCAAGATCAGCAGCAGACCGGATCTTGCTCGTGGCATGCCGCTCCAGGGAAAGCAGCGCGTCATCGCGATCCATGCCGCAGCCGTCATCGATTACGCGAATCAACGAAATTCCCCCGCGACGAATGATGATGTCGATTTTGCGCGCGCCGGCGTCGATGCTGTTCTCGACCAGTTCCTTCACCACTGACGCCGGGCGCTCCACGACTTCGCCGGCAGCTACCTGGCTGGCTACCGTCTCAGACAACAATCGAATCTGACCCATCTTGTATTCCAGATTGTAGATTCCAGATGGCTGATTGCGAAGGAAAACAGCAAGCGGATGGAAATTCGAAATCCGCCTCACAAAATAGCGCT
>QHNQ01000025.1 GCA_003218135.1 Verrucomicrobiota bacterium
AAGAAAGACGGGGATGAAGTGATCGAGAGGGACGGAATGCAATTTTTTATCGATGGCGACAGTGTTCCCTACCTGCGCGGCGCGACTCTGGATTTCAGCGGTGGTTTGAGCGGCGCCGGTTTTCGGGTCGTTAATCCAAACGCATCGCGCACGTGCGGATGCGGGACATCGTTTGAAGCGACGCAATCAGGCTGAAACTGAAGAACCGTCACGCACTGGACTGATGGACTATGGCACTTACGAACCATACGACGAGCCGTACGCCCGCCCACGGC
>QHNQ01000116.1 GCA_003218135.1 Verrucomicrobiota bacterium
AGATCTCCACGCGCTCGATTGCGTCGATGTCGCTGTGCAGGTAACGCACTTTCAAGCCGACATCGCGCAGGTAATCGGCAAGATCTTCCGCTGTTCTCTTCGTCAGCGTAGTGACCAAAACGCGCTCACCTTTTTCCACCCGTTGGCGGCAAAGCTCAATTGTCTCATCGATCTGATTCTTCAGCGGCTTTAGAGTGATTTTTGGATCGAGAAGTCCAGTCGGACGGATGATCTGCTCGACAACGAGCGGCGCACCCGGCGTGTGGACGTCGAATTTCTCCGGCGGCTCGTCGGTTCTCGAAATCTGAATTTCTGAATTGGACGTTGGACGTTGGGCGTTGGGCGGCCTGCTTGCGAAACCTTTCGGAGTTGGGCGTTTTCCCCCAGCTACAGCGAACGGAACCGGTTCCTCTTCGCCAATCCGCTGTCGCCGATGCGGGATGTATCCGTTGTTTCCAACAACGCTGTTTTGAATTTCGAATTCTGCCGGCGTCGCGCTCACATAAATGATCTGGTTCGTCATTTTCATGAACTCGTCGAAGTTGAACGGACGATTATCGAGCGCGCTCGGGAGGCGAAATCCATAATTCACGAGCACGGTCTTGCGCGAACGGTCGCCTTCGTACATCCCGCCGATTTGCGGGATCGTGGCATGCGATTCATCAATCACTACCAGGCGGTCCTTCGGAAAAAAATCCATGATCGTGTAAGGTTTTGACCCCGGAGGGCGACCGGACAAATGCCGCGAATAGTTCTCAATCCCATTGCAGAAACCCATTTCCTGCAACATTTCCAGGTCATATTCGGTGCGCATTCGCAGCCGCTGCGCCTCCAGAAGTTTGTTTTGTGATTCAAGTTCAACGATGCGTTGCTCGAGTTCTTCGCGAATCGTGCGCAAGGCTCGATTCAGTTTATCCGCCGGGGTCACGAATTGTTTAGCTGGAAAAAAAGTGATCACGCTGAGTGATTCGTGCGCGTGACCAGTTAATGGATCGAACCGCCTGATTGCATCGATTTCGTCGCCGAAGAACTCAAGTCGAATGCCTTCTTCATCGGCACTCCCTGGATAAACTTCGACCACGTCGCCGCGCACGCGAAACCGTCCGCGCGCGAAATTGACGTCGTTGCGTTCATACAGCATGTCGATTAAACGACCAAGCACGGCCTCGCGAGAGATTTGCTGTCCGCGTTTTACGGTGAGTAGCATCTGCAAATAATCTTCCGGTGAAGTGATCCCGTAGATGCAAGAGACGCTCGCGACCACGATCGTGTCGCGGCGCGAAAGCAGCGCGCTCGTCGCCGCCAGCCGCAACCGCTCGATTTCCTCGTTAATGGAGGAATCCTTTTCGATGTAAGTGTCCGACCGAGGGATGTAAGCTTCCGGCTGATAGTAATCGAAGTAGCTGACGAAATATTCTACTGCGTTGCGCGGAAAGAATTGCTTGAATTCCGAGTAAAGCTGAGCGGCGAGCGTCTTGTTATGCGAAATGACGAGCGTTGGCCGGTCCAGCTCCTGGATCACGTTCGCGATGGTGAAAGTTTTACCAGAGCCCGTGACACCGAGCAGCGTCTGATGCCGATTACCGGCCTCAACAGACTTCAAGAGCTTGCCAATTGCCTGTCCCTGGTCACCTCGCGGTTTGTAGTTCGATTCGAGCCGAAATGGCATTTAGTAATGTAGCACAAGATCGGCAGTTTAATGTCGGGGCAGGAGAGCACAGCGTCGGTCGTTCTTGCACTGCGACACAACATCGACAATAAGCGGGAGTAATGAATCCAAGGCGATTCTTCGTCGAGCTAAAGCGGCGTAACGTTTATCGCGCGGCCGTGCTATATGGGATGAGCGCGTGGTTGCTTGCCCAGATAACGACGCAAATTTTTCCGTTCTTCAACGTCCCAAATTCCGCGGTGCGGTTTGTTATCATCGCGCTCGCCCTCGGGTTCCCTATCGCGATGGTTCTCGCTTGGGTTTACGAGCTGACGCCGGGCGGATTCGTTCGAACTGAAGACGTCGATCCTGCCACGCAGCGTCAATGGGGCCGCAAGGTCGATTTTGTCATCATCGGCGTGCTCCTGTTAGTGATCGCAATGCTGGTTTACCAACGTGTGCCGTTTCGCACCGAAAGCGGGGAAGCAATTCCTGAAAAAAGCGTAGCGGTTTTGCCATTTGCAAATTTTAGCGAGGAGAAGGCAAACGCGTTTTTCGCGGACGGCATTCAGGATGACATCCTTACCAGTCTGGCCGAGATCAAAGAGCTTCGGGTCATCAGCCGTTCTTCGGTCATACAATTCCGCGACGGCAGCGCGCGAAACTTGCGCGAGATCGCAAAGACACTTGGAGCCGCAAATATACTTGAAGGCAGCGTCCGGCGGGAAGGAGATCGGGTCGTGGTGAACGTCCAACTGATCGATGCGCGCAACGACCGCCACATCTGGGCAAATCGGTACGACAGAACGCTCGTTGACTCGCTTGGATTGCAGGGAGAGTTGGCGAGCGAAATCGCAGACGCTCTCCGCGCAAACTTGAGCGCGGATGAAAAAGCGCGAGTTGCAACAAAGCCGACACAAAACCCCGATGCGTACGTGTTTTATTTGCGGGCGAACCAAATCTCGCGAAATCCCGACACGCTCCTGCAGGATTACAAAACTGCCGAGCAACTCTTCATGCAGGCGATTGCACTCGACCCGGATTTCGCGCTTGCTCACGCGCGACTGGCGTCGGTTCGCGCGGAGGTTTTCCATTATTACGAACCCACTGATGCCTGGAAAACAAAGGCCCGTACAGAGGCCGAAACAGCTTTGCGACTGCAGCCAAATCTTGCAGAAGCACATTTGGCGCTCGGCCAGTGCATTTATTGGATGGACCACGATTACGACCGCGCTCTCGAACAGTTCGAGATCGCGTCTCGTTTGTCGCCGAGCAATGGAGATGTCGGTCGATTGATCGCGGCCATTAAACGTCGACAGGGTAAATGGGAAGAATCGCTTCAAGCCTACGAAAAGGTCGCGAAGATCGACCCACAAAACCCGAACACTGTCCGTGAAGTTCTCTTTACCAACACGGCGATGTGGCGTTGGCCGGAAGCGGCGCGTTGGGCGGAAAAGATGCGCGCGATGGCCCCGGCGTCGCTGGTGGCGAAGATCCAAAGCGGGTTCGTCGATTTCTGGTGGAAGGGTGATACGCAACGGCTGAAGTCGCTCGTCGATCAAGTTCCAACGGGTGTCGATCCCGATGGCGCCGTGACCGCGACTCGATGGGAGGTCGCCATGCTACGGCGCGACTATTCCGCAGCCAAAAAGGTTGTTGAGACTTCCTCAGCGAATGAACTCTCTTATACGAATGCGGGAACGACCCCGAAAGTCTTCTTCGAAGGCTGCATTTATCTGGCTCAAGGCGTTAATGTGAAAGCCCAGCAAGCATTGGAGTTGGCAAGACCCGCCCTTGAAGCAGCCGTCCAGGAAGCGCCGGCGAGCGCCGAGCGACACGCGATTCTCGGTTGGCTTTATGCGTTCATGGGGCGCAAAGACGATGCAATTCGTGAAGGACGTCTGGCAGTCGAGCTCAAACCGGAATCTACAGATGCGGTCGACGGAACACTGATGAGTGCTTATCTCGCTTTGATCTACGCTCGCGTAGGGGAAAACGATCTTGCCATTTCTTTGATCGACCGGCTGTTAAAAATCCCTGGCGCGGTGGATAGCGCCGATTACAGCATTACGATCAATGATTTGAAGTATCGCTGGGAATGGGACCCGATTCGCAGCGATCCGCGTTTTCAGGCGATAATTACAGAAAAGAAGCCCTGACCTGAAAAATCGCGCGTGTTCCTCCGGCTAGGGAATTGGATTCAGGTTTGCGTGACAGATCCACTGCCAGGCGTGCGTTCCTTTTTTCCACACGCTCAGCCGGGGCGCAGGCCCGGTCGGCAAATGTATCTGATCGATGGTTTCGTGCACCGCAATCTTGTAGGTCACTACGATATTGTCGCCGTTGATGGTTGTTTTGAAGTTGCTCAACGTGAACTCACCGAGTTTGAGATTCTCAATCAGCGAAATCTCGCCGGCTCGGTCACGCGCTCCATCCGGATGAATCGACTGAAAGCCTTCGGCGATTCTTCGTTCCACTGCTTTCCAATCCTTGGCCTTAAAATCTGCCCACATTTGTCTTTCCATTTTTTCGCCCTCCGATGCTCCTGCCGGCCCGGGAGTGTCTTGAGCGTTGAGACAAACGGCTGACAAGGTCAACCAAAGAGCGAAGGCTAAAGCCGAACGGCCAATGAGTTGATGATTGGTTGGTTTCATTGGCAGGCGATGCTATCGGGGGGCTCTCTGCAGGTCAAACTGGAAAACCGCAATGGCTTCTAGTGAATCGGGGTAAGATTGGCATGGCAAATCCATTCCCAGCCGTTCACTCCTTTTTTCCACACGCTTAAACGACAAGCCGGTTTGGCAGGCAACCGTTTGCCGTCGACAGTTTCCGCAACTGTCATCGTGAACGTGACGACGATGTTGTCATCAATGGTGGTCGATTTGAAATCGCTTAATGTAAAATCGCCCAGGTTCATGTTTTTCAGGAGCGCGATTTCAGCCGCGCGATCTCGAATTCCATCTGGATGAACGGATTGAAAGCCCTCGGCGATTCTGCTCTCAACGGCGGTCCAGTTCTTTGCCTTAATATCAGCCGCCATCTGTCGCTCCAGCTTTTCGCCATCCGATTGTCCGGTACTCGCTGGCTCGGCATGGGCACAGACTCCGGATAGAACCAAAACCGCAGCAACACTCAAAAGGGACCTACTAAAGCAGAATGATTTTTTTGGGGCGTCAAAGCCACCAAGCGTTTCGGACATGTGCATTCTCATACGTGAGCATGCTATTGGACCGGATATTTTGGTCAAACTGCAAACCAGTCGATTGCCAATCATGGATGAAATGCGACGCTTGCTGCGGCTGATGAAGCGGTGAATCTGGAAAATTTTTTTAGCGAACTAAAGCGGAGAAAAGTTTACAGCGTTGCAATCGCCTATGTTGTGGGTGGCTGGGCGCTGGCTCAAGGCATCGCCCAGGTTCTTCCCGTGTTCGATATTCCGAATTGGGTGGTGCGTCTCATCGTCGTGCTGATTGTGCTCGGGTTTCCGGTGGCGCTTACGCTTTCGTGGTTTTTCGATCTTACTCGATACGGAATTGTGCGCACTCCCGATCGAGCACCTGAAGTAAAGATCCAGAGTGCCGAGCCGTCTGCTTCCTCGGACAAATCGATCGCCGTTTTGCCTTTCAACGATTTGAGTCCGGCAAAAGACCACGCGTATTTCGGCGAAGGCATCGCGGAAGAGCTTCTTGGAGCGCTGGCCAAAGTGGATGGCTTGCGAGTGGCAGCACGGCGCTCGTCGTTTTGGTTCAAGGACAAGCAGGCCGAACTGGCCGAAATCGCGGGAAAGCTAAACGTCGGACATGTGCTTGAGGGTAGTGTTCGGCGGGATGGCAATCGAGTCCGCATCACGGCGGAACTGATCGACGCAGGTAATGGCTTTGCAATCTGGTCGGAGACGTATGAGCGCGAAATGCATGGAATTTTTGCGCTACAGGATGAGATCACGCGCGCTATCGTTGATACGCTCAAACTTAAGCTGGCGATATCGCCGTTGCCTGCACCACGGAGTACCGATGCCTACGATGCGTATTTGGAGGGCCTCTTTCATTCTGACAAGAGCACCGAGGCCGAACTACGCAAAAGCCTCGAATTTTTTGAGCGCGCGTTGGACAAGGATCCGCAGTTCAGCCGGGCATGGACTGGGATTGCGAAGGTGTGGCTGTGGCTAGCGGACGCCTATGTGCCGCCGCTTGAAGCGTATCCGAAGGTCCGCGATGCTGCCATTCGTGCTTTGCAGCTCAACGATGGGGAGGCAGAAGCGCACGTCTATTTGGCTGAGACTAAACGCATCCTGGACTGGGACCTTGACGGTGCCGAAGTGGAATTCAATCGTGCGGTAGAAATCGAGCCGAACTCGACGCCATCTAATTATTTCATCGCTGCGCTCCATGCCGCACGCGGTGAACGCGACAAAGCGCTGACTCATTTGCGTCGAGCTGATAGAATCGATCCTGCTTCACTTTGGGTGAGTAACTTTGCATGCGAGCTTTATCGTTATTTCGGTCTTTACGATGAAGCGATCGCTGCTGGCGAACGCGCACTGCAACTTGATCCGACATTTGCTCATTGGGGTGAACCGGCGCTGGCAGCGCTATATCGCGAGATGGGACGCTTTGATGATGCAATAGCGCTGTACAAAAAGGCACAAGATTTTACTGAGAGGCCAGGGTTCGGTCTCGCGATCACTTACGCTCGCATGAACCGCAGCAAGGAGGCGCTGGAAACGCTCAACGCAGCTGTCGAAGGCTGGGGCTATCGACCGGGCGATGGGGCTGCGCATGTGCATGTATTGCTTGGCGCGCATGACGACGCGATTCGGGACCTTGAACTCGCCTGCGAGCAGCGCTCCTCATCTTTACACAGCGTTGGCATCGCTCCCGAATTTGTGCAGCTTCGTTCGGACAAGCGTTTCAGGTCGATTCTCCAGAAAATCGGACTCGAACCGGAGAAAGTTTTCTCGGTGACGGCATCTTGATTATTGCACGATGATATCTCGCCCGTGGCCATGCGAGCGTACGCCGTATTTGTTTAGATCCTGCTGCGCCACGTGCATTCCGAAAAGCAGGATCGCAATCAGGCCAAAGTATAAGAACGACATTATCCAGCGCTGGGACGGCGTAACCTCGAAGTAGCGCTGTTCCTCCTCGGTTCGTTTACGGAATAGCGAATAAATCTCAGAAAATACCCGAACCACGCCAATGCGATGAACAGGGGTTGCTCAAACATTTCGCCCAAGACATTGCAGATCAATGCACCAAAACTGCCAAGCATCGGGCCGCCAATGCCGACGCAGGCTTCCATCCAGGCATTGCGCGGCGCTTCCTTCAGCGCAATGAACGCACCCATGAATGGAATAAAAACGGGCGCGCCGACTTTTAGACCAAACTTTCGCGCGACAAGCAAATGGCCGGATTCATGCACGAACAACAGCAGGACGAAACCCAGCGCGAACTGCCAACCCCACAACTGCGTGTACACCCAGATCATCAGCAGCATCGTGCCGCCGGACTTCAGTAGGAGGGGCAGAAATTTCAGTAGCGGCAGAAGTACGAATTTGAGCTTTGCGAAGAACTTTGCGATCACGACGCCGACCACCGCGAGCGGCCCAAGCGCTTTTTTTATCCGGCTCCATGCAGTCTCTTCGGAAGGCGCTTTGTACTCCTCGGTTCTTTCGGTTTGCAGATTCACTGTGTAGAGTTGGACAAATTGTAGGGCGTTTGTGTCAAACGCCAAATATCGCCGCCTCGCAGAGACCTCCTACACTTCATCAAGCGCGTCGCCGAGATGATCGAGAATGTCGCGAGCCAGGAGCGATTGCTCGCTTTGGCCGTTATTGAAAATCGCGATTTCTGCGGCGCGCCCACATAACCACGCCCCAACTCGCGCCGCGTTGTAGAGAGACAAACCTTGTCCCACCAAACCAGCGCAGACACCGGTGAGCACGTCGCCCATGCCGCCGGTCGCCATTCCTGGATTTCCCGTCGTGTTGTAACTCAATGGACGATTACGTTCAGCCACGATGGTGCGACTGCCTTTCAACAAAAGTGTTACCGGAAAGCGGTTGCAGAATGTCGTTGCCGTTTGGGCGCGTGATTGTTTTTCGCCAGGGTAAATGCGTTTCATCTCGCCGGGATGCGGCGTGAGCAACCGCTGGCCTTTGCATCGTTTGAGAATTGAAGTCTTTTCCGACACAATGTTGAGCCCGTCGGCATCAAGCACCATCGGCTGCTTAAGTTTTTCAATTAGCTCGAGAATCTGGGCTGCGCGTGATTGCCCCAACCCGGGCCCCACTGCCCAAACATCAGCTTTTTCCTTGAGCAAGTCGCGATAAGACTGGACCGGCTTCACCATCACTTCCATTGGCGCAGCCGCGGCGACGATCTCGTAAATTTCTTCAGGAACAAAAACTTCGACAAGACCTGCGCCTGCCCGCAACGCACCCTGCGAGGTCATCAGAGCGGCGCCGATAAATCCCTTGGAGCCGGCTACGACGCCAATGCGACCGAATTGATTTTTGTATGCGCCGTATTGCCGTCTCGGGAGCAAACCTTGAAAGGCCTGCGGGCTGGCAATGATTTCCTTTGGTTTTTTGTCAGGCGGATGCAGGTCAGCCAGCGGCACAACTTCCAGTCTGCCCACGTAATTCAGGGCGCCATCTGCGATCAGACCCGCTTTTGCAAATCCGATCGTAATCGTAAAATCCGCAACTACACAGTCGCGATCCACTTTGCCGGAGTCGCCATCGAGACCAGTTGGAATATCTACGGCAAACACGTGGGCGTCATTTGTCGCCCGTAGTCGATTGATGGAACGGCACGCTGCGCGTACCGGTTCGCGGAGCGGCGGCCTCGCGCCGACCCCAAGCAGGCCGTCAAGAATAATCAACGGAGCAGCCGTGCCCACGTATGCTTCCACGCCAATTCTTTCTTCCGCAGCTGCCAATTCCCCAGCGACCTCTGCATGAAGTTCCAGAAGAGTAACGCCAAGATCGGTGCTGCCGGCACGCGATGGTGTCGCGCCCAAAACCTGAGGGGGTCTGCGCCGCAGCTCTTCTAGCTTCTTCCGCATGAGTTCGCTGCAATCTTCCAATTTGAAAGCAAGCCGTACTTCAATTTTCCACCCCAGGCGTCCTAAACGTTCCGCTGCAACCAAGGCATCTCCGGCGTTGTGGCCCTTTCCGGCTAAGACAATGCATTTCCCCGGTTTCGGAAAAAACTTTGCGACTGCCTGAGCGACACCAGCCCCTGCCTGGTTCATCAGCGCTTCGACTTGCACTCCCTGCGCAAAAGCAGTTTCTTCTGCGGCTCGCATCTGCGCCGAAGTCAGAATCGGAAGGTCCAAATCAGCCCTCCGGATGTATTGAGCTCGCGCGTGCTTCTGAATTGGATGATTTCGATGAGCTTTTCTTTTTTCGCGCGCTTTTCTTGTGCGAACGCTTGGACTTGCGACGCTCAGAACTGCTCACTTTGGTTTGATCCATGTACGGTTGCAGGGGGATCGTTTCACTCGTCGCCACTCGAGTGCTGGACAGAGGGCTACCGACGGAGTTCCGCCCCCGAACTCCGGCTGCAATTTCTTCAGCGAGTTTCTGACGGTAAGAGGCGCTCTGCGCGTACGCGGCTTCAGTTGGATTGGTGAGGAACCCGCATTCCACGAGCACTGCCGGAATGCCCGTCTTTCGCAACACGTAATAACCGCGGCGGCGCACACCGCGGTTGGCAGAGGGCGCACCGCCAGTGACGTAGTAATGAACGGCTGAAGCCAATGGCAAGCTGTCGCGGGTGTAAAAGTAGGTTTCTATTCCACTGGCGCCCCTCCGTTGTGTCGCATTGAAATGAATACAGACGAAAATGGCGTTGCGGTACGAGTTGGCGATTGCAACTCGCGTCGGCAGCGGAACAAAAACGTCGCTGTCCCGTGTCATGACTACGCGGTAGCCACTCGCCGCCAGAAGGTTTCTAAGACGCTGTGCCACGTCCAGTGTCATGTCTTTTTCTGCAACCCTCTGTCCGGGGATACCACCGCGATCATGACCGCCGTGTCCCGCGTCAATGACTACGGTCAGATTGTCGGAGGACACACGGCTTTTCTGTGCTGCAGGTGAATTAGCGCATGCTAGGAGCGTGACCAGTGCACTGGCGACAAAGAAACGGGGTCGACAACAACAACTTGTTGGCATTATTGATCTTTCGGTAAGCCGGGTGGCCGAGCGGAAAGTTTTGGTACTGTGCTGCGTGAGCTTTGTGCGGCTGTATCGATCGCGCCCCCGTGAACGTTTATGTCGCCATTTGTCGAATGCACGAGACGAGGCCGGCGGTTAGTTTCCATCAACGAAGAATGCGCCAGCAGCTCGCCGTTCAAGCCGATCCGGGAATAAGACCAGGCACGCGGTGCTGCACAATGCAAGACATGCAATTGATTCGCCCGATCGATTTCTGCCTGGGGTTGCTCGGCCCCGATGGTTCGGCCTAACGAATAAGTTGCATATACAGTTCCAGTGTCTTTGTCCTGCACACGCACGTACAAAGAGGTATGGTCCGGAAAACGGTTGGTGAGCAGCGAATAGGTCCGCACCTCTCCAGCCGCGGCGACGCCGTCTGGAATTCCTACTGTTTGTTGCCAGATGGGGTGCGCGTCGGTTACTTCAAAAACTCGGGTTCCAGAGTAAAAGAATTTTGCGAGATCGGCGAAATAGACATGCGTCCGCACATGATAAGCGCCGAAATCGTGCACGGGATAAAGCGAACCAAGATCGAATTGTCGGGTGACTCTCTGGCCGGCTTCGATTTTCAAGGGTTCCGCAGCAGCGGGATTTTCGGTGGCGAGCAGCGTGATTGGCTGATCTTCATTTCCGGTCACCTCGAATCCAAGCCATGATTGTCCGTGGGCGTCATGAAGGTCGATATCGCGTCCTGCGAGATTTGTGATTGCCACTGTTGCTACCACGGGTTCATAAGCAATGTACTGCAAACGTTTGAATTTTAGGTCCACTTGAATTTGACCCTCTGCTGCGGCGGCGAAAAAGAAAACACATGTGGCAAGCAATGACGAAACCCGAATGACGAATGATGAAGGAAGTCCGAATGACGAATTCCGAATTCGCATGTCAATGCTGGACCAGCTCGTCGTCATTCGTGCTTCGTCATTGGTTCGGCATTCGGCATTTACCGGGATGAGGGCGATGGGGTCATTGTGACGAGCTGCTTTTCGAGGGAGGAAAATGTTGCAAAAGCCGCGACGGTTCCGCTTGGACGGCTTGTAACTCATCATCGTAATAAACCCGAATAATGTATCCCAGGTATTTTCGCTTTCCGCTATCTGCGGCAGAACCTTTGGCTCGGCCTTTTTGACCCGGCCGAACCGTTGCTGCCGCCTCCGAGAGCGCTGACTCAGACGAAGCTCCGGCTGTTTTTGCGCGCAGGTACCTCACTGAGAGCACCTCTGGATTCGTCTCCGTCCAGTCATGCTTTGACGTCAGCCATTCGTAATTCACGTCCGCGTTGGTCAGCTTGATATCTTTGTCACCCACTGTGTCGTAAAACTCTACCAAGATTTTCACTTTCGTGTGATCAACAGTCGCGGCGGGCTGCTTTTTTATGCCGATCTGTAGTGTCAGATTCTTTTCGGCGTCGGGATCGGGCGTCTCCGTGGTTTTGACCTCAGTGATACCCATGACCGAACCTTCCGTGTTGCCGCCAATATCCCGGCGTGCCGCGACGTCGGCTGACGGACTCGCCACATCCGAAGAAGTCGCGGCGAGGGGCGACACCCCGAGCTTCAGCCGTTGATCGGCTAGCTCGTATGCTGCGCCAGCGGAGGGTCCCATTTCCTTAATTCTGCGCCAGGTTTCATTCGCACGATCGAGGAGCTGCATGGATTCGTAAGTTTTGGCGATCTCCTCAAGTACCGCCGTGTTGTTCGGCTCGCTGTCCAGCGCTTCTTGGAAACGGGCCAGCGCGTTTGTCATATCTCCGCGGTCGCGCAGTTCGATGCCTTCTTGCAGCAACTGATCAACAAGCGACGGAGCAGGGCTGGGAATCACCGCTGCTGACGAAACCGCCGGCTGTGCCGTTACCGGTGCGGATGTCGTCGCGGACACAGGAGAGGCTACAGGACGCGCGGCGCTTGGTACGACTGCTTGTGCCGAAACTCGTGCAGCGCGCGCTCGAACAACATAATACGACGCTGCAGCGAAGATCTCTGCCACAGCCAGAATCACAACCAGGCTAAGCCCGATGTGAAAGCTTGGATCAACTTGGATCGGGCGTGAGAGAAGAGTCCGCATACCGCAATAAACCCACTTTCTGTAAGCGCGCTCTCACCAGCCTGTCAACAGGCCGCACCACGTTTAGTCGTTAAAACGTTCAAAGGGTCCAACACAGTTCATAACGACCCGCTTCAACGGTTTAACGCTTCAGCGCTTCAACCAATCACAGCGCCCTATCGCGAAATATCGTCTTGGCTGAGCATTTTGAATCCTTCGCCTCTCAGGACTGAGGACGCGCATTCGGTATCGTCTACGTGCAACGCGATCGCAGCAAAGCCGCGCGGCCGGATCAGCAACGGATAAGCGAAGTGAACATTCACCTCCGCCATCACCAATGCTGCGAGCAGTTTCACCAGTTGGGTTGCGACTTCTCGCATCTCGATCACCACCACTTGGCTAACGCCGAAAGGGACATTCTTTTCCCGAAACAATTTCTCCACGCGCGCCGGATCGCTGGCGATTAGCCGCGCAATGGCCGAGTCGGTGGATTCCGACACACTGAGGGCTACGACATGCGTATTTTCCGTGTTCAGCAGCTTCACAACTTCCAACATCGCTCCAACTTTGTTCGGCAGAAACACGGAGAACTGCTTCACCAGCGGTCCTTCCATCTTTGAAGTTGTTTCTGGCAAATCGACGGTCATTTAAAAGCAGCGCCGGGACGACTTTCGCTTAGCGCGCCAGACCAACTATCTCA
>QHNQ01000117.1 GCA_003218135.1 Verrucomicrobiota bacterium
TTAAACACCATCGCCGCGGCAGCGACGGCGCAGCCTTCTCCACCAAGGGTGCCGTTTGCTTCAACTCCGCCCAGCGGATCGTCACTCCATTTCTCGTCTGCCTGCCGGAACGACGGCACCGCGAGTTCCACACGGTGGAAAAAATAGCGCCCGCCGCGCGGCGAAAGTTTTCGTTTCCAACTCCAGTCGATCTGCAAAGCCAGCGCCGCGATGAGCAGCACAGCTACAGAAATGATGAGTGGCAACCAGCGCTTCAAAACATCAAACTGTAGAGGCGGCCATTTCACCCGCAAATCCTTTGGCACGCAAGTCGACAACAATGATTGAATTCAGAACAGACAAACCGTTTAGTCGCTCACAGCAAGAGTATGAACAGGAGTAAATACGATGTCGTGATTCTCGGCGCCGGACACAATGGGCTCGTGGCTGCCAGTTATCTCGGGCGCGCGGGTTTGAGTGTGCTGTTGCTGGAAAAGAATGATTACATCGGCGGAGCGACCACGTCGCAAAAAATATTCCCGGACTACGATGCCTGCCTGTCGCGGTATGCGTATCTGGTCAGTTTGTTTCCGCAGAAAATCATTCGCGATCTCGGGCTGAACCTTGAATTGCGCAGACGCGGCACCGCGTCGTTCACACCGTATGTGAATCACGGACATCATGGCGGCTTGCTTTTGAGCAATCTTGATGAAGAGCTCAGCCGAAAATCCTTCGTCGAACTGACTGGAAGTGACGCCGAATTCGAGCGATTAAAAAAATTTTACGCGCTGCCGCGGAAGTTTGCCGAACAGATCTGGGATTCGATGCTGGAGCCGCTGGTTGCGAAAGAAGAAATGGCGCGCCGGTTTAATGTTGATGAAATCGCCCGGGAAGCGTGGCGCAGTTTGGTCGAGGAACCGCTCGGGAACGCGATTGAACGTTATCTGGAAAACGATCTGGTGCGCGGTCTCGTCTTCACGGATGCCAAGATTGGCGTGTTGACGCAGCCGTATGATTCCTCGCTCGTGCAGAACCGCTGTTTTCTTTATCATCTCATCGGAAATAAGACAGGCGAATGGAAGGTGCCCGTGGGCGGGATGGGGGCGGTGTCATCCGAGTTGGAACGTGTGGCGCGCAAGGCAGGCGCCGAAATTCTAACCAATGTCAATCTTCATGGGTTGAATGTGACGGACAAGACGCGCAGCGTGGAATTTCGCGTCGATGGAAAGCAGGAGACCGTCGAAGCGCGATTTCTCCTGGTCAACTTTGGCCGCAACGTGTTGGCGAAATTCACGGGCCGATTCCTGCAGCCGGATCGCACGGATGAAGGTTCAGTGTTCAAGATCAACATGCTCCTGCGGCGGTTGCCGAAACTGAAGGCGAAAAAATATCCGGCCGCGGATGCGTTCTCCGGGACGTTCCACAGCGACGAAGGCTATGAACAAATGAATATCAGTTTCGATCAGGCATCTGAAGGTCGCCTGCCTGAAAGAACACCGTGCGAGATGTATTGCCATACGCTCACAGACGACAGCATCCTCGCGCCGGACCTGCGTGAGCAAGGATTTCACACGATGACGCTATTCGGACTCGATGCACCCTGGAACTTGTTCGTCAGAGATAATGAGAACATGCGGCGCGAAGCTGAGAGAAGATTCCTGGCGAGTATTAATCAATGGCTCGAAGAACCGATTGAAGATTGTCTTGCCATCGCGCGTGATGGGCGTCGTTGCATCGAAAGCACAACCCCGGTGGACATCGAGGATGCGCTTGGAATGTACCATGGGAACATTTTTCAGGACGCGCCGACGTTTCCTTTTGCCGAGCGCAAGGAGCAGGTCGGGACCTGGGGTGTCGAGACTGAACACGAAAATGTGTTTCTCTGCGGGTCGAGCGCGCTCCGCGGCGGCGCAGTCAGCGGTATTCCCGGACACAACGCCGCGCGCGCGGTGCTCGCGCGTGTTTGATATGAAAAGCGAAACTATGGCAAGCGACGTCGAATCTATCGATGCGATTATCACCGCAACCTATGACGTGATCTCAGGACCGGCGGGAAAGAAGCGCGATTGGGATCGGATGCGCTCGCTCTTCTTTCCAGGCAGTCGCCTAATTCCCACCGCAAAAGAAGCAGGACGCGATGATGTCGATCTCGCACCGAATATTTTGGACGTAAATGGATTCATTGCGCGAGCCGAACCGATTCTTGAAAAGAACGGCTTCTACGAAACGGAAATCGCGCGGCGCGTCGAGCACTTTGGCCACCTCGCGCATGTCTGGAGCACATATGAATCGCGTCGTGATCCCAGCGACGCACAGCCGTTCATGCGTGGGATCAACAGCATTCAGCTGTTTCATGACGGCATTCGTTGGTGGATCGTGACGATCTATTGGCAGCACGAGAGTTCTGTCGATCCGGTTCCAGCAAAATATCTCAAGTCAGATTAAACTGGAGCGCTGAAAAAACTTCGCAGCAGGATGGTTTATCTTTCTGACTCCAACGTCTCCGGCACGCGTGCCTCCGAGGTCGGTTGTGGACTTCCTTTGCGCGCTTTTCCCATCCGTTTTCGAGTCGGCATTGAAGCAGGATCGGGTGAAGCGAATTCAGTTGGTGTCTGGTTTGATTTCAGCAGAGCAGGGGACGGATGCGCGTGGCGGTAGCACTTTGTGATCAGCCCGAGTATGAAGGCAACGACAACGAAAGCCGCTACTCGCTTCTCGGCTGAAGTTAGCCGAAATCTCTCTCTGAGGCGATTCAATCTGGAGCGCCAGCTCTTTTTCAACCGATGAACGCCTTCGAATCAGTTTTCAGTTTGCGCCTTTTGCCGCGGCCGAACCAAGACAGAACGATAATGGCCGCGGATATCCGAATCGTAGAAGCGCGCTTTTGATTCCGCGGACATTAAATCGCGATGCACCGCGGCCGGCACGTCGAGGTAGCGGTAGATAGCGCCGTTTACGAATTGAATTTCGAGGATGTGACGCCGTCTGCTGTAGCCAACACCCGCAATAGCGGTTGATTCAACGCGCTCTCGCGGAATACCAGCAATGATCTGAGATGAATCGCCAGATTCCGCTCGTTCCGCGCACTCCAATGAAGTTGGCAACATCGGTATAACAAGGCAAAGAACCAGCCAAACGGGCAACATGATAGCAGCCTCTTATAGAATTTCGGAATCACTACGTCCAGCGAACTCTGTTGGCTGAGGAAAGCGCGCTCGCCAAGTCCCTCACAACAACTCTCGAATCGAATACGCGCTGCGCGCAGGGCTGCCTCTCACTTCGGGCCGTGCGTTACGTGTG
This sequence comes from Verrucomicrobiota bacterium, assembly GCA_003218135.1. Lineage (GTDB taxonomy): Bacteria > Verrucomicrobiota > Verrucomicrobiia > Chthoniobacterales > UBA10450 > Udaeobacter. The sequence continues at coordinate 3,280 of QHNQ01000117.1, forward strand.
GGCGGTAAACGCATTAATTTCCTTTGCGAATTTATCGACGCTAATCACGGCAGGTTCCGGCGCATAACGCAAGGCGATGTACGTTTCGGTGATCTGGCGAACATACTTCGACGCGCTGGGCAATGATTGGGTGGCCCGTTTTTCGAAATCAACTGGGCCCTCACATGGATCGCGTCGCACCCCGATGCGGGCAAGCTTCTGACAGTAGCGTTCATACAACGCCTGAATTCGATCGACGCGACGGCGTGTCCGCAATTGCATCCAGCCGGCATAAATGATTAGCAGCACAAAAATAACAATCAGCACCTGCATGGCGAGCGGGAGAGGGCCGCTCTTGGTCAGTCCCAGCGAAGTCAGAAACACGTCCTGGACGTCTGCATCGAAACCCAGGACGCGAGTATCCCACTGATAATTGAGCGCTTCCCAGATAGACCGAATCTGGTTGACGAGAGCCAACCGCGTCAAACGGGTAAGAAGCGCGCCCCGGCCAGTGGCCATTTCTCCGGAAGCGACGCGGCTGGCTAAAAAGGAGCTGAGATCAAGACCAGCTCGGTCGGGGGCAACCGCAGTGGTTGGATCGACTCGCATCCATCCGTGGTCTGGAATCCAGACTTCGCACCAGGCATGCGTATCGGCTTGGCGCACGAGAAAGAATCCGCCCAAATCATTATATTCGCCGCCCAGATAGCCGACCACGACGCGCGCCGGAATTCCGGCCAGCCGCATCAGAGTAGCGAAACTGGCAGCATAATGTTCGCAAAAGCCCGTTCGACGATGAAAGAGAAATTCTTCCAGATCGTTCTTGTTGTATTCACCAGGCGACACTGAATAGCGAAATCCTTGCGTCCGAAAAAACTGCAGAGCGCTTTTAACGATCGCCCGCGGCTCAGAGTCGTGTGTGGCCCATGATGCTGCCAACTCACTTACCGCCGGAGTGATGGATGCAGGTAGCTGAAGCGCTTGACGGCGTTCGTAAGCATCGAGTTCCTTGTCTATCGGTTCGATGGATGAGAGCACTTCATAGCGGCGCGGTTTTCTAATCGGCCGAACGCTGTACAGATAATTGCCGCGCGCGAGCATTGCGCCAGAAGGGATTCCAAAGGGCCGATCCAGCGCAAACATCCAGCGCAGGCCATGCGGCGCGATCGTAATTCGCTGGCGAATTGCCTTGTCGCGCGCGGGATATCGCCGAGACGAATCGGAAATGGATGTTGGCGAATAAGGTCCTCGCCACTCCATGCCTTCGCAACGCCACATGACCACTCCCCGCCAATACAAGGGACCGGCCGGTCCAGTCCTGCTGTCGGGAAACTCCGCGCGAAAAGCGATCTCCGAAGAATTTGCAAGCGTCGCGATACCGCCGGGAGAAAGCCGATCGGAAAAACCGGTCATCGCCGCGTGAAAGTCGCCGATCCGAAGCTGTAAGCCTGTATTGATTCGCGGGAACAGGAGGAACAATAAAACAACAACTGGCGCGGCCTGAGCCAACAGTTTGAAAGTCGTCACCAGCGGCACCCAGAAAGCACCAGGTGACGACCCACGATGAAACTGAACGAGCGCCGCAATCAGCAATGCGGATGCGACAAAGAGACAAAACGCGACCGCAAAGTCCTGCGAAAGAAGAAAGCCGCAAAGGCAAAGCACCCACGCCATCATGACAATCATTTGAAACTCACGCGCCGTGTGGGCTTCGAGAATTTTCAGCGATACCAGAACGGCCAAAAGCGATACGCCGGGCTCAATGCCTTTGAGAGTACCGTAGCTGAGAAAGATGGCACCGAGCATCAGGCACGCGAGAATCAGTTTCAAAATAGTCGAACGAAGCCGGTAACCTCTTGGCTCCATCCAGAATTTCAGCGCCAGCGCGAGAAGAAAGAACCATGCGACCCAGCTCGCGAGATTGCCAAGCATCGGGGGGAGTGTGAACAGCAGCGCGGCGGCGAGCCAAAGCAGCGGTCGCCGTGGGATAGTGGTATCTTTCCACTGCTGTGTGCGCCTGCTACTCCTACTCTTACTCAGTCTCATGGTCGTGGTCCTTCCTCGCCCTGGAAGAGACTCAATGCGCGCATGCATCGATGAAAATGCGCCTCTCCAACGGCGGGCGCGATGTCTGTGTTTGGCAGACGTAAACTGTAGGGGCGTCGCGCGCGTTCGGCTTCGATCACCCACATCGCAAGTTGCGACAGTCGTTGTTCAGCGTCGTGAAAACGCAGTGCAGAAAAATCGAGATGTACGGAGCCTTCCGCTTCGGCGGCAAATTGTTTCGTGATGAGTGGCTGTCCGCGCGCCACGGCTCTCCAATCGATGTGACGTTGAGATTCGCCGGGCACATAAGCGCGGACACCTGCAAAGTCATCGCCTTCTCCAAGCTCCGTTTGTGGCCGGCTGTGCGGTAAACGCGCACGATGCATCGGGAGCCGGGGATCGCCCGATGGCTTTGGATATACCAGGTAAGTTTGCGAGGGGGCGAATTTCTTCAAAACGCGAACGAAACCGAGCGGATAAATGCTCGTCAGGCGAAGCGTTCCAATCCGGTGTTCGCCCCGCTGCTTCGCTGGGAATCGGAGCGTGACACGAGCGGCCTTGCCGGCTGCAATGAAGTCGACGTGTTTGCGTTCGCCGCCTCGAGTCGGCAAGACCAGTTGGATTCCCCGACGCGTCGCACGCGAACAATTCATGATCGCCACTGGCAGGGAAACCTCCTGACCTGCAAACGCCGGCTTCGCGGATTCCGTCGCTATCGTTACATCTGCCAGATTGAGCAAGGTGTGCGGGATTGAAACCAGAAACACCGCCGTTAGCCCAAATAGCAGCAGATAGATGGCCGGGCTATTTTGGCTCGAGGCGGCGTACCACATCGCGGCCAGCACAAACAGTAGCGCCGCAAAATTCCCGGTTGGGTAAACCAGCGCAAATTTTCCAGTTTTCACGGGACAGGCACGCTATGCAGCAGATTATCAGCGAGTGTGCGTCCGCTTTGTCCTGGTTGCGCGATATCGTGCCCGAGCCGATGCCCCATCACTGCGATGCCGATTGCTTGAAGGTCCTCGGGCAAAACCATGTCGCGTCCGTTCATCAGCGCCCATGCCTGGGACGCGTGCAGCAACGCCAGTCCTGCGCGTGGCGACAAACCCGTAGTGTGACGCTGTCGCGAGGCATCGAGTAAATCCTGCAAATAGTCGAGGAGCGCCGCCGAAGCGTGCACGTTTCGCACGTTATCCTGGATCTCGAATAGCGTTCGTGGGCTAATGACGGGCTTCAATTCCTTCAACATCTCGCGCCGATCCATCCCTAAAAGCATGGCGCGCTCGCTAGCCCGCTCGGGCACACCCAGCTCGATGCGCATTAGAAAACGGTCCAGCTGCGATTCAGGCAACGGAAACGTGCCGACGGCAGTTTGCGGATTCTGGGTTGCGATTACAAAAAACGGCTCTGGTAGTTGGTAGGTCACGCCGTCGATTGAGATGTGTTGTTCTTCCATCGCTTCCAGAAGCGCGCTTTGTGTTTTTGGCGTCGCTCGATTTACCTCGTCGATCAACACCACTTGCGAAAAAAGTGGACCACGATGAAAAACGAACCGCTGCTCATGGCGGTCAAAGATGGAATTGCCGAGAATGTCGGCAGGCAATAGGTCGCTGGTAAATTGGATCCGTTGAAAGGCGAGGGCGAGGGAACGCGCCAACGCTTGGGAAAGCGTGGTCTTGCCGACGCCGGGGATATCTTCAATTAAAAGGTGGCCGCGCGCGAGCAGACATGCGACGGCGAGCTTCACCGCCCGGTTCTTTCCGACAATCACCTCGCAGGTCTGCTTTACGAAGGCGTCAACATGGTCTGGGGTCACGGCGCAATCATCCGCAGGAATCATGCGCTGCGCAAACATCGTTTCGCGTTAACGCCTTGGATTCATTGGCCCAGCGGGGTGGTTACTTCGGTGCCTGCTGGCAGCTTGAATTCGAACGTAGACCCAGGAATAGGCGCACGCGTCTGGTTCGAATAGCTAGTCACGATCCGGTCGCCGTTCGGCAGCAACATATCCGTACGTTCGACGCGTAGGTTTTCGTTGATATGCAGATCAAGCTTTTGAAACACTCGTTTCATCGACGCTGTGCGCGGTAGTAACGCCAGGTCGTACCCTTTGTCGCTCTTGGTCGCGTTGATTTGGAAAGTATTTTCGATGTTCTCGAGATTTAGCGCGGAATTGATCGCCGCCACCGTGGAATCGAGCGGCGAGCTTTTACCCAGTGGATAACGTTCGGCCGATTTGAAGTTCGGATAATAAATCCAGAGTTGCCGCCCATCGCTTACGGTGATGCTCGGCGAATTGCCTTTCACCTCGCGCCGGAATTTGTTCGGCGGCTGAAACCAAATTTTGCCTGAGCTCACGATCGGTTTCTTCATCAGGCGCATCACCCGCTCCTCTTGAAAATCGGCTTGCGTAGTGCGGTTTGCCCGAATGCCTGCGAGAAGGTTCTTGAGGTCGGACTCGGATAGCGGTGCGCTTTCGGCAAAAGACGCGACGGCTATAAATAGAAGCATCGCAGATACTCGTATGGGCATGCGCTAATCTTATGCGGTCAGACGGAAATTCTCAAAGGCGCTCATTGTAGCCGCGAGTGCTGACCGCGGCGGATCTAACTAGCCACTCGCGAGCTTTTTGATAGTCGCCGCGAATTGTCCTTGACACGGGTGGAGCTTTTTCGCAAAAACCATATAAACAGAAGAGAAAGAACAAACAATGAATCCACTGACTCACTTCAAAAAAACATCGAGCTTCTGTTTGCTCCTCTTCGTTTTATTAGGCGGTCCTTTCAGTCGCACGTTCGCGCAGTCCCCACCTCTCGACCTGTGGTCTGCCGATACTCAGCTCACGATTCGGGACAAGAACACGCTGAATTACAGTATCACTGCACAGACCGGCTACTTCGAGGTCTACTTCGACTCCAATAACAACGCGACGTGGGCTGACGCGGGCCCGCCGTACGCAATACACACCGGTGGACACATTCGTATCCACGGTTATTTGGCGAGTCCACTGTTCGGCGGGCCGTATCCGGCAATTGTTATCGGTCACGGCCATCATGGGCACGGGGACCCGAACGAGGCGATGCTCCTGGCGGCGTTCGGATACGTCGCACTCTCGATCGATGGTCCGGGGCAGGGCCTTTCTACCGGACCGCCTGACACGAACCAGGGATGGATTTCGGTTGAAGAAATCATGAATGTGCCGGCCCCTCACGTGAGCTACCTGTACCATTACGCGTATGCCGGCATGCGGGCATTGACCCTTTTCGAGAAATTGTCAGATGTATCCCTGAATCCATTCCGCATCGACCGGACGCGTTTGGGTGTGATCGGGGCGTCAATGGGCGGACAGTTCACGTACTACATTAACGGCGTGGACGATCGAGTGAAGGGCGCGGTCGGGATTGCGGTGGCAGGTGATTGGCGCCACATCTCGTTCTATCCGGGCGCCTGGCTCTATCACGGTCTCTACTATTACACGCGGGACGGAATGCCAAGCAGAGTGGACCACCTTAACACCGTCTCGAACTTCTGCGATCCGACACTTACCACATTCCTGAACTATTTTGACCCAATCGCCTATGCACCGACACAGCACGGACCGCTGCTGACCATCGTCGGCACACACGACCAGTTCTTCATCGTACCAGCGATCAATTCGACCTACCAGCGGACTGGCAGCGCAGGGACGAGCCCGCGGTTCTTGAAACGGATTATGATGAAGCCCAACGGGAAGCACGGGGTCGTGGACGAAAATTCCTATGCAGAGCTGTATGAGCTCATCCAGAACATCGATTCCTGGTTTAAGTATTGCTTCAGCGATGGACCGTTGCCACCCGGCACGCCGGCCGTTCACATGGACGCGCAACCGACCACGATGGGCTTTCAGGTGACTGCTCCTGCCGGTGAGAGGGCAATCAACGAGGTGAAGCTCTATTACGCCTCTCAGATCGACACCAGGCCGTCGACCGTTCATGATTTCGGATCCATCTCCCTGGCGTGGGACGGCTCGGAATACGTGGGAACGATTCCGATTGGAACGCTGCCGCCGGCGGGACCGCCGGTCACCCCGAATAATATCATCTACCTCGCATCGGTGCAGGACGCAGCCAACTACACGGTGACCTCAAGGCTTTACTACCGGACGCGCGTGATGGCGTTCGGGCAGGGTTTCCTGCCGATCATCGAGCACTACCCAGGGGATACATTCCCGGTTCCACCCCCGCCTTCTTGCCGCTGATTGTGACGAAAGCAATCTCGGTGTGTGTCAATACTTAGCTCTGACCCCATTTAATGACCCATTACCCCATTTAAAGACCACAGGAAGCCAATAACACGCAACAACTGCAGCCGATTCGCCGCGGCTAGAGATTGGGCGGCGAAGATTTTCTGGATTGGATACTAGATAAGATCCAAGTGCCAACCAAGGAAGCGCATCCAAGCCGTGAGCGGGATGAGACCGAGCAGGCCAAAGCCTTGCGGATCGTGCAGCGAGAACTCAAGAGACTGGGTTGGAGCGACGCGGAACTAAAGCGGCGGCGCAAGGGCGATGAGAGCAAGGTAGCGCTCGCGCGACGACTGCGTGAGGAGACGACCGTCAGCCTAAGATGGATTGCAGAGAACCTCCACATGGGAACGTGGACGCATGTATCCAATCGGCTTTACCATTGCGCCAATTAACCAGTGTCAATACTATCGACATTTGTGAGGGGCTTGAGTCAGGCTGGGCGCAAATGGCCCGGGCGTTGCGTTTGCAGTTTGAAGGCGCGCTGTATCGTCTCTGTGCCCGCGGCAATCGCTGGGAGCGGATATTTGAATTACTGACCATCCTGACTAAGAAGGGCGTAGAGCGTCTCGGGGCGTTTCTCTTTCGGAGTAGGTGAAAAAAGAAGGAGAAATTAGAAAAAAAACCTAAGACCAGAATCGGGCGGACAAGCGAAGAGAAATAAGAAACTAAAACCTCAGGCTAAATTCCATCCATGAAAAAGAACTCCACTTCACAATCCGCCTTCCTTCTGGATTTGACTGTTCCACGATTCCCGAAAAGGGCATTGATAAGCAGGAGAATCTCCGGGCCGGTCTCATCATGATCGCCTGCGGCGAAGCAGAGGGAGGCTCACCTTCTCCGGCTGAGCGCTTCTCTCAGTTTATCCAGAACCTGCTGCCGGCGCCGTTGTTCATCGGCGGCACCGACGTAGATGTTATCCTCCCGGATGCCGCCTATCCCAAAGTGACCCAGTCGGAGAGCATGGAATGGGGCGGCCCCAACAACACCTGGGTCGTCAACTACAACGACAGCCGCACTTCGAGCGGCTGTTACAGCGGCCTCTCTTATTCGACCGATAATGGGGCCACGTGGCACGCCGGCCAGCCGTTGTGTAGCGGCCACAGCACCAACTTCGGCGACCCGATAGTGGTGTACAATGCGCGCCTGGGCATGTGGTTCGCCGGCGACCTTGCGACCGGCTGTGGCGGCCAGGGCATCGGCCTGTGGACCTCCGCCAACGGCGTCACTTGGAGCACCGGCGCATGCGCCCACAACGGCGGGAATGACGACCGTGAGTCGATGTGGGTGGATAACAACCCGGCCAGCCCCTTCTACGGACGAATGTACATTTCCTATAACGACTTTAACATTGGCGGCGGCGCCCTCTACGTCACCTACTCTGACAACGGCACCGCCTGGACCGCTGTCCAACTCAACCCCGGCTTCATCCGCGACATCCAGATCACCGGCGACCTGCAAGGCAGTGGCCGGGTTTACGTGGCGGCGATGAACGAGGGCGGCGGCGGCCTGGCCACGCGCCAGAATGTGATGTACCGCTCGACCAACGGCGGCGTCAGCTGGACCAGCAGCAACGCTGGCCCGGCCTTCCAAGGGCCGGGGCGGGCAACCAGCGGCTATTTCGCGCTGGTCTTCTCAAGCATTTGGCGGCACATGGGCTG
>QHNQ01000118.1 GCA_003218135.1 Verrucomicrobiota bacterium
GGGGAGGAAGGTGGGGACGACGTCAAGTCAGTATGGCCCTTACGGCCTGGGCTGCACACGTACTACAATGCCCAGCACAGAACGATCCAAGACCGCGAGGTGGAGGAAATCACTAAAACTGGGCCCAGTTCAGATTGAAGTCTGCAACTCGACTTCATGAAGCCGGAATCGCTAGTAATGGCGCATCAGCTACGGCGCCGTGAATACGTTCCCGGGCCTTGTACACACCGCCCGTCACATCATGGAAGTCGCTTGTAGCCGAAGCCGGCGCGCTAACCGCAAGGAGGCAGCCGCCTACGCTATGAGCGGTAACTGGGATGAAGTCGTAACAAGGTAGCCGTAGGGGAACCTGCGGCTGGATCACCTCCTTTCTAAGGAGAAATTCATCGCCTTCGAATCTCCAGATTCGAAGAGCGGTTGAATAGGTCGACGGCTAAATCCGTGGAGTGAATCAATTGATCACTTCCCGGACATGCCGTGAAGACTTTGGAATCGAAAGAAACCAGAGCTCAAAGAAGAAAGACGGTAGCGCACAATTCAGTCTTTGCTGCACAATCGACTGCAATGCCGGATGACGAATCGCAAGATCGACATCCGGCATTTTGTTTGCGCAGAAAAATCAAAATCGGGAAAGCAGGATTCCGGTAAAAAGAGAATTTGATTTTGTTTCAACTCTCTACCATCAACTATCAACTGTTCTCTTCGCGGGGGCATAGCTCAGTTGGTAGAGCGCCAGCTTTGCAAGCTGGAAGTCAGGGGTTCGAATCCCCTTGCCTCCAAATAATTAGCGATTTAGTGAATCAGTGATTCAGTGATTGTTGACGGCAATCGTTAAATCACTAAATCATTCACTCGCGAAATTTCTAGGGCCTGTAGCTCAGTTGGTTAGAGCATGCGCTTGATAAGCGCAGGGTCACTGGTTCGAGCCCAGTCAGGCCCATCCCCATTTCGGCCATTCCCCAATTCGAGAACGGCCGCTCAAAACTGGAAATAGACAAAGGGTACCGGACCTGTTGCCGGAAAAAGTTCGAGCGCCAGAAACGCCAGTACGTATGCCGGGATTTGAACGCGCGCCGGTTGCAGCGCCAGGCGATCGATAAACTGATTGCGTTCCTGTGCAACCGCCAGGAACAGCGAAATGAAAAGCAGCACGATCGTTCCGGTTGTTAACAGAAATTCGCCAGTTACATGCTGGAAACCGAATAGCGCACTCAAAACATATCCGCTGGTCTGGAGAGTTTTCGGACGAAAGAACGCCGCGCTTAATATAAAAGCGGCAAACATTAAGCCGACGCTGAATGGCACAAACCAACGCATTTTCATGATTCTGTCGATCGCCGTGCCAACTGTTGCCCGATCGAAAAGACGGTATCCGAGTAGGAGAATGCCATGGTATGCCCCCCATACGACAAATGTCCAGTTAGCTCCATGCCATAGTCCCACAAGAACCATCACAACCAGCATGTTGCGGTACAACACGAATCGACCTTTCCTTCCGCGGCTGAATGGCATGAACAAGTAGTCGCGTACCCACGTTGAAAGCGTTATGTGCCATCGCTGCCACAGGTCGGGTGGATTTCTGGATAGGAATGGTCGCGCGAAATTGAGCGGAAATTCAAAGCCCAGTAGCTTGGCGCAACCGCGAGCTATATCAGTGTAGCCAGAGAAATCAAAGAACACCTGCATGAAAAATGCAAGACAGCCCGACCACGCAGCCAGCCAGCCGGGGTGCGCCATCGGGTCCCTGAAGTACGAATCGGACACCACGGCGAATCGATCGGCAAATACCATCTTCTTTAAAAGGCCGGAGAGGACGAGGATAATACCGCTCTGGACCACAATGGCCGCCGGCCGTTGCCAGCGCGGTATCTGAAAGATGAATTGCCGCGCGCGAATGATTGGACCTGCAATAAGATGCGGGAAAAATGCAATGAACAGCGCGTAATCGATGAAGTTTCTGACCGCCTTCATTTTTCCCCAATAGACATCGAATGTGTACGAAAGACTGGCGAAGGTGTAGAAGCTGATTCCAACAGGAAGAATAATTTGTAACACAACCGATGACTTGGGTATGTGCAGTAGCGCAGCCAGCGAGCCAGCAAAAAAGTCGTAGTACTTGAAGAAGCCGAGAAGCCCGAGGTTAACGATGAGGCTGATCGCAAGTAAAACCTTCTTGCGCGGGCCGCTTGTGACCTCCAGCCAAATTCCCAGGAAATAGTCAACTACGGTGGAAGTCAAAATAAGGACGATAAATCGTGGGTCCCACCACATGTAGAAGACATAGCTTGCCAATACCAAGAGCACTTTCCCGACACGAAACGGCATGCTGTAGAACAGCACGACCACGATCAGAAAAAAGATCCAGTACTGGAAGCTATTGAATAACACGCGGGTATTTAGGTTAAGAAACTAATTCGCGTCACTGCGTTCTAGCGGTCCATCCACAGCTAGTTTGGATTCCGGGGTGAAGTATGGCGTCGTATCAGCTGATCGAAGACGTCCTACTAACTCACCCACCAGTGTTTCCGTGAATCTTTGCCGGCCTTTCGCGTTGAGGTGGAAGGCGTCAAAGTAATATTCGGGTTTTTCAAGAAACTCGAACCTTTGTTCCGGCAATGAAAAAGGCGTTCTTTGAGTTATAGCATTTGGAAGAACAGAATGGTATGGCCTGGAAAATCCAGGAAGCTCTACAAATGGACCGCGAGGGACAGGCGTAAGCACAATTGCGGTGGGACTTTTCGAATAACGATTCATGATTTGTGGAATCCACTCGCGTTGTAGTTTGAGCGAATATTCTACGTCCGATTCAGACGGTTGTATCAAGCTTTTCCGGATCGCCTGCCTCTGAGTTTCGGTTAACTTTGGCGCGAATGTTACCTCCCCTGACGTAGCATCATAAGACGTGCCCACAAGATCGTAGTCCCGACCTTGGTAAACCTCACGGGAATGTGTTCTCTTGGGCCCTTGTTGAATACTTCTTAAACGCGCGACAGGATGTTCAACAAAATCGGCAACATCGTCCTGATAGGCCGAGCCTCGCAGTATGCACGCGGTAAATGCCCTGAACCGGCCAGACCACCTTTGAAAACCAGACGCAAAATGGAGGCAGTCTGCATATCGCAACAGCGGAGCTGTCATAGAGATTCGCAAAGGATCGGCGCTGTTTGGTTCATAGCCGACCCCGTAAGGGATGACGATCGCTGAATACCGTCGCGTGGTGGGATCGACATCCCGAACCATGTAGTACCACGTGTTAGCCGAAGCGGCTGGTTCGGCGAGGCTCACAAACTTGAGTCCGCTCGGAGAACCAAGCTCATCCGCAAGTCTGCTGGAGAATCCTTCAGCTATACGTGAATCCCCCAAGACCAGTACCTCCTTTAGACCTGATGGATCGCGCTGTTCTTCGGCTTTGGTAATTTCCGCGATACGTCCTGCGTATGAATTCGGAGCCAAGATGGAGACGTACAATCCGCTATGAAAAATGGCGCCATCCACGCAAAGGAACGCGGCTAAACCAAGCAGTAGGTTTCGTGCAACATGCAGTCGGCGAGGCGACGTGGTCGGCTCCGTAGGAAACGTAGTGCGTAGTGTTCCGGTTGAGCTGAGATAAACTGCGAAGTATACAATCGCCAAAAGTACCAGCAGTAGCAGCCAACGGACTCTGCCTCGCCATAACATCGCTTGCGGAGCGGCTTCGGTTTCAGCGTTTCCAGTAACGATTACGTTGGCGAGCAGCGTCCGCCGGTCCTCGTCGCCATAAAGCTCGAATACATATTTGCCCGAGTGAATCCAAGGAGCGACCTGACTTCCTTTTGGGCCTGTAGCAAAGAGCACCGGTTTTCGGTCGGTTCCTGTTACAAAGACAAAACCGATCGATCCGTTTCCTGTATCCCACTGGATCTCCGTGCTGCCACTTCCATCAGTGAGCGTTACGCTGTCGGGCCTAGCAGTGATAACAGACGCACCTGAACCCTTTGCTCCTTCAGTTCCGGCTGCCACTTGTTCGCTAGCGCCTCCCAACATCCACACTGTTGCTAGAAAGACCGCGAGACACGGTATAACAGCAGCCAGCGCAGACCGAGCTTTTGTGCGCGTCCGCGAGTCGTGCAGTTCAACCCGAGAATGTTTACTCACTTTGTTTTTCAACTGCGATGCCCCACTCACGCGTGATCATTTCGTTCAGTTTTAAACAGTCGCAACAAGGGAACTCCCAGCGTGTGCGAGAGTCATAATTACGCATCAACGATCTCGCTCTGCGTCGTGCGTCGGCTCTTTTTAGGATGTCGCGGTGCGAAACTCGAGACAATTAACAGTCCGAGAAGTGCCCCAACAACGTCCAGCAGGCCGTCGCGAACTGAGGGAGTTCGGGTCTTAACGAATGATTGGTGAAATTCATCGCTTGCAGCAAAAAGTGCGCATCCCAGTAGAACTGCGCCAAATAATATCGGTATTTTCATGTGAAGAGCTGGGCTGCTACGAAGCGCTCGCCACAGCAGAAGAGCTAGAACCGCGTATTCGCTCAGGTGCGCGCATTTGCGCACGAATACCAGAATGAACCAGATTGTCTTTGGCGACATCCCCGGTTTCAACCAGAGCAACACTGGCACAATGAATCGTGACGTGTGCTCGGCCGACATCAGGTCCGTCGAACCAAGAAAAATCACGCCGAGCCAAATCAGTACCGGCAACCAGTATTTCAGGAAAACTCGCATTCGTCTTGTAGGGCGTCTGTGTCAGACGCCAAAATAAATGGCGTTTCACAGAAACGCCCTACAAATTTACAAATCTGAAATCCGATATCCGAAATCCAAAATCCAAAATCAGCGGTCCCCTCACCTTCGAGCCAATCTTTATGGAGCGAATTTGGGGCGGGCGCAAACTTGCCGACCTGTTTGGCAAGGAATTGCCCGCCGGAAAACGAATCGGTGAATCGTGGGAGATTGTCGATCGTCCGGAAGCGCAAAGCATCGTCGCGCGTGGTCTACTCAAAGGCAAAACTCTGCACGAACTCTGGACTGAGGAGCGATCAACGATCTTCGGCGAGGTTCACGACGCTCCGCGATTTCCATTGCTCATCAAACTTCTCGATGCGCACGACAGACTTTCGCTGCAAGTGCATCCGCCGGTACGAATCGCCAGAAAACTAGGCGGCGAGCCGAAAACTGAATTTTGGTACGTTGCCGCTGCCGATACCGGCGCCGAACTTTTGCTCGGGCTTCACGACGCCATCACGCGCGATCAATTCGAAACCGCGCTACGCGAAGGGACAGCTGCTGATTACGCTCACAAAGTTCGTGTGAAACCAGGTGACATCGCCTTTCTTCCGGCCGGACGCCTTCATGCAATCAGTCCAGGCAATCTGTTAATTGAGATCCAACAGAATAGCGACACTACTTACCGCGTATTCGACTGGAATCGCGTCGATCCAATGACTGACAAGCCGCGAGAGTTACACATCGAGCAAGCGCTCCAATCCATAGATTTCAATGACGTTCGGCCTCGACTGCTGCCTGCCGAAGGCGAACTTCTCCTGAGTCACAAGTTATTTGAAATCCAAAAATGGAATCTCGATTCTCCGCGCGAAGCCGCGCCGCCTGGTCAATTTGCGATTATCTGCTGCCTGCAGGGCTCGTTTCGCTGCGGCGATACTGACCTCTCACCCGGAGAATTCTGTCTTGTTCAAGCGTCGCTGCCAGATCGACGACTTCAACCTCAGCGTAAGCGAACAAGTTTGCTACGAATTACGATCCCGACGTACGGACAAAGCATTGATCGAGGGCGATAGCTGCCGGGAACAGAACTCGTCCCAACTGCGCGCCCGAAGCTCGCCACGCTAAGTCAAAATCCAGACGCGTCCGACTGCTTCGCGATTTTTCACCCGCATCACGTCGCTTTTTTGTGATGGATTCTCCTTTTGTGTCGAAGCGATAAAAGTGCCCGCGCCGCACAGCGAGAAACAAACAAAAACGATCGCTATCTTCGCCATCCAGTTCATGTTGCTTGCAAGCGTATCTGCCAAGTCTCAGCCCGAAGCCTGCCCGAGACGGCGCAGGTAAGTAAAGCTATAAATTCCCGTGCTGTGTCCGTCTGCCCAGCGGGGTTGCAATGCATAACCGCCGACGAGGTCCAAGCCGATCAGCTGAAAACTCTTGTCGGTGTAGGTCAGATGTGGACGCAAGGTATTGCCGAGCACGTCCGGCTCGCCGCCGCATGCCGCGCAGGGGCACGCGCGCCGCAGCAGCTCAAGTTTCAAAAATGATTCCGTGCCATCGTTCCAGGCAATCGCCAGCTCGTCACCGACTTGTTGAATATTGATCGGCTCCAAACGCATATGATTTCAAGGAGCGGCGGTTCCCAAACCGCCGTGGGTGCTTTTGAAAGCGCCCTTCCTTTCACCGAAAATCGCTGTGCCCACGCGCACCAGTGTCGCGCCTTCCTCGATTGCAATCGCAAAATCTTGTGTCATTCCCATCGACAGCTGCGAGAGATCGACCCGGAATTCGCTTTGCAGGCGATCGCGCAACTCGTGCAACTGAACGAAATATTTTCGGGACGCTTCCGCTTCTTCGGCAAGCGGCGGAATTGCCATCAGGCCCAAGATCGATAATCGCGGCAGCGAGAGCAGCTCTTCCATTTGTTCGCACAGCTTATCTGGCTGAAACCCAAACTTGCTCCCCTCGCCTGCTACATTGACTTCGAGTAACACGCGTGGATGCATCGCCTCCTCTTCTGCGATTCGGTTCATGTCTTGCGCTAGCCCGAGTGAATCGACGCTGTGAATCAATTCGAAAAGCGGTAACGCATGACGAATCTTGTTCTTTTGGAGATGTCCTACGAAATGCCAGCGCACATTTGAAGGTAGCTCAGGAATTTTTGCGCGCGCTTCCTGAATGCGACTTTCGCCGAATAAATTTTGCCCAGCCTCGATCGCCTCGCGTACTTTCTCAGCAGGATGCGTCTTTGTGATGGCGACGAGCTCAACGTCGCTCGCGGCGCGTCCAACCTTCGCCGCCGCCCGCGCGATCTGCTCGCGCACCCGCTCGAGATTCTCCGAGACCGAATTCATTGTAGAGGCGTCCACAGTCGGCGGACGCCTATTATTTGTTTACTTCGGTGCTTGGCACAAGCACCGTTACAACGACAGCGTTTATTGTGCTGGAGTTGTGCGCTTCAATCTTCGCCGCCGAAATTCCATCGCCCAAAGTGCCGCAATGGTGAGGACATCACTGGTCACATGTGTGGCGCGGACGCTTCCGTAAGTCGCAGGCGTGAGCGTCGGCTCGAGAAGATCACGCGTTTGTTTCAAGCTGGCGGCGTTTGTTCCACTGGCATCGAATTGTTTGATCGCCTCGATCGTGGCAAACCGCTGCTGAGTCGTGTCGTACATGGCATCCAGATTTTTGTAGGCGAACAAGGCGAACAAAACCGACACGATCAACGTGGTAATCGCGGCGGGTTGTTTGCGCAGCGATGAAAATGCGAGCAGTCCGCCAACGATCAGCACGTAAAGATTCCAGTAGGCTTGCATCGCGGTCGAGCGCTCGAAATAAAGTTGAATAAGGTCGTTGTAGTTCATAAGGGCGAGTTGCGATTATTAGTCTCGGAACGATCTGGAAGCGAGCAGAAATCCGGTTCCCGAAAAAGCCCAAAACAGAGCGCAGCCAGAACGAAACCGCCGACGATGTCGATCACATGATGTTGATATGTGAGAAGTGGCGACAACGCGATCAGAACGAACCACATCATGATCGTAACCCGAACGAAACCGCGCGTGTGACGAAAATAAACATCCAGCAAAATTAACATGAGTGCCGCGTGCAGCGATGGAAGCAGATTGTAGGGCGCGTCCATGCCGCGGAACCAATCGAAAAGCGCGCCGAGCCATCCATCAGTAT
>QHNQ01000119.1 GCA_003218135.1 Verrucomicrobiota bacterium
TACGACGATGTCGGGCGGACGGTTGATTGGGGCCGCCGCCGGATGCGACGCTGGCCACGCTCGAAGTATGAAAAAGTGATCCATCGTGTGATTGCGCGCGAACCGATGCGCGTTGGCCAGAAACGGTACCGAGTGGACCGGATGAACGGTTGGTATCAGGTCGATTGTCGAGAGGTGGGAACTCGACGGCGTCGTACATTTAATCTCGACGAACTGGTGAGACTCTCCGACACAAACAAAAAACTTAGCGTTGGCAGACGCAAAGTGACCAAAGCACGGAGGTCGAAATGATTCTGCTCAAACCGCGGAGGCGGGAACAATCGCCGGAAGCTGCGCACCTCTAGCTTTTCGTGGTCACGGCACCTTTGCCAGGATCTTCTTCATCTCGGAAGCAGTGAAAGCACGCAGCGTTTGTGTGCGGATGTTGCCCAAAAGATCCGCTGCCAGTAACACGCTGGCGGCTGTCTCGTCATCAGGGGCCTCGAACACGCACACCTGGTCGTATTCACCGAGCGTCCAATACATTTGCTTCACGCTCACGCCCATCGATTGCACCTTGGCAGCCCAGTCGGCCACGCGCTGTGTACTCTCCTTCGCGGCCTGGATGCCCTTGTCGGTAAATTGTACCAAACTGATGTAAGTCGGCATAATGTTTTCTACTCCTTGAGGATATCTCCGCGTCGAGACATCTCAGTTTCCGTAACGATTTTAATGTTCGTGTTCTGGTCTTTTAGGCGGTGGCGGTTCGCTTCGAAATTCGCGATGCCGAATTCTGCCGCCGGCGTAAGCAATGTACCCGCCAGCTCCCAAGGTCACGGCACCGAGCACAATCACTGTGATAAGCAGCGGCGCAGACGATTTTGGCCATTTGATCGGCAGTACGATCGCGGCCGCACTCAAAATTGCGAGCGCATAGAAAATCCAGATGAGATCTTCGCCTCGATCTTGGTGTTCATCCAGCCAGCGTTCCCCAGCCTCATCTGTCATGGAGAGGACGCGATCGTACGCCTGCTGGCCAAATTCATACACTGGCCATGCAGAAAGGGCGCAGATGAACACGAGGGCTAACGTCGCGATCTGAGCTCGGCGACTCTTTAAGAAAAAAGCAATGATCAGTCCGATCCAGGAAACGAGGAGCCCGTAAACCGGCACCGGATTGAGCAAAACATGAACGTATTCCGGCTGGCGCAAACCATGTAGAATCGAATCTATCACAACCTGCCGTCCCACCTGGTTCCGAGGACTTTGCCGGCAATCTTCGCTTTTTCAGGCGGCAAGTACTTTTGCCAGTCAGCAATGGTGAAGTGCCACCATTCCGTACGCAATCCCCAAAAACCCGCCTTATACATTGCGTACTGCAACAAACGCACGTGTGCGCGAATCTCGGCGGAGGAGCCGGCGTAACGCCACATGGCCGCGGGAGTAAAATCGTCAAAGTCGCTTGGCATTAGAACAGGGCGACCCCATGTATCGACCAGGGTGGCGTCGACGGCGATACCCCAGCTATGCAGCGAGCCGACGCCGATCCCGGGATTGGCCACATAATCACTGTTGCGTGACTCCTTCCAAAGCTCGGCCTGCACCGCCACCGGTCGATATGCGTCCCAGATTTTGAGGCCGCATTGGTAGCGGCGCAGAAAAGCCTGGGCCACGGCCAAAGCGGAGGCGACTTCCGGCCGCGCGCGCGCACGTGTTCCAAATGGATAAAGCGGATGTCCAATCAGATTGTTTCGACCCGCGTACCGCAACTCAACCACGATCGTCGGGTCAACGGACTGAACATCAACAAGAGGTCCGCCAGCTCGTGCATCCAGTGATACCAGCACTGCTGTCATCGCAGCAATTAACGAGACATACGTGTTACAGCCTCTCATTTTCTGTTGGTTAATATGTTGCCATCGCCGCGGAAGTGTCCGTTTTTGCCAGACGCTGCAACAGAATGCGAGCGCTATCTGCGGGAATTGTGAAACGCAATTCCAGGTTCGATTCCCCGTGTCTTAGAACCTCCGGCGGCTGGGAATAGAGCAACAGTTGAGAGTCCGGCAACTGCAGCCACTGCTGCGGCTTATCGTGCAAACTTCGCGCGAGATCGTCCGCGCTTTTAGGTGCACTCACTTTAATCAACACTCTGGCTTTTACCGGATCCTGCAGGTTCACTGCAAGGCCGAGCAATTGTGAGACCTCGAGCAGTTCACGGGAAAAGATCGGGTGGAAAACGCGCGCCAGATCGGGAGGATCGCGGGAAATCAGTCGCAACGCGCTGTCACGATCAAGCGCTTGGAAACGATCGAATAGCTGACCGGTTATTTTCAGGTCCGGTTTCATCCCGAGACGCACGAGTACGAGTTCATCTACTGCATCCAGTGCTCCCACAGCCAGCGTACCCGGTCCCACACGGGCGATGGCAAAACCCGGCTTGCCCGCCGTAGCCCCTGACGCGCCGGAGTCTTGCGAAGGCGGCTCGGCAGAGGCGGGTGGTCGTTCCCAGACGGGCAATCCGCTGATCAACCGCTTTTCGAAACTTTTATCCTCCCCAATTGCGCGCATAACGCTGGAGAGACCGCCGCGGCGGACTTCAACGAGATTAAACTCCCGACTCTCGCCGGCTTCGTTTGTGGTGAGCGCACGCGTGATACGAACAACGTCGCGAGACACATTTAATCCTGGAATTGCCGCGGCTGCGCTGATTAGTCCGGGCCAAAGCGCCGGCTGCTCGTTGCGCCAGCGTTTTGGGAGCTTCGCACGCTCAAACTGGTCTGCATTAATAGACAGGATCGTATCGGTTTCTTGCGGCAGCCATTCGCGTCCTCGTGGAGATTGGAAAACAACAAGCAAAGTGAGCGCGAGCAGAACGAGCACCGAGAACACGCTAAAATAAAACTTCCGCAGCTCCTGTTTATCGATCTGACCGGAGAGCAACGCCAACTCTGCTTTGTGCTGCAAATGCGAATCCACAGCTTCGCGGCGGCGATGTGCCTCAGCCAGCAAGTGCGGCGCGTTTGGCGGGGCAACCCCCTTCGCGGCTAGATGTCGGCCAATACTCAAATACGCGGGATTTTTTCGCTCTTCGACTGTCTGATGTCGTGCTCGCGCATCACGCGCTGCTTCCTGTTGCAGCCGAATGTTGTCATTTGATTTTCGCTCGCGGGCTTCAAAATCACTCCGCGTTCGAGCGATATTCTTTTCCAGCATCGAAACTTCCGCTTCCGCCGCGTTCAGCTTTTCCTTTGCTAGGCGCACTGCATCGGCGCTGCCCAGGCGCGCGCGGACAAGTTCTGCGCGTTCGTCAGGCAGACGCGCTCGCCGCGCGGTGATGTTCGCGGATCGCGCTTCCAGGTCCGCAGGCGCAGGGGTGAGAGCATGCAGATCGGAGAGTTGTTTCAACAGATCCCGGTCCGCAGCTTCGCTCTCCTGAATGCGGCGTTCCACGGCGGCGAGCTCGCGCTCGCATACCTCGAGATTATTCTTCGCTTCGTTGCGCCGGTGAAGAAGCGGCTTCTTCTGCGCTTCCAGCCTGGCAATTACTTCAGATTGCTCCCGGGCATTTTGCTGCCGTTCTGCTTCGATCGTTTTTATTCCTTCTTCGATTCGGGCAATTCGAAGCGCGACTTCTTTTTGCTCTTGCTCCAGCTTCTTCAGCGCAACGATCTCGTTTCGCAGCTCGGGGAAATTGGCCGCTTGCGCAGTGCCTTCGCGCCCGAGGTTGATTTCACTTTTTTGGAGCAGACGTCTCTCGTGACGAAGCGCGATGCGCGTCCGCTGGCGCCTGATCTTCAAGCCGATTTCGCGGAAGCCTGTGCGGATGAAGCTCACTGGTCCTAAGCCTCTTCCGATTCCGCCAACTTCGCTAATACGCTGAAGTCTTCGAGTGTAGTCGTGTCGCCGGTGACCTTTGCCCCGCTTGCAATTTCTTTCAGAAGCCGCCGCATGATCTTACCGCTGCGCGTTTTTGGGAGCGCCTCGGCAAAGCGCACATCATCTGGTTTCGCAATCGCGCTAATACGCACGGCGACGTGTTCGCGCAATTCCTCCTTTAGCCCGCCGGTGGTATCGACTCCTGTTTTCACCGTCACAAAAGCCACAACTCCCTGGCCCTTCAATTCATCGGGTCTGCCAACGACCGCCGCCTCCGCGACTCGCGGGTGGCTGACAAGCGCGCTTTCTATTTCCGATGTGCCAAGTCTGTGGCCAGCCACATTCAGAACATCATCAATCCGCCCAACGATCCAGAAATAGCCGTCATCATCGCGGCGTGCGCCGTCTCCGGTGAGATAATTATCCTTGAATTCACTCCAGTATTGCTGCCGGTAACGACTTTTGTCGCCGTAAATCGTACGCAACATCGAAGGCCAGGGCCGGCGAACGATTAACTTGCCACCCACATTCGGTCCGACTTCGCGCCCTCTTTCATCAACAACGGCTGGATCGACTCCGAAAAACGGAAGCGTCGCGCTGCCTGGCTTCGTGGGAATTGCGCCCGGCAAAGGCGTGATCATGATCGCACCTGTTTCCGTTTGCCACCAAGTATCAACGATGGGACAACGCCCGCCGCCGATGTTCTTGTGATACCACATCCATGCTTCCGGATTAATTGGCTCGCCGACTGTGCCGATCAGGCGCAGCGATGAAAGATCATGCTTTTTCACCCAATGCTCACCCCAGCGAATAAACGCACGGATCGCCGTTGGAGCTGTGTAGAGAATGTTGATTCGATACTCTTCGATGATTTTCCAGAACCGATCGGGCTCCGGCCAGTTCGGCGCGCCTTCATACATAACAACCGTGGCGCCGTTCGCGAGCGGACCATAGACGATGTAACTGTGACCGGTCACCCACCCTACGTCAGCGGTACACCAAAAGATATCTTCGTCGCGGATGTCGAAGACGTATTTCATGGTGGCATACACGCCCACTAAATAGCCGCCCGTGGTGTGCAAAATTCCTTTCGGTTTTCCAGTGGATCCGCTCGTGTACAGAAGGTAAAGCGGGTGTTCACTATCGAGCGGCATAACTGGACAGTTCGCATCGACATACTCCAGCTCCCGATGCCACCAAACATCCCTCCCCTCCTCCATGTGGATGTCGTTTCCGGCTCGGCGAAAAACGACCACGCGCCGGACAGACGTTCTCTCGCGAAGCGCCTCATCGACATTCTTCTTCAGCGGCACAATCCCGCCGCGGCGATACGCGCCGTCGGCCGTGATCAGCGCAATGGCCCCGCTGTCGATAATCCGATCGCGAATGCTGTCGGAGCTAAATCCACCGAACACCACTGAATGCACCGCGCCAATCCGCGCGCACCCCAGCATGGCAATCGCTGCTTCAGGAATATTCGGAAGATAAATGATGACGCGATCGCCCTTTTTGATTTTGTTGCGCTTCAGCACATTCGCGAAACGGCAAACTTCGCGGTGCAGTTGCTGGTATGTGAGGGTGCGCTTGTCGCCCGGTTCGCCCTCCCAGATAATTGCCGCCTTGTTCCCCCGAAAACCTTCGGGACTCAGATGTCGATCGAGACAGTTTTCGGAAATGTTCAGCTTCCCGCCGACGAACCACTTTGCAAAAGGCGGCTTCCATTGGAGGACCTTTTTCCATCTTCCCCGCCAGACGAGTTCGCTTGCCTCTCGCGCCCAAAATTTTGCGGGTTGCCTGATGGATTCGCGGTGCATTCGCCGATATTGAGCGAGACTTTTGATCCGCGTCTTACTGCTGAAGTCCCGGGGTGGTTGGAAAACGCGTGTCTCGACCAGATGCGATTCAATGTTGTCGTGCATGAGCAGTCCCTAATATGCCGAAGAAATTTTTTCGGCAAGTGCCGCTGTTTTTTGTAGCCACTGGCCTTTGGCCAGTCACTAAACGAGCCAAGTAATGATTGGACGGCCATAGGGCCGTGGCTACAACGTTCTCGATGCTCGAACCGCCGGACGATCAGTATTTCATGCGCGAAGCATTGCGGCAGGCGCAAAAAGCAAACGAAGCCGGTGAAGTGCCGGTCGGAGCTGTTGTGGTTCGTGAAGGCAGGATTATCGCGCGCGCCCATAATCAGGTGGAATTACTCAAAGACGCGACCGCGCACGCGGAAATGCTGGCGTTGACGCAGGCTGAGGCGGGAGTGGGCGATTGGCGATTGATCGACTGCGATCTTTACGTGACAAAGGAGCCATGCGCGATGTGCGCAGGCGCGCTCGTTCACACGCGAGTTCGACGCGTTATTTTCGGCTGCACGGATCCGGTTGCCGGTGCCGCAGGCAGCGTCATGAACCTCCTCCAAATGCCAGGCTTAAATCATCGATGCGACACTGCATCCGGCATCTTGCAAGATGAATGCGCCGCGATTTTGCAGGACTTCTTTCGCAAACGCCGCGACGAGCAAATCGCAAATCGCAAATCCGAAATTGAAAATTAAATGGCTGCCTCGCTAGGATTCGAACCTAGACAGAGAGATTCAGAGTCTCTAGTGCTACCATTACACCACGAGGCAACGAGGGAGAAATTTAGGAACGATGTTCCCTGCTGCAAATGCTGAGCAATCGGTACTCGAGGGGCTTATGCCACCGCGATCTTTGCCTCGAGCAGGATCTCAGCGCCTTCTTGAGCCGCTTCAACTTCCATGGACTGTCCGCTTTTTGCTACGAGCGCACGAGCGGATTCTAACATTTTATCCACCATCTGATCATCGTGACCCGGGTCGTGATGAAAAAGCAGAAGCCTGTGGACTTCGGCGTCGAGCGCGAGAGCAACGGCGCTTGAGACCGAAGCGTGTCCCCATCCGATATGCCGTTGATACTCCTCGTCGGTGTACTGCGCATCGAGAATCAAAATATCACTGCCGTGGAGAAATTGGACCAAAGTCTCATGCCCATCTGCCGCAGTTTTCTTTGCTTGTTCCGGACTCATCTTATTTCCACGAGCCGAATGCAGAAAGAATTCATATGGCTCATGATCCGGCAGAAAAGCGATTGAGCCAGCGCTGGTGAAGAGGCGATAGCCCGCACAGACGCCAGGATGATTCACAAAAATCGCGTGCACTTGCACCTTGCCGAGGGAAAACGTCATTTCACTCAGCCGACTGATGTCGATTTTCCCGGAGAGCTCGCGCATCGCTATCGGGAAGAACGGCGCCTTCATTGGCTCGGCAAGAATTTCGCTGAAGGTGGCACAGGCGCCGTCGAACCCTAAAATGCGAATCTCGTTTTTTTGATTGTAAGCCGGTCTAAAAAAGGGGAGCCCCTGGATGTGGTCCCAATGAGCATGCGTGATCAGGAGGGATAGCTTTATTGGTTGCGTCCCAAACTCGTTATCCAAAGCAACACCCAGTGGGCGAATCCCTGAACCGGCGTCGAGCACGATCATTTCGCCGTCTGCGCGCACCTCCACACAAGTCGTGTTGCCGCCAAAACGAAGGGTCCCGGAACCGGGGACTGCTATGGAGCCGCGCGTTCCCCAAAACTTAATTCGTACAGGCGATGCTAGGACGCTGGGCATGGCGGCGGGAGGAACGCCGGATTCTGGCACGCGTTTTTGATTAAACCAAGTATTTTTAGGTAACAAAGGCGTTGGGACGCCACGTTGTCCCGAAGGCTTTCGGGAGAATCGCAGCGCGATGTCCCTGGCTAAAAGAAAATGGGGATGATTAAGATTGCCAGAATATTGACGACCTTGATCATGGGATTAATAGCAGGCCCAGCCGTGTCCTTGTAGGGATCACCCACCGTATCGCCGGTGACGGCGGCCGCGTGAGCAAAAGATCCTTTGCCACCGAGATTGCCTTCCTCGATAAATTTCTTCGCGTTGTCCCATGCTGCGCCGCCCGATGTCATCGCGATGGCGATGAATAATCCGGTGACGATTGTACCCACCAGCAACCCTCCGAGCACGACGGGACCCAACGACGGAATGATGGCCACGAGCACAACCGCAACCAACGGGAGTAATGCAGGAACAATCATTTCCCGCAAAGCCGCTTTCGTCACGATGTCCACGCATGTCCCGTATTCGGGTCTGTCCTGCCCAGTCAGAATTCCTGGTTTTGCCTGCAATTGACGGCGCACCTCGCGCACGACAGCGCCGGCGGCCTTGCCCACGGCGTCCATGCTAAAGGCTGTGAAGACGAATGGAAGCAATCCACCGATGAAAAGCCCGATGATCACTTTCGGGTCGCGGAGCGAGAATTCCAATGTAAACGCTTGTCCACGGCCTGTAATGTGCCCGCGTAATTCTTCCACGTACGACCCGAACAAAACCAGCGCGGCCAATCCTGCCGAAGCGATGGCATAACCTTTCGTGACAGCTTTCATGGTGTTGCCAACTGCGTCGAGTTCATCTGTTACAGTGCGAATTTCCTTGGGCAGATGCGCCATTACCGCCACGCCGCCCGCGTTGTCTGTGATCGGTCCAAATGAATCCAGCGAGATGATGACGCCGGCCATGGACAACATCGACATCACTGCGATCGCGATTCCGTACAGCCCGGCGAAATGATGAGTAACCAGGATCGCCGCTCCAATGAAGAGCACGGGCAGCGCTGTGGCGTGTTCGCCCGCTGCCAACCCCGCGATGATGTTTGTAGCGTGCCCGGTCTCGGATGCGTGTGCAATTTTCTGGACAGGCCGAAAGTGAGATGAGGTGTAGTAATTCGTCAGTGCGACGATGACCGGAGTCATGATGAGGCCAACTAGCGAAGCAAAATAGAGATGGGCAGCGGGCCGTAACACGCCGTCGATCGTGACTCCGACGGGAAAAAGACTGTGTGTCGCCGGCCAGAACAGAATTGCAGAGATTAAAGCGTTGATCATCACCGCTCCCATCAACACGCCTGCCGGTTTACCCCGCGCGACATTCACAAATAAAATTCCGCAGATTGCTCCGAGCACGGAAATTCCGCCAAGGACGAACGGGTAAACGATTGCCGCTGGATTTCCGGCAAGTGTCAATAAACCCGCCAGAACCGCGCCGACCAAACTAACGGCATAAGTTTCGAAAACATCCGCAGCCATGCCTGCGCAATCGCCCACGTTGTCTCCAACGTTATCCGCGATTACGGCCGGGTTGCGCGGATCATCCTCCTCGAGGCCGCTCTCGATTTTGCCGACCAGATCTGCGCCTACATCGGCGGCCTTTGTGTAAATGCCGCCGCCCAATCGAGCGAAAACGCTGATGAGACTACCACCCAGCGCGAGTCCCACCAGGCTACGTATCGCCGCGTCGCTCCCGATCAACTTTGCCGCGATTGTGTAGAAGATTGAGACCGAGAGCAACGCCAGCCCTACCACAAGCAAGCCAGTCACAGAGCCACCATTAAATGCCATGCGCAAAGCCTTGAGTTTCGAAGCTGCGGCGGCCTGCGCCGTGCGCACATTTGCCAGCACCGCCACGCGCATTCCGATGAAACCTGCCGCCAGCGAACAGAAGGCGCCGACTACGAATCCAATCGCTGTGAGAGGATCTTTGAAGACCCATAGCAAAATGAAAATGACCACCGCGATCACGTTGATCGTCTTGACCTGTCGATTCAGATACGCCCTGGCGCCTTCCTGTATCGCAGCTGCAATCTCCAGCATCCGTTGATTCCCTGAGGGCGACCGGATCACCACCGCAATCAACAGGAAGGCGAAAGCGAGCCCGATCACGGCGCAGACCATCGACATTTGCACGCCCCAGTTGAGGATATTTAAAGCGAGAAAATTCATGGTTGCGCCGCGTTGAAGCGCACGACTGTATGAAGAATTGCTGCACTGGCAAAGTCTATTTGCCAGTCTTGGCGGCGCACTCCGTGCGATCCGCCACGCGGAGAAAATTCACTCGATTGGGGAACTTTTGACGGAATATGTCACTTCATTTTTTCTCGCGTCCGTGCGGCTTGGTGAGATCGAGTACGGGACCAATGGGAACGATCCGGGTCGGATTAATTTGGGTATGCGTCATGTAGTAATGGCGCTTGATGTGGTCGAAGTTGACAGTGTCGGCGATGCCAGGTTGTTGAAATAAATCCATCAAATAACCCTGCAAATTCGGGTAGTCGATGATCCGGAACAGATTGCATTTAAAATGGCCGTAATAGACGACGTCGAAGCGAACCAGCGTGCAAAACAGTCGCCAGTCAGCTTCGACAATCCGATTGTCAAATAGGTACCGATTTTTCGACAAACGCTCTTCGAGTTGATCGAGCGCTTCGAAAACTCGGCGACAGCCGATCTCGTACGGTCGTTGTCGCGTGGCGAAACCCGCCCTGTAAACGCCGTTGTTTACGTTGTCGTGCAGAAAACTGGAGAGCTTCGCGTGATCGGCTTCGATCTCTTTCGGAAAAAAATCCAAATCTCTGTTTCTGGCAAAGTCGTTGAACACGTTGTTGAACATGCGACAGATGTCGTCCTCGCAATTATTGACGATCCTGTGCGTTTTCTTGTCCCAGAGGACCGGCACCGTGACGCGCTCATCATAATCTGGGTCGGTTGCGCTGTAAGCCTCACTCAGGAATTGGAAGCCGTTGACCGGGTCGGTTGATTCAAACGGCGCACCCGGCGGAATTTTGCCGGAGGGATCGCGAAACGCCCAGCCTTTCTCGTCCCGAATTGGATCGACAATTGTCATGCCGATTGCGTCTTCGAGTCCCTTCAGTTTTCGGAAAATGATTGTGCGACTCGCCCACGGACACGCGAGTGAAACATAAAGATAATAGCGAT
>QHNQ01000120.1 GCA_003218135.1 Verrucomicrobiota bacterium
CCGGCTCTTGGAGCGCGTGATTAAAGGCAGCGACCCATTCGACCTTGAGCGGCTCGGTTTTTCCCGCTGGGATTACCTGCAAATAAGGAAGCGGACGGCGGCTCTTGGCGTCGAGCAAACCGTTCACGATGAGATCAAACTCGTGCCCGACGGGAAGTGGCTGGCGCGGTCCTACCCTGAATCCTGTCGCTTCCGGCGGACCCGCACTTTTCTCTTCGGTCGTTTGGATTACTTCTACTGGGAAACGCTCGTGTGAATCGCGGTCTTGAAAGTAAATGTGCTCGGCGGCTTCATCGAGTCGGACCGTGTAAGTGGATTCAAGGTAGACTTGCGGGCGCGCAGGCAAAAGCTCGTGTTCAGTGAAATCGCTAGTGATCGCAAAGTTCGGCGTCCTATATTCTGCGCTCCAATCTTTTACGATGAACGGTTTGCCGGCGGCATCTTTTAGACCGGAAGCAAGCGTCAACCGATGTCGAGCACCAGCCACGACTCCACTGACGGTGAACACGCCTTCGGTCTGGCTTTTCCAAAGAAATGTGCCGTCGAGTTTAGGTTCGCTGACAAATGGAGAAGGCTGGTTACCGACATCGATGAGGTCAGCCGCCACCATTACTACGGGGAACGTGATGGTAATCGCATCACCCTCACCAATCTTTCCACTCGATGGACCAATGGCGATCCCGCCGGCATCGGGCTTTGCGTTCGATACTTCCTCTTCCTCCTCCTGGTCGGCGCTCGCTCGGGCTAACGCTCGCGCTGGCAGAGCAAATGCGACACCGCAGACGACGAAAAAAAGAATGAGCGTGGAGAATCGACGCTTCATTGGTGCTTTGCGGGAAGATCTCGGATCCGGCGAAGATCCGCATCGGCCTCACTTATCTTTCCGATGCGGCGTTCGCATTGCTCTCGTTCGCTCAATGCAACAAACGACGCGCTGATTTCAATCGAGCGAGTTTGCGATTCAATTGCAGCCGGGAAATTTGCGCGCTGCCTTTCGAGCACACCCAGATAGAACCACTTCTCCGGATCCTTCGGATCCAACTGCGTCGCGATGCGAGCATGTGACAGCGCCTCTGTTTGCTGGTTCAAACGATCCAGGTCCCGCGCCGCTTCAAAATGCGCGTCTGCCGACTTATCATCGATCGCTAGCGCCGCACGCGCGTCAGCCAACGCGAGAGTCAATTGCCCCAATTCTTTCAATTCTTTCGAGCGCGCAACGAGTGCTTCAGCATCCTTCGGATTGGCCTGGAGGCGCGTGTCCAGCTTGCCGAGGATATCCAGCACTTCGTCACTAACATGCTTGTCTTCTTGTCGCTCGAGATTTTTGCCAACTTCCAACTTTGCGGCGTCATCCTCGCGATTGGTATCCAACAATGCCTCAGCGGTCTGGATGCGTGCGCGCATCGATGCGGGCTGCAGTTTAAACGCCCGTTCCGCGTCATCGAGCGCCAGCAATGGTCGGCCGGCGACGGTGAACAATCGCGCGCGCTGGAGCAATAATTCAATGTTGTTTGGCGATTTGGAGATTTGAGCGTCTAGCGTTTTGATTTGCGGCAGGAACCTTTGCAACTGCTCGAATTGTGGCAGCCACTCCTTTACGTCCGAGTCGGAGGCGTCCAGTTTGTTCGCCTTGGCCATATCGGCGTATGCCGCGTCCCATTTGTGCAGACGCAGGTAGGCACAGGCACGAGCGACACGACGCGCGGCTGAATCTTTCGCAGCGATTGCTTTCGTTCGATAAGCCGCGTGATCCTCCCAGCGCGCCTGCTCTGCACACAAATTCGCCAGGTTGTCATAACCAGTCGCGGCGTCGGATGGTCGCGGCTTCATGCCCACAAAGGCAAGCCAATGCTTCTCCGCGTTGTGATAGTCCTTGCGCTTGAACGCCAACGCGCCGCGAAAATCTTCAATTGATGACGCCGGTCGTTTAACGGCTTTTTCCCAGGCATCGAGCGTTTGCTCCAGGCGATCCAGGTCCTCGGTTTCCAGCTGTGTCTGCGCAAGCATCTGCCAGAGTTGCGGATCGTTCGGAGTGATCGCCAGAATCCGGCGGCTCAGTTCGATAATCGCAGGTTTATCCTCCGCGGCCTTAGCTGCCCCAAGCTGCGTTCGCAGTTGCGCGACCTGCTGATCCTCTGCTCGTCCCTCGACGAGGTGACCAAGACACAGTAGCAGGAAAATATATGTAACCGGGCGGGACAAGGCCGGCATTATGAGCACCGTTTATTAGCATTGCAATTCCTTTCCCGAAGGCGACTCCTTCGGCTTGAACGATCATTGGTAATGGGATTTGCGAACCCGTTATTGCTGCAGTTCTTTGCAACTCGCGATTGGTAATCCGAAATCCGCAATTAGCACATGTCCCGTCAATACACGCTGCAACGCGCGCCAAGATCCACGTCGATCCATGTTGATTACGCGGCTGAGCTGAACGAACAGCAACTCGCAGCAGTGACCGCGCCCCCCGGTCCGATCCTTGTGATCGCTGGCGCCGGCTCGGGCAAAACGCGGACGCTTACTTATCGCGTGGCTTACCTCCTCGAAAACGGGATCGATCCGCAAAATATTCTGCTCCTTACGTTCACGAATAAAGCCGCGCGGGAAATGCTGAATCGCGTCGCGAATTTGCTACCGGTGGATGCCGGCGGACTGTGGGGCGGAACATTTCATTCCGTAGGGAACAGGATCTTGCGCCGGCACGGTACGGCACTCGGTTATTCGAGCGGATTCAGCATTATGGATCGCGAAGATCAGAAGGACTTGATCGATACGGTCGTCGCGAGTGCAGGGATTGATCCGAAGGAAATCCGGTTCCCGAAAGGAGATGTGCTGGCGGAAATCTTTAGTTTTGTCGTTAACACGGAAAAGCCGCTGGAAGAGTTGCTAGCCGAAAAGTTCCCGTACTTCCTGCCGCTACTCGACAAGATCCATGATGTTCACGAACGCTACGAAAAAAAGAAGAAGGCCACGAACTCGATGGACTTTGACGATCTGCTGCAAAAGACGTTATCGATGTTTCAGCAGCACGAGCGGATAGCGGAATTTTATCGCCGAAAGTTTCAGTTCATCCTCGTAGATGAATATCAGGACACGAACAAAATCCAGGCTGACCTCGTCGATCTGCTCGCCCGCGATCATCGCAACGTGATGGCGGTTGGCGACGACGCGCAGTCGATCTATTCGTGGCGCGGCGCGAACTTCCAAAACATCCTCGAATTTCCGAAGCGGTATCCGGATGCGGAGGTGTTCAAAATTGAAATGAATTACCGCAGCGTGCCGGAAATTCTGGACGTAGCGAACGCTGCGATTGCCGCAAACGTTCAACAATTCAGGAAACATTTAAGCGCGACGCGCGATTCAAAAGCGCTGAAGCCGGCCTTGGTGGCACTAAACAACAGCGCGGAGCAGGCACAGTTCGTGGCTCAACGGATTCTCGAATTGCGCGATGAAAATGTGGAGCTTAACGAGATCGCTGTTCTCTACCGTGCGCATTATCACGCGGTGGAGCTGCAGTTGGAGCTTTCCCGCCGCGGCATCCCGTATCAAATCACAAGCGGTATTCGCTTTTTCGAGCAAGCGCACATTAAGGATGTGACTTCCTTTATCCGGTTCGTAGCGAATCCGCGCGATGAAGTCGCTTTTAACCGGATGGTCAAATTGCTTCCCGGCATCGGCAATCGCACCGCGGAAAATCTTTGGCAGGCATGGGCTACCGCGCTCACCGGTGCCATGGATAATTTTGGCGAACGTCTCCTTGCCATGAACGTTCCCGCGAAAGCAAAGAAAATGTGGCCGCAACTCGCCCATACGCTGGATGAAATCGCACCCGGCGGGGAACCCAATCCCCCCTCGGAGATGATCACCTCAATCGTGGAAGCGATTTACGATGACTACGCCAAAGTGAACTTTGCCAACTACGAACTGCGCCGCGAAGACCTCGATCAGCTCGCAGTGTTTGCTCGTCAATTCAATGACGTGCACGAATTTCTTTCGCAGCTGGCACTGATCAGCAACGTCGATGCAGAGGCCACGCCGGTTCAGACGAACGAGAAGGAGGCGGTCAATCTGTCCACGGTGCATCAGGCGAAGGGTCTCGAGTTTCATACAGTGTTCGTCATTTGGCTGACTGACGGTATGTTCCCGAGCAGCCGGTCGCTGAACACGCGCGATGCGCTGGAGGAAGAACGGCGTCTGTTTTATGTGGCCATCACACGCGCGCGTGATGAGCTGTATCTCACGTATCCGCACATGCGTCTGGTCGGCGGATACGGCGACGCGTTTCAGCGGCCATCGCGTTTTCTGCAGGAAATTCCAAACGAGCTCGTCGAAGACTGGCAAGTCAAACGCGGTTAATTTTAGCCACGGATTGACACAGATGAAACACGGATAAGCAGATGCTGGAAGTCGAGGACGAATATCCAGACAAGTTGTTGCACCGGGCCACCACCGAAGCAATTATCGGACCTGCGTTCGAAGTACATCGCGAGCTCGGATACGGATTTCTTGAGCGCGTCTATCAGCACGCTTTACAGGTCGAGCTTAGCCGTCGCAGATTGCGCGCCGAGATCGAAAAACGTATTCAGGTCAAATACAAAGGCGTCGTGGTTGGTGACTACGATGCGGATTTGATCGTGGATAATTCCGTCGCCGTCGAACTCAAGGTTAATCCTCAGTACGATAGACGCGACGAAGCGCAGTTGCTCAACGAACTGAAGGCGATCGGTTTCAAGGTTGGATTACCTATCAATTTCGGCCGCACCAAAGTCGAGTATAAGCGTCTCGTCTTCTAGTCCGTGTCGCATCCGTGTTCATCCGTGGCTGAGGAATGAATTTGTCGCCGGAGAAAAAGATCGCTGGAGTTCTCGCACCGCTGTTTGCGTTGCGCGGAGAAGTCGACCTTGGAATTGGCGATGTTGCGGCGTTACGCGAGTTCATCGATTGGGCCGCAGGAATCGGATTTGAACTTGTCCAGCTCCTGCCGATTAACGAGATCGGAGCCGATAACAGCCCCTACAACGCCATCAGCGCGATTGCGATCGAGCCAACGACGCTGCACCTTGCGCCAGGCTCGCCGCAGGATCTGACGCGCCAGGATTTTGATGCGTCACTCAATGAGGCAGATGTTTCCGGTCTTCGTGGCGGCGCCGTAAGATATCGCCAAGTCAAAGAACTAAAGAAACGCCTCCTGGAGAAAGCGTTTGAGAATTTCTCCGCTAACGCCAGCGAAGATCGGCGATCGGAATTCCGAAAATTCTTCCAACAAGAATCAGCGTGGTTGGGCGATTACGTTTTTTTTCGGGTCCTGATGGAGGTAAACAAAGATAGCGCCGCATGGGATCGATGGCCTGCGCAGCATCGGAGAATCGAAAGAGCGCGCAATTGGCTGCACAATCTCCCACAGGATCAACAGGCAGCCCTGGCGAAGCGCCAGGAATTTTTTTGTTACATTCAATGGATTGCGCACCAGCAATGGCGCGCGACTAAATCATTCGCCGAGGAGCGTGGCGTGGCGCTAATGGGCGATATTCCATTCGGTGTCAGCTATTGCAGCGCCGACGTGTTCGCCCAGCCTGATGAATTCGTGCTGGACTGGTTTGGTGGCGCGCCTCCCGAACCGTACTTCGAAGACGACGCCTTCACTCGAAAGTGGGGTCAGAACTGGGGGATCCCGCTCTATCGGTGGAGCGCCATGCGCGCGAACAATTTTCAGTGGTGGCGCGAGCGAGTGCGCGGCGTCCGCCGCGTCTTCCATCTGTTTCGGGTCGACCACGTCCAGGGCTTTTACCGCATCTACGCCTTTCCGTGGCGGCCGCGACTAAACAAAGAATTTCTTCCGCTCAATGAGCACCAAATGCTGGAACGAACTGGCGGCCGCGCTCCGCATTTCGTTCCCCACGACGACAACACACCCGAGAATCGTGAAGCAAACAAACGCGAAGGTGAAGAATACCTGCGCGTTGTGCTGGAAGAAGCTGGCGGTATGCGCGTGAGCGGCGAAGACCTCGGTGTTGTTCCCGAATATGTGCGGCCCAGCTTGCGATCGCTCGGCATCGCCGGATTCAAAATTCCGCAATGGGAAACGCGCGATGGCGTGATCATTCCCGGGGAGATGTATGAACGGCTTTCCGTCGCGACTTACGCAACCCACGATCACAGCCCGATACGTGCTCTATGGAATGAAGCTTTCGCGAATGCGGCGTCGAATACTGGAGCGCAAGCGCGAGCCACGCTCGAGAAGATTGCGCTCTTCGCTGGACTCGGTGGAAACAGCCAAGGAGCGGCGGTCTCTAGTCCGCCGTTCCAAAGCGGGGCGGATTTGGAACCGCCCCTCCTTGGTCAACTCGATTTCGAAAAGGATTTTTATCCTGCGATCATGGAAGCGCTTTTCAAGTGCAACTCATGGATTGCGATCGTCATGATTACCGACCTGCTGGCATGCAAATATCGTTTCAATGTTCCCGGGACAAAGGCCACCTTGAATTGGACGCGGCGAATGCAGCGGTCGGTTGCGGAACTTAAATCCAGCCGCAAGGAGCAAAAGCGAATGCAGTTAATCCATCAGCTGCTGGAAAAAACCGGACGCGTTTGAATACGAATCCGCAGCAGCAGCACCATGCCTGCTGTAGCATGCGCTGTCCTCAGCGCATCTGCGTACGCGTTGGCGTCGCCATCGCCGTCGATCTCCGCTGGGGACAGCGGACACTACAGCCTCGCAATTGCTTAGGCGCTCTTTTCAATCGGCGCGCCGACCTTGTTGCCCCATTCGGTCCACGAGCCATCGTAATTGCGGACGTTGTTTAGTCCAAGGAGATAGGTGAGCACGAACCAGGTGTGACTGGAACGCTCGCCGATTCGGCAATAGACAACAGTGTCCTTTTCAGGACCGACTCCGCATTGATCGAAATAAATTTTCGCCAGTTCTGACGCTGGCTTGAATGTGCTGTCGTCATTCGTGGCCGTTTTCCATGGCATGCTCTTCGCGCCCGGAATGTGGCCGCCGCGCAACACGCCTTCCTGCGGATACTCTGGCATGTGTGTGATCTCACCTCGATATTCGCCCGGCGAGCGCACATCGACCAACGGTTTGCCGCTCTTACTTTGCGCGAGCGCTTCATCGAAGAATGCGCGGATCTCGTTATCGAACCGCTTCTTCGGTGCCGGATAATTTGTCTTCGGGTATTTCGGAACGTCGCGCGTCATCGGACGGCCTTCTGATTTCCATTTGTCACGGCCGCCGTTGAGAATTTTCACTTTATCATGGCCGAACAACCGGAATGCCCAGAGAGCGTAGCACGCCCACCAGTTGGCTTTATCACCATAGAAGATGCAGGTTGTGTCTCGTGTTATCCCGTTGCGACTGCAAAGCTCTGCGAATTTTTCCGGTGAAATGTAGTCGCGAATCACCGGATCCTGGAGATCGGCGCGCCAATCGATGTGCACCGCGCCTGGAATGTGTCCAGTGTCATAAAGGAGCACGTCCTCGTTTGACTCGACGATCCGGATTCCCTCGTCCTTGAGATGCTTCTCGAGCCAATCGGTCTCCACCAACGCTTCCGGATGCGCGTATTGAGTTGGATGCGTGGCCATAGGAAGAAAAACTTCAGGCTGCTTTCATTTAGTCGCAACCAGATTTGCCGCAACCGTGCATGTAT
>QHNQ01000026.1 GCA_003218135.1 Verrucomicrobiota bacterium
AGAATAACGCCTCCAAAGGGCGCTGTGTTACCGTTACACCACGGGGTACTCGGACTGGTGATTTTAGATTGGCGATTTTCAACTAAAGCGCAAATGCAGCTGCGTGAATGACTGCTGGGGCTCAAACGCTACAGACACAGTTCAAAACCGCCCTCGAGTATTAAAACTCGCTAATTACAAACAAAATGCTTTCACCGCCACGAAACGTAGGCGGATAAGTTGGAGTCCAGACGACTGGCCGCGCGTGCGCCAGCCGCGCAGTCTTCGTGATCTTTTGTTGGTAACTGGGAGGAACCAGGAAATAACGTGCGTCAGACGGCAATTCGTCGAGTTTTTCCAGAAAAGTGACCGGGGCGCAGACATAAAATAAATAGGGCAGAAAAGGCAGGTTGACCGCATAAAGACGCTGATCTGGAGCGACGACCGCATTGATTTTGGCCGCGACGGGTTTCATTCGCTCGTGCCTTTTCAAATAAGTCAGCGAGCGCAGCGGAAAAATTACCATGGCAGCTGCGATTCCAATGGCAATGCATAGAGCGATCAATCGGCTCGGGACAAGAAGCGTAAAATCCCTGAAACGAAGTCGGCATTCAAACGCGTTGTTGGCGCATGCAACGCCGATTATCCAACAGAATGGTGCGATCAGCGGCAGGATGTACCTCGGAAGGGTCCCGGGAATCAGAAGCACGACAACGAAAAGAAGGATTGATCCTAACGCCAGGCCACGAACGGTTTCACGCTGCACCGGGTCAGGTATTTTGTGAAACCGAATGAACGGCACCAGCAACAGCCACGGGAGAAAATAAGCAAACCCGTGCGGAAAATTGAGCCACCAATTCGTGGAGCTGGCCTTTTCTCCATAAACCGCGATCGCGGTTTCCTGCGCCCAAACTTGCATCGGAGATTCGTGCAGCTTGTGCAAAAACGGAATCAGCCAAGCCGCAAAGATTCCCGCAGTGCAAAGTACACCCACGACATGGGCTGGCTGTGCGAGATCGCTGAGGCGGCGATTTCTCCATAGCACGGCACATATCAAAACATAAAAGAAGATTATGTGTGCGGGCCCTTTGGCGAGCATGCCTACGCCGAGAAAAATCCATGGCACAACGAAGGTCAGCCAGGGAGAACCTCCTCGTTGCCACAGGATCAGCCAAAGAATGAACGCAAACCCGAACAGCGAAACGTAAATCGCGTCGATCTCAATCATGCGTCCTTTTTCAATCAGACCGAGGTTGGTTAACCAACAAAGCGCGGCAACGGTTGATCCAAAACCACCGAGTGTTGGGTTGGCGAATAGCCGCAGCATCAAAGCTACGCTCAACACAAATAGCGCCGATGGCAGGCGCGCGGTCCATTCGCTGTGAACTCCCAAAAGCTT
The DNA here is from genome assembly GCA_003218135.1 of Verrucomicrobiota bacterium. Classification (GTDB taxonomy): domain Bacteria; phylum Verrucomicrobiota; class Verrucomicrobiia; order Chthoniobacterales; family UBA10450; genus Udaeobacter. Next base: position 1,379 of record QHNQ01000026.1, read on the forward strand.
GAACGAGCCGGCGACGATCCAGTTCACTAGGGGCGGTTTGCGCAGGTGTGGCTGCGTCCCGACGTATGGGACCAGGTAGTTGCCGCTATCAAGCATCTGCACAGCCGGCATGACACGATGGCCTTCTTCGCTTCGAAACTCTGACGCACCGAGGTTCGTCAGATAAGTCACAGCCCAGATTGCAATGAGCACCAGAGTGCTCGCCAGACGCGACATTGCAAAATGATCACAGAACGAGTTTTGATTGGAAAGGAAATTGCGTTCCCTGAACTTTCAACCACTCGCACACCCCGACCCCAGCCGAAACGCGGAGCAACTCCGATTCAAAATCGCGGTTGAATCGTCGAGGGGTAGGGCGACCGTGGTATTTCACCGCCTACACCCGCGGTTATGGAGCGCACAATTTTCCTTCAACATTACCGCATCCGCGTTGGATCCGACGGGAACCCATATGAAATCGAGCGGGATGGCGCGACTACTTACGAAGCCGTGGACGAAAGAACGGGTGAGCCGGTCTCTCTAAAATTAATTTCGACAGAGAGCATCGGTACCGCGCTCCGAGAGCAATTCCAGGAGCATGCATTTGCCGCGCAGAAGCTGCGGCACGTCAACGTCGCCAAGGTCCTCGATTTTGGGCGCGAAGGCGACGATTTCGTTTATGTCTCCGAGCATCTGCCCGGCGAAACACTCGCGGCTTGGGTTCGAAGCCACGGGCCGATGCCGGTCGATGCCGCGTTGCGAGTCGCAGAGCAAATCGTGAGCGTCCTGTCATCCGCGAGTTTTCACAAACTGCCGCTCCCCTCAATTGAGCCCTCGGACATCATTGTTGTTCCGGGGCAAACTCCTGAGGGCACCTGGCCACTTGTGAAGTTGACTAACTTCGGCCTGCCGCCACTGACGCTCCGAACCGAGATTCAGTCGGCACAATCAGAGACACGCGACGAAGCGTTCTCTACGGACCAGGTTGCCGGCTCGGAACAACCAGCACATGCAACAGATGATATTCGTTCCGAGATTTCTTCGCTCGGTGCAACCCTTTACTTTCTTTTGATGGGAACTGCGCTTTCCGCTGAGGCGCTCCAGCGACGTGCGAAGCTTTCACGATTTCCGAAGCCGTTGCGGACCCTGCTTGGCCGAATGTTGCATCGCGATCCGAATCAACGCCCAAAGGACTTGATCGTTTTGGCGGAAATGATTCGACAATGCCTGCTGAAACTTGAGCGTCGACGGCAATTCGCCGACAAATATGGGCTGCCGTTCAGGAGAACGATTCCCCCACCAGTAGAGATTCGGTCCGCACGCTGGCTGCGCGGAGCAGTGGCGGTTGCCGTGCTGTTGCTCGCCGCGGCGGTGATGGCCCCCGTGCTGTTTCCCCAAACGATTGGGAGAATTATGCACCGGAGTCGCGACACAAAAAACATCGGAGTTTTGGTTGGTGTGCCCCAATCCTCGTCACGCCCGGCTAACCAAATTACTTCTGGCACGCTCGCTTCCACCCCCGTCGCGTCGCAAGGCACCCAGACGTCCGCGCCATTGCCGGGCGAGTCGCCGGTGAACGCGGCAATGGCTTCGAATTCGTCTCAGGCCGCGCCATCAACAGATCTTCAGCCCCGAGCGCTTTCGGGGCAAACATCAGTCGCGCAAACGCAGGCGTCTGCTCCAAATGCTCAACCGCAGCCCGCCGCTCCGAGCGGTTCTGAAACAAGTTCGCCTGCACAAATCGCGGAAAGCTCTTCCCCTGCAGACGAGACCAAATCTCCCTCGACCTCCTCCGAGGCGCAGCAGTCCACGACTGCTGATCAGTCATCTTCGCAAGCCAAGAAACCTGTTGCCTCGGCCTCGAGACGCGGGCGCGGGAGTCAAGCTGCGCCTGAAGATTCGACACAACGTCGCGTTCGTTCGGTCCGCGCCCGAGTCGTCGGCATCACCTCGGATGGAAGATTGATTTTGCGCTTGCCCTCCGGGCGGACTGCGTTCGTCGCGCCGGACTCTGACCAAGAGGAGTCCATGCCAAGACATCACCGGCGTAATTTCATTGGGCGCGACGAGATGTTCGCTCCCCCGCCTCAATTCGAGCCGGACAATTTTCCTAACGATTAGCGACGGATACCCACGCGCCCTAAACCAGGCACTTGAGCCAGGATTCCCCCGTAGAAATTTCTTTAAAAAAAAGCTTGCCTGCCATCTTGATTTCCGGCATACCTCGCGTTCATGTGGCGGCTAGTCCACGTCGCACTCGCAAATATTTGGCTTCTCGTTGTTCTTAGCGCAAGCGTGCACGCGCAGGCGCTCGCCCCTACCACACTTGGTCTTGCGAGCCACGATCAAAAGGCCGCTGACGATATGGTTCAAGTGATCACGGAGAAGTCGGCACCAAAATCCGTGGATAAGCCGGCGAAAGCGATCACCAAAAAGCAAACCTCCGTGATCGCGACAAAGGCGACACGACGACATAAGGAAGAGTCGGCGCAGGCCATCACCAAAGATTCTGCGCGAACATTTGCGATGGAGCCGGTGCGACCAATGAATCAACCGACCGTAAGCACGACAGCAAAACCTGCGAGCCGTTTTAGTTTCAGAACGTCAGAGGGTAAAAAGGAATCGGTGCCCGTGATCACGGACTACTATCCGAAGCGGATGGTTTACCCGTTCGGCAAAGTCGATAAGCACATCGACAGCAGATTAACGCAAGCGGCAACCATCGCGCAGGAGCGCGCACACGCCCATTCGCGTTCGCGATGCTGGCACTATGTAAAAGATGCGTTGCTCGCTTCCGGCGTCATCGATTCCCGCCCGAAGACCGAGCTTGCCAGAGACGCTGCGTCGGAACTTGTCAACAGCTACGGGTTCAAAAAACTATCGGTGACAGACCCATTCTCCGCGCCCGTCGGCTCGGTGCTCGTGTACGGCACGGCTCGCAGCGTTGGGCATGTTGAGCTTCGTACCAAAGAGGGTTTCGTAAGCGATTTCCGTTCACCGACACCATCGAAACGTCCGCTGATGGGCGTTTACGCGAAGCTGTAATTCGCCGCGAACTTCGATCGGAAGTTAGCCTTCCAGCCTGACCCGGCAGGCGGGCATCTTGCCTGCCTTCTTTAACGATCTTTTCTCGCTCTTAATAATTCCTGATCATGCGAACCACGGCGATGAGCATCGACATGATCGGCCACGCGGCGAGGCAAGTGATCAGAATGAAGAACAAAAGCTCGGCAACATAATCCCGGCTTGTTTCCGCGCCCAAGAATTCACTGCTTAATTTGTGGAAGGCTGGCGACTTAATGGCCGGCCGGCCAGCGGGCGAAATCGCCTCTACGTCCGCTGTCGGACGATAGTTGTAATCCGTTAATGGAAAACTCTGGCGACCATGCCGTGCGCGGTCGTCGCGAGGTGAGCCGCGCTGTTTGTGATTAATTTCAATTATTGGTTTCATAAATTTTTAAGCTGTTAAGTGTGATTGCCGAAGTGGGTTCGGGATACCGGCGCAAAAAACCCGCGCGTGGTGAGATTCGACCACTGGGGTGCCCCGAAAGCGTTCGGGGGCTCCAACTTGGCGAAATCTAACGAGCCCTTATGCCGCCCGCCCGCCCCTGCGGGCAGCGCGAATCGGCGCGTTAATCAATTTCATCGCTCTTCATGTACGGGCGTTTCCGTGCTTTGTCCAGTTTTGCACAACAATTTGAGCTGTAAGTCCCTCCCCGACTGATGAAAGCCGCTTATAATTTATTTTCCAAAGCGATGGTTTCTACCGTTGCCAACCAGACATGGTTGCCCCATCCGTTGAGACTGATACCATGCGGTAAATGGAAGCGGCCGACTGGCCATTACTCAGTGATCAGGAACTTCTCGAACGCCGGATTTCCACGCTCGGATTACGTCTCGAGGGCACCGCGCTTGAGCAACCCATCCGACAACTCTGTGATGAGCTTTCTGCAAAAGGCTTGGTGTTTCACCCGCTATGCCACATCGGCGATGAATGGTTTGTACCAATCGGTATCCCGGCGATCTTTGTTCCGTTTTTTCTTGTGCACGATCGGCTGCGTGCGCTGGAACGCACGATGATGCTCGAGGTCGAAGGCGAGACGCCGGAGTGGTTCATGAAACTGATGCGGCACGAGGCCGGTCACGCGTACATGTACGCCTACCAACTGACGCGGCGGAAGAAATGGCGGCAATGTTTCGGTCAAACATCGCAGGAGGAAACGCCGAACACGTACCGGCCGCGCCCGTTCAGCCGCAGCTACGTGATGCATTTGGAGGACTGGTACGCGCAGAGTCATCCGGACGAAGATTTTGCCGAGACGTTCGCAGTGTGGCTCACGCCCGGGCTCGACTGGCGCAAAGATTATGCCGGCTGGCCGGCACTGCGAAAGTTGGAATACTTGGATGAGCTGTTGCGCTCACTCGCCGACAAGCCGCCCCTGCATACGCCAGAGTATCGCGCCGCCGATTACGATTGTCTCAATGTTAAGCTCAAAACGTATTACGCGCGAAAGCGCAAGCTCAACGAAGATACGTATCCGAATTTTTACGATGCCGATCTGCGACAGCTTTTCGCCGCGCCTGTTGGAATCAAGGCAAGCGCATATCTTCGACGGCGAAGACGGCGATTACTGAATGCAGTTTCCCAATGGACCAATGAAAAGAAATTTCCGGTAAACCAACTCCTTGCAAGGCTCACTCATCGCTGCGACGAGCTTGGGTTGCATGTGCTGAACGACGACCCGCAGCAGGATTTTCGCGTGACCGCTTTTATCACGACGCTGGTGATGAATTATCTTTTCACCGGCAAATTCAAGCGCACCAAATAATGGTCTTCTTGTCATGTTGAGCCCTTCGGTTTTCCTCAGGACAGGCTTCGCGAGACGTCTCGGATATCGCCTTACATGCGCAAAGAGAAGATCTGAGATTCTTCTCCCGCGACTGCGGGATCAGAATGACAGCAAAAAAAATTTAGCGTGAAAAAGAAACTCAAAGTCCTCGTGCTGTTCGACGGCACAAGTCCCACCAAACTCGATCAGGACTTCACAAAAGAGCTGAAAACGAAGGACTGGAAAACCGAGGCGGACGTCATGGCCGCGCTGGGGAAGCTCGGTCATACTGCGGAGCATCTCGCCATTTACGACGATGTCGATCTCGTGAGGCAAAAACTGGAGACGTGTGCGCCGGACGTTCTTTTCAATCTCGTCGAACAGTTTAAAAACAAGCCGGGATTCGATCAGAACATTGTTTCATTTTTCGAAATGCAGGACCTGCCTTTCACCGGGTGCGGTTCGACTGGTCTTACTCTTTGCAAGCACAAAGGCATTTCAAAAAAAATCCTGCATTATCACGGAATCCATGTCCCGCATTTTGTCGTTATCCCGCGCGGCCAGCGCATCGGCCGGCCGAAGCAGATCAAATTGCCAGTCTTGGTGAAGCCTGTGAAGGAAGAAGCGTCCTATGGCATTTCCCAAGCGTCGTTCGTCCAAAATGAGGAGCAATTTCGAGAACGGGTGGCTTTCATTCATGAGAAGTACAACAGCGACGCCATTGCCGAGGAATACATCGAGGGGCGCGAGCTTTACGTCAGCATCATGGGCAACGTGCGGTTGACCGTTTTTCCAATCCGCGAGCTGGTCTTTCGTGAAGTGCCGCCGAACGAACCGAAGATCGCCACCTACAACGCGAAATGGGACGAGGAATATCGCAAACGCTGGGGCTTGGAGAACCGGTTTGCAGAAGATCTCGACCCGGCGCTCGTGACGAAAATTCAAGAAACGTGCAAAGACATTTATCGTTTGCTGACAATCGACGGCTACGCGCGAATCGATCTTCGCCTCACGCCCGAAAACAAACTCTATTTCATCGAAGCGAACCCGAATCCCATTCTCGCAGACGACGAAGACTTCGCCCTCGCAGCCGGCAAAGCAGGCCTGCCATATCCCCAACTCATCGAACGGATCGTCCGGCAGGGGATGAGTACCGTTCGCGATTGACGGAGGCATTGAGGCGCAGTATCCGGCGGAAAAACTGCCGCGCGCACGGTCTCATTTTTCGACTAAACTGAGATATGAGCGTGCAAGTCTATGGATGTAATCACGTCGCGCTCGAGGTGGACGACATCGAAAAAGCGGTGGCGTTCTACGAGGACGTTTTCAATCTCGAGCAGATGAGCGGCGGCGAGGGTGATGCCTTTTTCAAACTGGGCGAGCACCAATTCCTCGCGATCTTCGAAGTTGAGAAGGTACAACGCGCCAACATGCGGCATTTCGGGATCATGGTTCGCGATGAAGCGCAACTCGAAGAGGTTCGAAAGAAACTCACGGAGAAATACAAACTCAAACTGGAGCCGCCGTTCCGCTGCGATTTTCGCGATCCATGGGGCAATCGCATCCAGGTGGTCGATCTTCACGACGAATCACTCGTCTGGTTGTTGCCTTACCGCGAAGTGCAGAAGGCGGGGGTGAGATTCGGAACATAGGCTTGCAGCCTGTGTGCCCAGCGGGTTTGGAACCCGCTGTCCCCCTAAGCGGAGTGCAACTCCGCCGAGCGCACAGACCTGGAGGTCTATGTTCCGCGGCAGCACGCCACCGCTCAGCGATACGTGTGATTGAGATGACGAGGTAAAGAATGCAACTGACGCTGGAACAATGCACGATTCGGCCGTGGCAAATGAATGATGCAAAGTCGCTCGCGAAGCACGCGAACAATCGCAGAGTCTGGCTGGCACTCCGCGATGCGTTTCCGCATCCGTACACAGCCAATGACGCGAACAAATTTTTGCAAAACGCGACGACTGCGCAGCCGACGACAAATTTTTGCATTGAAGTCGACGGTGTGGCTGTTGGTGGAATCGGTATTCATCTTGGCCGCGACGTTCATCGCCACACTGCGGAATTTGGTTACTGGCTTGCCGAGGAGTTCTGGAGACGCGGCATCATGACCGAAGCGGTTGGAGCGTTCACTGATTTTTGTTTCGATAAATTTTCGCTCCACCGAATCTACGCCGAACCGTTTGCGAACAATCCTGCGTCGGCGCGCGTGTTGGAAAAAGCCGGTTTCGTTTTGGAAGGCCGTCTTAAGAACAACGTCGTAAAAGATGGCGAGCTTCTCGATTCACTGATGTATGCGCGAACGAAGTAGCCTGATGCCAGGCCGCGACTTGCGTGTCTCTGGATCACAGGCGATATGGCTCGCCTCAGCAAACCAATGATTTCATTTATCGTACCCGCCTACAACGAAGAGCACGAGCTTTCCGGCACGCTCGCCGCGATTCACGCTGCCGCTTCCAGGGCGAGCGCGCCCTATGAGATCATCGTCGTCGATGATGCGTCAACGGACGCGACGCCGGAGATTGCCTCGCGGGCGGGGGCGAAGGTGATCCGAATCAATCGCCGCCACATCGCAGCCTCTAGAAATGCGGGCGGCCGCGCTGCGCAGGGCGAGTATTTGTTCTTCATCGACGCTGACACTCGGATCAATCGAGCGCACATCACAGGAGCGATCGCCGCGATGGATGCCGGTTACGCCGGTGGCAGCGCACGCGTGAACATGGATGGATTGATCCCGATCTGGGGACGCATGCTGCTGCTCGGGTTTTCATCGGTTTACTTCGGTCTGAATCTTGGCGCCGGTGCGTTTCTTTTCACCACAGGGCACAACTTCGATATCGTTGGCGGCTTCGATGAGCAGTACTTTGCCGGTGAAGAAGTTTATTTTTCGCTCGAGCTAAAAAAGCTGGGCCGCTTCAAAGTGCTGCTGGAACCGGTTGTCACGTCAGGACGGAAATTGCGCATGTATCCTGCGAAACATTTTCTGCGCAAATTCTTTGGCGTAATCATCCGCGGTCCCCGCGGAGTCCGTTCGCGTGCAAAGCTTAGCCTTTGGTACGACGGCAAACGGGAAAGGCATCCAGCTTAACAATGGAATCCGCAGGCCGGGTCGCCTGTCCTTTGGCAAGGGAGAGGGGGCGGGTGAGGGTTGATTCCGGCGCGTGGGGTTGCAAGCGCGAACCCCTCACCTCAGTCCTCTCTTCTTGGTTCAAGGGGAGAGGCGGTAAAGATCGCTACGTCGCCATTTCGACCTACGAATCAACAAATACTGCCGCACGGTCTGATTATCATGCGCGGTTGCCAAAATACGTTCTTCGTCTACAATAGGCGCTTCGTTATGGCAGAGAGCACCGAAACGGTGAGTCTTAAGGAGTTTCAGTTGCATGACAAAGACACCGGCAGCGCGGATGTGCAGGTCGCACTTCTTACCCGCCGGATCGAGCATTTGACCGAGCACCTGAAGACAAACCTAAAAGATCACTCTTCGCGCCGCGGCTTGCTTAAGATGGTCGCGCAACGGCGAAGTCTGCTTGATTATTTGAGCAAAACAAAAGCCGATCGTTATAAGAAACTGATCGACAAACTAAACCTGCGCAAATAATCAGACCGTTTGAGCCGCTCGAAGTCACAAGTAAATTAAATGTAGTTAATTAGCAGTCCCAGGTCGCGGTAATCACCTTGGATTTTAGGTTTTAGTTTCGCGCTCCTCGCTACGGAGCAACGGGTTTAAAACCTACAGTCAGGGTGACCGGCCTGGAACCGCACATCCAGGAAAAGTAAAATGCAACAAAAGGTCACGGCCCAAATTGGGGCCAATCAAATCTCTATCGAAACAGGCAAAATCGCCAGACTCGCCGACGGGGCCGTCGTCGTCACGTGCGGCGACACCACGGTCTTGGTCAGCGCTGTCTCGGCCACCGCAGTCAAAGAAGGTCAGGATTATTTCCCGCTCACGGTCGATTATCGTGAAAAAGCGGCAGCGGCGGGAAAATTTCCGGGCGGCTATTTCAAACGCGAAGGCCGTCCTACGGAAAAGGAAACGCTCACTTCGCGCATGATTGATCGACCCCTGCGGCCACTCTTTCCGCAGGGATATTTTTACGACACGCAAATCATCTCGATCTTGCTCAGCGCCGACGGTGAAAATGATCCTGACATTTTGGCAATCAACGGCGCATCGACTGCGCTGTGCGTTTCGGATATTCCGTTTGCCGGACCAATCGGTGCTGTGCGCGTCGGCCGGGTGAAAGGCGAGTTCGTCGCGAACCCGACGCATACGGAGCGCGCCGAAAGCGATCTCGATCTCGTTTACGTCGGCACCGAAAACGATGTGATCATGATCGAAGGCTCGGCCCGGGAAGTGCCAGAAGCTGAGTTCATAAAAGCGCTTGAGTTCGCGCACGGCCATGCGCGGGAGATGATTCGCATTCAAAAAGAACTGGCGGCGATGGTGGGCAAACCTAAACGCGAGCCGCAGTTGCTCCAAGTGAACCAGGAATTGCTCGATATCGCTTACCGCGTTGCGGGCGACCGGATCGAAGGCGCGCTTTACACCGAAGGCAAGGTCGCGCGCGCGAAAGCCGTGGATGCGTTGCGCGAGGAAGTGAAGGCGGCGATCCTGGAAAAACATCCCGACTCTGATCCCTTCGCGATCTCGCAGGCATTCGATTACGTCCAAAAGAAGGCGTTTCGCGTCAGCATTCTGGAAAAACAGAAACGTGTTGATGGCCGGGGCTACCAGGATCTACGGCCGATCAATTGTGAAGTGAGCGTTCTGCCGCGAGCGCACGGCTCGGCGATCTTTCAGCGCGGTGAAACACAGGCGGTCGCGCTCGCGACACTGGCGCCTATCGAAGAAGCGCAGATGATTGATGCCTACGGCGGCGGCGAACAGTCGAAGCGGTTCATTCTGCATTACAACTTTCCGCCATTTAGCGTAGGCGAAACGGGCCGGACTGGCGGACCAGGGCGGCGCGAGATTGGTCACGGGGCGCTGGCGGAGCGTTCGCTGGAACCGGTCGTGCCGAGCGAACAGGATTTTCGTTACGCCATCCGTATCTCGAGCGAGATCATGGAATCAAACGGATCGACCTCGATGGCGAGCGTGTGCGCAGGCACGTTGGCGCTGATGGATGCGGGTGCACCGATCAAAAAGCCGGTTGCAGGAATCTCGGTCGGGCTCGTCACCGAGTTTGGAGATGATCATCAATTGAAACGGTACGAATTGCTGACCGACATCATCGGCTCAGAAGATCACTTTGGCGACATGGACTTCAAGCTTTGTGGGACAGACGCAGGCGTCACCGGTTTTCAACTCGACCTAAAGCTTTCCGGCATCAGTCACAAAATCATGGCGGAAGCAATCGAACGCGCGAAAGAAGCGCGCGCGAAGATTCTCGACATGATGCGCAGCGCGCTGGACAAGCCGCGACCGGAGTTATCGAAATACGCGCCTCGGATCGAGACGATTAAAATTAATCCAGAGAAGATCGGCGCGCTCATCGGCCCCGGCGGGAAGACCATTAAGGGCATTGTCGCGGAGACCGGAGCTGAAATTAATATCGAGGATGATGGCTCCGTGCACATCTACGCGACGAGCGGTGAAAGCATGGCGCGTGCAAAAGAAATCATCGGCAGCATGACGCGCGAAGTTGAGATCGGCCAGACGTATCAAGGACGCGTGGTCTCAACGAAGGAATTCGGCGCGTTTGTGGAGGTTTTCCCGGGCAAAGACGGGCTGGTGCACATTTCCGAGCTGGCAGATTTTCGCGTGCAACGGACCGAAGACGTCGCCAAAGTGGGGGACATTATCTGGGTCAAGTGCATCGGGATTGACGACAAAGGCCGCGTAAAACTTTCACGCAAAGCGGCGCTGAAAGAACGGGCGGAGAAAGAAACTGGACAGGCAGCGTAACAACGCGCCGCTAGTCTAAACCAACTTAGACAAATAAGGGGGAGAGGCGGAAATCGTCCGCCACAACGCCGGAGCACGGTGTGTCTGCGGGAGGCTTCGCCTCTCTTTTGAAAAGGGAGAGGATTGAGGTGAGGGATTTTTTTTGTCGCTCGCGGGAGCAGGGATGTTGGACAAAATCGGCATCTTCGCGAAGCATCTCGTTTTCATGCCCAAACACACGCTGACCGGCAATATCAAACGCCATCGGGCTTTTCAGTCCAGGATCCTGGGAAACCGGCGCGACGTTCTCGTCTATTTGCCGCCGGGTTATCGGCGTTTCTCGTCGAGACGTTATCCGGTGTTGTATCTGCACGACGGACAGAATGTTTTCGACGCCGCCACTTCGTTTGCCGGCGTCGAGTGGGGAGTCGATGAGACCGCGCAGCGATTGATCCAGCGAAAGCTCATCGAGCCGCTCATCATCGTTGCGGTGGCAAACATCGGCGAACAACGAGTCCATGAATACGCGCCGACCCCTGGTGTCATTGAACCCAAGGACCATCCGAAAAAGCGCAGCCGAGGTCTGGCCCACATCTACGGGCAATTTTTGATCGAAGAATTGAAGCCGTTCATCGATTACAAATATCGAACGAACCCGGATGCGGAATTTACCGGGCTCGGTGGATCATCGCTCGGGGGTTTGGCCACACTGGCGATCGGAATTTTTTATTCAGAGGTTTTCACACGCTTGATTGTGATGTCGCCATCGATTTGGTGGGATGATTACGCGATTTTCCGGTTGGTGGGCATTCTCGGTGAAAAGCCGCCGCTGAAAATCTGGCTAGATACTGGCACGAACGAGCCCGGTTGGGAACTGGCGCGCTTCTTACGCAATTGCTTAATCGACAAAGGCTGGCGGCCCGATGTCGATCTTAAGTATCTCGAAGTCAAAGGCGCTGGCCACAGCGAAGCGGCGTGGGGCGCACGCGTTGAACCGGCGCTACGATTTTTGTTCCCGCCGGTGAAATGAGCTAGCCGCTTTCCTGTGGAAAGCGACCGATGTGTTCAACGCACGTATGCTGCGTCGCTTACAGGGCGAGGGCTCAGGTCACCTGCCCACCGGTGGAATCGGCGCCGGATTAGGCGGCAATGGTTCTGGAGGCGGCACAGGTGTCGGCGGAGCTGGCTTAGGCGGTGACGGGCTCTGAGGCATTTGAAACTACTGCATCGGTTTGCCGTAAACTTGGTAAACGCGCACGAACCCTCCGACGAAATCCCAATCTTTTTGAAACGAGAAAGTTCGAGTGTGTGGCGACCAGTTAAGTTCCCGCGGCGATTCTGGATGATTGGGATCGTAAACCAAATAGCGCTCGAGTCCTGGATTCGGGGAAAAACCGTTTTGTTTATAAATTAAAACCGAGTGATTGATGCTGAGGCGCGGATAAGTAGTAAGGAACACAACGAACACCTGTCCGCGCGCCAAAGCTGCGTTCAAACGATCGTGCGTTTCCTTCTGATATGTCCCGCTCTGCTGGAAAACCATGCGCATATTGCTGATTCGGAAGTAGCTTGGCCAGCCGTGACCGATACTCTTTTGTACGAGCTCGCGACGTGTCTTGCTCATCTCCCGCAGGTCGTTGTATCCAGGAAAAACAATTCGTTGATCCTCTGGCAGCGGGTCTGCCCAGGGGTCTCTATGCGTCACAAGGCGAACGCGTGCGGCCAATGATGCATCATTCAGGGGAGCGCCGCGAGCATCGAAACGCGCGAACTTCTTAAACTGCATGGCTGTGCGGCAAAGCACGAAGCAGTGACGTTTGTATGCGTCTCGTCTCACAGTCGACGGTTTCCGCAAAGAAGGATGTCCTTCATGATATTCGAACACAGTTTGATTAGCGAATGCTAACGTGTCGCGATCGAAGCGGAACTCCGTCGCTCCAGCATTGGCGCGCGCCAGCGTGATAATCGTGACGGCAGCCAGCCAACAAACACCCGCTGATTTCTCCCCACTCCCAAACATCATATCAAGATGCCGAGGCGTTGACGGTTTTTCCCCCTGTGAACACACCGAGCCGACGAAATTTTTGATACCGTTTCTCCAGTAGTTCGGGAATCGGAATCTCAGACACCTGCTCAACAGCCTGGCGCAGCGCTCTGCCAACATTCGCAGCGACCAAATCGTAATCCCGGTGCGCACCGCCCTCCGGCTCAGGGATGATTTCGTCGACGACCTCGAGTTTCAACAAATCCCGCGCGGTCAACTTGAGTGCTTCAGCCGCCTCGGCTGCATGTCGCCGGTCTCTCCACAAGATGGCCGAGCACGCTTCAGGACTGATCACTGAGTAATAAGCGTTCTCGAGAATCAACACACGATCCGCGACGCCGATTCCCAATGCACCGCCCGAGCCGCCCTCGCCGATGACTGCAGCGATGATCGGCACGCGCAGCCTCATCATTTCCCGAAGATTAACGGCAATCGCTTCGGAAATGTGACGTTCCTCCGAACCGATACCGGGAAAAGCGCCCGGGGTATCGATCAACGAGATCACTGGGATGCCAAATTTTTCACCGAGCCGCATGAGCCGCAGCGCCTTGCGATAGCCTTCAGGATGGGCGGAGCCAAAATTGCGCATCACGTTCTCCTTGGTGTTGCGTCCTTTCTGGTGAGTGATAACGACGCAACGTTGGGAGCCAAGCATCGCCAGACCACACGGCATCGCTGTGTCGTCCGCAAAACGCCGGTCGCCATGCAGTTCAATCCAGTTCGTGAAACACCGTTCGATGTAATCCAAAGCAAACGGCCGTTGAGTATGGCGCGCAATTTGGACTCGTTGCCATGCGGTCAGGTTGTCGTGGATCTGACGTTGCGTTTCGCGAAGCTTTGCCTCCAGTGTTTTTATTGCCGGATCAAGATCGACATCGTGCTTATCAGAGTGATTCTTCAAATCCTCCAATCGCCGGTCCAAATCAAAGATCGGTCTTTCAAAATCCAGCGGTTGCCATTCCATGAGCAGTAAAGCGTTGAAGCGATTAAAGCCGAAATCCGTTCTGTGTCATTCTGAGCGAAGCGAAGAATCTCTGATTATTTCTGAGTACTGAGCCGCTGCAAGCCGATACCAGAGATGTTTCGCTCCGCTTAACATGACAGACGAAGAAGACCCTTCAACCGTTTAACGGGTCAACGCGTCACTGACTTCAGTCGATAATCGTGACGGGGATCCCTTTCTTTACAAGGCTGCTTAGCTCCTCGAGATCGGTGGCCGCCAGGCCGAGGCCCACAGGCGGAGGCGGTTGGTCGAGATTAGGATGCGCGGCGTCCGGGACAGAATACAGAGTGTAACCCGCAGCGCCAGCAATCCGAATCCACTTGGTGCTGGCAAGATACTCCTTGCTGCCCAGACCAACGCGTTTGCCGCCTTTCCAAGCCATTGTTTCGGCGACTTTTGCATTGATTTTTGTCGACTGTTTGCCCGATAACTTTGCCTCATGCACGTGATATTGCTTAAAAAATGCGCCGTGATTGAGAACCACAACCAGGTTCGCCTTGCGTTGAATGACAATTGCGAAGTCCGGGTGTGAAATGAGCAGGTGTTCACCAATGTGCAACATGGTTCCGCTCATATTGTTCATGCGCATGATGAGCTCAGGGGTCGTGTTCAGTTTTCGCGCAATCTTTGCCAGCACGTCTCCAGATTTTACGACGTAGTCGATTTTCTCTGGCGAGGGATGACGCGACAGGAAAATGTCAATGTTGATTTCCCCGAGCACATCCCGCGCTTCATCGAGATGTTTTCCAGAGGGGTATTTTTGGATAAAGGCGACGAGCGCGTCGCGAGCTTCGCTTAGTTTTCCCTCCTGCCGCAGTTGAGCCGCCGCCTGAAATTCCGGCAGGCCGATGTCTGGCGCAGGTGGCGGAGTAACTTCTCCACGTTGCTCCTTTTTCACTGCGATTTCTTCTTTGACGAAAGTGTTGTAACCGAACCACGCGGCGCCGCCAAAGATGATCAGTGCGAGCAGTAGTACGAAGAGCCACTTCATGGCTGGTAACAGGCGATTGTGACTGCAGGGGAAACTCGACAGATGTCATGCCGGAGAGAACAAGAAATGCCGATGGCTCTGGGCAAATGAGAATTCATCACAAGAAGAATCGTGTGCGACGAATCAAGTGCCAGGAGAATCAATCGATCGCCTATGAGGCTTCCGTGCTCGATTCACTTCCGGGAAAGAACCGATGCCACAGCCGTCCGATCGTAGGCTCTTCCTGGTTGCTCCAGGTAAAGTGGCAGTCCTGGCAGTAAAACTCCTTGGGAATAATTTTCAGAGCGCAAAGCACGCCGACGAGCGCGGGAGTCACGAATTTTCGGGTCATCTGTGGATACTCGATATTTGAAGAGCCGCATTGCGGACATCGAATGAGAGCGGCGGAGATATCCGGATCGGTGGCCTCCCACTCGATCATGAGCTCCTGCGCCTTTTCGAAGTCGCTGTCTTCCACCATCACCTTCGCATTCGCCTGCGGGCGCGACATGAAGCCGACCTGTTGCAGAGGCGCCTCATTGTGAACATCGGCGTTGACCCCGGCGTCGTGAAAGCGCCGTTTCAGCTGCCGCGCTTTGGCCGGCTCATTGAACGTCGCAATAGTTACCATAAACGTTTCTTGCATGCGCAGCAGCGCGCATTGGTTGATCAAACATCAAATCATTGCCGTGTGCAAGATTTTGACGTGACGCAGGCAATCCTGTCTGCGTAGGTGATCTCTTGCAGGCGGGATTGCCCGCATCACGTTCCCGGGGGAAACCATTTGTAAAGCATCAAATATACAAACACGCCCGTGACGGAGACGTACAGCCAGATTGGGATCGTCCAACGCGCGATCCGCTTGTGACGATCCCATCGGCGACGAAAAACCTGAACAAGCGTCACGATGACCAGAGGCAGCGTCACAAAGGCAAGCAGAACGTGCGAAGCCAGTATTGGGAAGTAAACGGCGGCGATCCAACCGGTGTATCCGGAAGATTTTTCGCCGACGTGAGCGTGATAAATGATATAGCCAACCAGAAAACAGGTCGATGAGACCACGGCCGTGATCATGCACATCATATGGCGTCGCCATGCGCCATGCCGGATGAAGTACCACCCCAGCGAAATGAAGATGGTGCTCACCAGATTAAATGATGCATTGAGAGCAGGCAGGTCTGAGGTTGAAATCACGTTGAAGCTTTGAACCATTGAAATTAAAATGTCATTCCGAGCGAAGTCGAGGAATCCCGTTGCATACTTTCTCGGTACCATCGCGGGATCCTTCGACTTCGCTCCGCTCCCTCAGGATGACCAATTGTCGCTTTAACACTTCAACAACCACGCATGCCCGCTGTTCTTGAGCCACCGCAGGTTCGGCCCTTCACACGGTTTCGGAAACGGACGTGGCGTAAGCGCATCGCTCTGAGCCTGATTCGTTTGACGATCCTCGCCGCAATCGTTGCCATTATCGGCGGCGGCTATTATCTGGCGCGCCGGGGATTTGGCCGGCAATGGCGCTACCGTGTCGTGGAGGAATTACACAAACGCGGCGTCGAAGCCGACATAGGGCGACTGACGCTGGATCCCTTTCGTGGTTTGGTAGCAAGGAATGTTAGGATTTTCGATTATAAGAATCGCGAAAACACGCTCGCCCTGATTAGCGAAGTCTCGCTCGATATCAATTACGCTGCGCTGATCCATAATCAGTCATTTCTCAATTCTCTCGATGTGCGTGACGCCCAAATCACGCTTCCCCTGAAAATGGCAGCCGGAAAAGGGGACAAAGCGCAACTCACCAACTTCCGCGCGCACGTTTATTTTCCGCCGGAACAAATTTATGTCAGTCAAGCCGAGGGAACGTTCTGCGGAATTCGCATTTCCGCCGCGGGACAATTAATCAAGCGTCAAAATTACCAGCCATCACCGGCGCTGCCACCGGAAGAATGGCAGAGGCGATTGGTGATCGCGCAGCGCGCGTTGAATGAATTGGAAAAATTCAGCTTCCCGACTGGGTTGCCCTCATTGCAGTTAAAATTCAGCGGCGATGTCGCGGAAATTGAGAAAGCCCGCGTAGAGGCGACGCTGCGGGGGGACCGATTGCAACGCGGCAGGTACGAAATGAGAGATTTGTCTGCTGCTGCCGAGTGGAGTAACCAGCACTTGAATATCGCACATTGCGAGTGGAGGGACCGCAAGGGCAATTTCGTCGGCCGAGCGGATTGGAACAAGGAAACCGCCAGTGCGAATTTCCAAATCCGCAGCAGCCTCGATCTAAAAGGCTTTCTTACCGCTTTCGGCTTGGGTGAACCGCTCGCGGACATGCAATTTCAGTCGCCGCCGGTGGTCGAAATCTCAGGCTCAGTAAATCACGGGGCCGATCAGTTTTGGCCAGATGTCATCGGGCACGCCGATTTTGGGCAGTTCAGTTACAAGCGCGAGCCGTTCTCCGATCTTGCTGCCGATTTTTCGTGGGATGGTAAGCGCACGTTCATTCGAGATCTGCGCGTACACCACCAGACTGGCCAGTTAAGGGCTGACTTCTTCGATGCGCCTGGCGATTTTCGGCTAAAGATTGAGAGCACAATATCTCCAGAAGCAATTCGTGCGCTTGTTCCGCGGGAGCTAAACGAGTTTCTGCGCGACTGGGAATGGCAGCGCTCGCCCGCAGTCCACCTCGCTATTCTGGGCAAGGATCGCAATCCAGGGAATTGGGTAGGCGATGGAACGATCGCCTTGGGCCGCAGTCGCTTCCGCGGCGCATGGATGAACAGTGCCAACACCAACATTAAATTCGCCGATGGCGCGCTTACTTGCGCGGACCTTCACGTCACGCGCGACGAAGGCGTCGGCACTGGCAGTTTCACGTACGATTTTAAAAAACATGAGGTGCGCGTCTCGGACATCCGAAGCTCGTTGAATCCGGCCGAGGCAATCTTCTGGATCGACCCAAAGTTTTCGAAAACTGTAGCGCCGTATAAATTTCGGCGGCCGCCTGCTGTGACCGCCAATGGGGTTTACCAGTTTCGCGGCGGAAAGAACACGCGACTGGAAATTAAGGCAGATGGTGCCAGTGGAATGGACTACGTCTTTCTTGGGAAAACGCTGCCGTTCGATCAAGTCTCCGCGCGATTGCTTTTTACCAATGAGCGCTTGCAAATCCTCGACATCCGCGGCGACATCTTTTCCGGCACGCTGCGCGGAAACGCCGATATTTCGCTCGCGAAAAACAATCCGCGTTATCACGCTACCCTTGCCGTGACGAATGCTGACTTTCCGCATCTGACGAATCTTTATTTCAACTACTACCACTACCGGACGGCGCGTGGGCAGTTGAGTGGCGCATACGATTTCGACGGCTTCGGCACCGACCCACGCAAGATGCACGGCACTGGAAAAGTCGGAGTGACGAACGGGGACGTATTCGCGATTCCTGTTTTGGGACCGATTTCAGAAATCCTCAACCACATCGTACCAGGGATGGGATACAGCATTGCTCGAGAAGCCAATACAAAATTTAGGATCAACGACGGAATCATTCACACTGACGATTTCAACGTATCAGGACAGCTGTTCAGTGTGATTGGCCACGGAGACGTCCATTTTCTCGACGACAGAATCGATCTTGACGTGCGCATCAGCGCAAACGGTCCCGGCATCGTACTCACGCCGGTTTACAAACTCTTCGAATACAAGGCCGAAGGGAGTCTTAAGAAGCCGGATTGGCATCCGAAGATATTTTAGTGAAGCCAAGCGACACGCTGCAAGGGCGAAACGGTGAAACGGCGATTTCGCCGCCTCGCCGATTCACCGATTCGCCGCCTCGCGCAATGCTTCTGGGCGCGCACATGTCCATTCGCGGCGGTGTGAGCATGGCAATCGAGCGCGCACGCTCAATTAACTGCACCGCCATGCAAATTTTCGTGAAAAACAACATGCAATGGTTTGCTCGCCCGCTCCGCGCAGAGGAGATCCGTGCTTTTCTAAATCATATCCAACGCCGTGAGTTGGGATCAGTATTTGGGCATGCCAATTACCTCATCAATCTCGCTGCGACGAACCCGCAATTTCGCGCGAATTCAATCCGCGCTCTTGCAGAGGAACTTACTCGCGCAGATCAGCTTGAATTGCCATTTCTCGTGGTGCACCCGGGCGCACACCTCGGCGCAGGCGAAGAAGCCGGGCTCGAGAAAATTGCCGAATCACTTGATCGCGTGATGACTGCTCTTCCAAAAATCAAAACACGGATCGCGCTTGAGACCACTGCGGGGCAGGGATCATGTCTCGGAAACAGGTTTGAGCAGCTTTCGTACGTGATCAGCCGCGCACGCGAGCCTGAGCGGCTGTGTGTTTGCGTCGATACGGCGCATCTTTTCGCGGCGGGTTACGACATCCGTACCGAATCTTCACTACGAAAGACTTTGCGCGAGTTTGATCGCGTGATCCCGCAGGCGCGGGATCGGCTCGTCGCAATTCACCTCAACGATTCCAAAACCGGCTGCGGTTCACGAGTCGATCGACACGAACACATTGGCAAAGGCCGCATCGGTCTGGACGCGTTCCAATTCATTATGCGTGATCGCCGTTTCCGCAACATTCCGAAGGTCCTGGAGACGCCGAAGGGGAAAGACTTGCGCGAAGACGTGATGAATTTGAAGACGTTGCGCCGATTGGCAGAAAGACGCTAACCACCAGTGTCATTCTGAGCGGAGCGCGGCGGAGTCGAAGAATCCCGCGAAGTTAGCTTAAAGGTAGCGCAACGGGCTCTCTCGACGGAGCCTGTCCCGAGCGGAGTCGAAGGGCTCGGGATAACGGCACGGAATTAACTGATGAACCGAATCGTAATGGGATAGCGATAGAACTTCCCCTCGCTCGCTTTAACGGATGCGATGATGACAAACACGGTGTTCAATACCCAGAGCGCAATCAAAATCGGAATCCCTATGAGCACAATGCAAAGAATCGCGGCGACCGCATCGTAAATCAGCATCGAGATCTGAAAGTTGAGTGATTCTTTTCCATGTGCGTCGATCTCAGGCGAGTCGCCGCGTTTCATGAGCCAAACGATCAGCGGTCCCCCCAGATGGCCTAGGAAGTGAAAAAACAATCCGAGTAATGCGCTGGCGTGGCAGAGAACGGACCACGTTCGGACATCGGATGAAGTGGACGGAGTTGGCGGTGATGGTTGATCCATGTTTTAACCTTTCGCTTGCTTAAGATAACGACTGCCCGCTGACCGCGAGAAGAGCAAGAAAAAAGATCAGGTCATGCTTCTTTTACGCGCTCGATCTGTGCGCCAAGTTCGCTCAGTTTTTCGTCGAGATGTTCGTAGCCGCGGTCGATGTGATACACTCGACTTACTTCGGTAATTCAGTCCGCCTTCAATCCCGCAAGCACCAGCGCGGCCGACGCGCGCAAGTCGCTCGCCATCACTGGAGCGCCAAAGAGATGATCGACGCCCTGGATCACCGCAGTCGCGCCTTCAAGATCGACATGTGCGCCCATCCTCTTTAACTCAGCGACATGCATGTAGCGTTGCGGAAAAATGTTCTCTGTGATGACACTGATGCCCTCTGTCGTCGAGAGTAGCGCGCACATTTGCGCCTGCATGTCGGTGGGAAAACCTGGATACGGCTCCGTTGCCAGCTCGAGGGGTTTGGTTTCACCGTTTGGTGAGATGGAAATCGAGTCGCCTGTCGCTTCAAGTCGAAAACCACAATTCCCAAGCGCGTTCGTGACCGCTTTCACGTGCTCCGGCGTTACGCGCTTTATCGTAATTCCCTTTCCGCAAATTGCGCCCGCCACCAGAAATGTTCCAGCTTCGATCCGATCGGGAATGATGTCGTGCTCGACGCCGTGCAATTCTTTTACGCCTTCGATGATCAAACGGCGCGTGCCTGCGCCTTCGATTTTGGCGCCCATTTTATTTAAGAAATTCGCAAGATCGACAACTTCCGGTTCCTGCGCCGCGCCTTCGATCACGGTTGTTCCCTCCGCCAGCACCGCCGCCATCATGACGTTATCGGTGCCGAGAACGGTGGGTCCAAATTTCCCGCGTAAGTTAATCACCGCGCCGCGCAATTTCGGTGCAAAAACTTTTATATTGCCGCCTTCCACGCGCACGGCGGCACCCAGCGCCTCGAATCCTTTCAGATGCAAATCGATTGGCCGATCGCCAATCACGCATCCGCCCGGCATCGATACGGTCGCTTCTTTACAACGGCCGAGCAGCGGCCCGAGCACGCAAACCGAAGCGCGCATTTTGCGCACGACATCGTAAGGCGCGACCGATTGCACGTTCTCGGCCGCCACTGTGACTGTTCCGCTGGCGCGTTCCACTTGCGCGCCGAGATGGATCAAAATTTGCAGCATGTAATGCGTGTCGCTTAGGTCGGGCACGCGATGAACGATGCACGGTTCGCGAGTGAGCAATGTGGCGGCCAGGATCGGCAGCGAAGAGTTTTTCGAGCCGCTGACTTTGATAGAACCAGAAAGCGGATGGCCGCCGTGAATGAGGATCTTATCCATACCTGGCAAAAAGGAACCGTGTCACACCTGAATAATCGGTTTTCGAATAAATGTCGCGGTAATTTTTTTCCGCCAGGTCCGAAAGAAGAGCCTCGCTCTGGTCGAGCCCGATTTCCAAGGCCAGCATTCCACCGGGCCG
>QHNQ01000012.1 GCA_003218135.1 Verrucomicrobiota bacterium
ATCATCCTGGCGATGTTCATCGCCATCGCCGCCGGGATGAGCGCGCCTTATCTGCTTTTGAGCGCGCAACCCGGCTGGTTGCGATTTTTGCCGAAGCCCGGCCCGTGGATGCTGCATCTGAAACAGTTCATGGGCTTTCTGCTGCTGGCGACGTTGCTGTTTCTGCTTTACGTGCTCGGCGCCCAGCGCGGCTTGGAAGGCGCAATCTGGGTGAGCTGTTTTCTGCTGGTGATCAGTGTCGCGTGCTGGATGAAAGGCGCGTTCGCGGTCCCAACGGCATCGGCTGCCAAGCGGGGCCTCGTACTCGTGCTCATGCTCCTGCTCGTGATCGGTAGTGGCGTTTATTTCATCGGCGACAAATTTCAGTCGGCGAAAATTGCTTCCGCCGATTCACAGCTCCGAGGTGGTTGGCAGGCCTTCACGCCCGAGCGATTGCAGACCGAGCTGGAGCAAGGCCGCACGGTCTTTGTCGATTTCACTGCCGCGTGGTGTCTCACCTGCAAATTCAATGAAAGCAGTGTTCTCGAAAGTCAGGATGTGCGAGAAGCGTTCCAGCGTCATAGCATCGTAAAAATGAAAGCTGATTGGACCAATGGCGACCCAGTGATCACGAAGCTATTGCAGCAATTTGGCCGCCCCGGCGTGCCGCTCTACGTGCTGTATCCCGGGAAAAACCAAGAGCCAATCGTCTTTCCGGAACTGCTCACGAAAAGCATGGTTCTGGACAAACTCGAAAGCGTCATGCACACAGTCGCGTCACAATAGCGGTAAGGAATGGCCCGGGTTTTTGTAAGCAGCGTTGTGGACGCGCCGGCGGAGAAAGTCTGGGCGATGATCCGGCGGTTCGACGCGGTCGCCGACTGGCTACCGTTTGTGAAGTCGAGCCCGATCGAAGACGGCGGCGATCCAACGCGCGTCGGATGCGTCCGCGTCTTGACTCAAACGGATGGAGAAGTATTTCGCGAGGTGCTCGTTGCGCTCTCGGATGCTGAGCGTTTCTATTCGTACACGTTCGTCAGCTCGCCGGTTGCCGTTCGTAATCATCGGACCACGCTGAGAGTGTTGCCGATCACTGACGGTAACCGCTCTTATGTCGAGTGGTCATCGAGATTCGAAATCGATCCGGAACATGAAGCGCAACTAGTGGATTTGATGAACCGAAATTTTCTCGCCGGGCTTCGCAATCTGGACGGGAAATTTGGCGCAGACGCTGCATGTCCCTGAAGTCTACCCAGTCTATTGGCCAATATCCTATTGCCAAAATTGAACTATCCCGAGCACTTCGCTTTCTAATCAACTTATGAATATGAAAACAACCTTGACTCTTTTCGCATCATTGATCGCAACCGCAGTTTTTGCCTCGGACGTGCCGTCTGTCGGAAGCGCTGCTCCCGATTTTTCGCTGCCGGACGCGAAGGGCAACAGCCACTCACTCTCCCAATACAAGGGTAAGTACGTCGTTCTCGAATGGTTCAACCCGGAATGCCCGTTCGTGAAGAAGCATTACGGCAGTGACAACATGCAAAAGTTGCAGGAGCAATACACGAGCAAAGGTGTCGTGTGGTTAACTATCGATTCGAATGCGCCCGGTACCGAGGGCAGCATAACTCCGGAGCAGGCGCAGAAGATCACCGCCTCCTGGAAAACGCATCAGACGGCGTTGCTTCTCGACCCCGAAGGCAAAGCGGGACGCGCATATGGCGCGAAGAACACGCCGAATATGGTGATCATTGATCCGGATGGAAAAATAGCCTACGAAGGGGCAATCGACAGCAAAGCGAGTCCGAATCCGGCGGATATTCCCAGCTCGACAAACTATGTGAAGGCAGCGCTGGATCAATCTTTGGCAGGCAAACCGATTACGACGCCACAGACGAAGCCGTACGGTTGCTCGGTCAAATACAAATCGTCCTAACGCTGTAAAAGCTTCCGGCTCGCTTCTAAGTTCCTTTGCGGCTAACCGGCCTCTTGTTTCCTGGCCGCCGCCAATAGGGCCACGCCAATTGGCAGTGAAGTTCTTTTTAAAAGCCGGAGTTCCAGTGCCATCATGTGCTTAAAAAGACGATGCGGAAGCGAATCTGCGACCGAATGAAAATCGCGGCCGGTTGAAGACCCTCCGAGCGTCCGGGCGATCACCGCCAGCGGGAACAGTAAGGTCGTCCAGTAGGTCAATCGGCGAATAGCAAATCCGTTGTAGCGCAGCAATTGCCGAATCTCGCTCTTACTGAATCGGTGCGCAGTCATAACTGCTTCATCATGGGCGCTGTGGAGAAATCGGAGAGCCGGGACATTCAGTAGCAGCAATCCTCCGGGTCTCAAGACGCGGTGCAATTCTCGTACTGCCACAGCGGGATCCTTGACCCATTGGTGATAAACGACGCTGGAGCAAATCACTACATCGAACGAGGCGTCAGCAAACGGCAACGCACAAATGTCGGCCTGCTGTACGTTGTTCAGACCGCGTTGCCGGCAGAAGGAAACTGCCTCCGGCGCTAAGTCGACACCGACGTTCTTCGCGGGGTTGCCCAATTGCTTCAAAATCGAACCGGTACCGCAGCCCGCGTCCAAAATTTCCTTTTCGCGCCAATCAGGCTGCTCGCTTTGCAGTGTTTGAAAGATCAGCCGATGCAGTGCCTGGTACCACCAGTGCGTCTCTTCGACGCGAAACATGACGCCATATTCTTCCGGCTGCATTGACTCAGTTACGATCCCGCGCGTGCGGTCACCCTCGGTCGCGGGAAAGCAGTTCCGCTTCTACAAGGCTGTCGCGTTGCGCTCTGAGCGATCTTCACCATTGATTGCCACGGCAGACGATTCGTTTTTGAGACCAGCCTGCACCGTGTAGCGAACGACATATTGCGGTGTTCCTGTTTGATCCAGATAAAGTCGTCCGAGATATTCGCCAACAAGCCCGAGAATCATTAGCTCGAGGCCAGCGAAAAAGACAATACTCGCGAGCACCGTCGGAATCCCAAAGGTCATATTTCGAGTGATCCAAAGTTTGTCGATCACAATTGCAATTAGCGCCAGTACGCTAAAAGCGGAGACGAGTAGTCCAACGTAAACTGAAAATCGCAGCGGTTTGATTGAAAAATTCAAAAACATGTTCAGCCAAAGCCTCACAAGTTTTCGAAACGTATACCGTGAAGGTCCGCTGGCACTAGCGCGGTGCTCGACCGGTATCTGGCCTATCTTTCGCGTGGTTCGGTAGATCAAACCGTCCGTGTAAGGGTACGGGCCCCGATATTTGATGATTTCGTTGACTAGAAATCGATTCATGACTTTGAAGCTGGAAAAATAAAGCTCCTTCGGTTTCTGAAGAAGGAATGTGGCGACCCTGTCGTTGAACCAACTGCCCGCATTTCTGAACCTCGAATGTTTCTTCTCGATGTAGTGACCATAAACGACATCGAAATTCTTACGTTTTAGTTCTTGCAACATCCGCATGATTTCTTCCGGCGGATTCTGGCCGTCATCGTCCAGGACCGCCACATACTGACCCCGAGCGTGGCTGAGACCGGCCAGGACGGCGCTGTGCTCACCGAAATTGCGACTTAAGTGCATGAATGCCACGGTTTGCGGGAATTTTTCGGCCAATTCACAGCAGACCATTTCGCTTTCGTCGTCGGAGCCGTCATTGACCAAAATGATTTCGAAAGGCGTGGTCGCGAAAATCGTTTGGATGTGCTCAACCAGAGGTCCGATTGTGCGACTACCGTTGTAGACGGGAATCACTAGCGATAGCTCGATAGTCTCTCGTTCCTCGGTCATAAGGGCGGTGCTATAAATAACGCCGGGGAGCTTCGCAAAAAAGTGCAAAAAGTATAGCAAACGCATCGCCGCGACGTACGATGTCACTGATGCCGTTCGACGACGAACTTTTTTCCGGTGCCAACGTTCTAATAACAGGCGGTCTTGGGTTCATTGGCTCTTCGCTGGCCCGGCAGCTTGTCGCCTTCCGGGCAAAGGTAACGTTGGTTGATAGTCTGATTCCGGAATACGGTGGCAACCTTTTCAACATCCATGATTTCCGCGACAGGGTGAGCATTGAGCTTGCTGACGTCCGCGATACAAAGGCTATGGCCGCGCTGATCAAAAAGCGCGACTTCCTTTTTAATCTTGCCGGTCAGACAAGCCACTTGGATTCGATGACCGATCCGTTGACCGACTTAAACATCAACGCCGTTGCGCAACTCCATATTCTGGAGGCATGTCGGTTGCACAACCCGGATGTAAAAATTGTTTTTGCCAGCACCCGACAGATTTACGGCCGCCCGGAGTATCTGCCGGTAAACGAAAAGCATCCAACTAACCCAGTTGACGTGAACGGAATTAACAAGCTGGCTGGTGAATCTTATCATCTGCTTTACAACAACATTTATAAAATCCGAGCCTGCGCTTTGCGTTTAACTAATACTTATGGTCCCGGTATGCGCGTTAAAGACGCGCGCCAGACGTTTCTGGGTGTTTGGCTTCGTCGCGTTATCGAAGGAGAACCAATTCATGTTTACGGTGACGGAAGACAGCTGCGAGATTTTAATTTCGTTACCGACGTGGTAAAAGCGCTGCTGCAGGCCGCCAGCGATCCGGCATCTGAAGGTCAACTCTTCAATCTAGGACATTGGGAACACATCAGCCTTGAGGAGTTGTCACGCCCACTACTGGAATTCCAAAACGTGATAGATGGGCCTTTGTCGGTTTGAAGGATGAACAGCCATAACCCTGAAAAACTGGCAACGCTTGTTGCCGCTCCGACATCGCAGTTCCATACTTACTTAGCTCGGCCTCGCTGGGCGGTTTTACTGGTCGGATTATCTCTTTTACTGGTCGGAGTTTTAATTTTCAGCAACTTCCTACTACTTGATAAAGTACTCTTGTATAAAGATGTGGGAGCGGACTCGGTAAACGATTCGTATCCGTATTTCGTTCATCTCTCGGATTACATTCGGCGTGAGGGCCTTCCTTCATGGTCTTTCTGTGTCGGCATGGGCCAAAGTCTCTTTTATCTTACGGGTAGCCTGATCTGGGAGCCCGTTATATGGCTACCTAGAGAGCTGATTGCTCATGCACTGGTATTCCAACATCTGTTCAAAACTCTGATAGCTGGGTTGCTGTTCTTCCGATTTCTTCAACTGCGGGGTCTTACTTTGGGCGCTTCGTTATTGGGTTCGCTCCTGCTCGCTTTCTCTTCCTACATGTGCACGGGTAGCTGTTGGATTGTCAGCGCCGATGAGACTGTAGGATTTACGTTTCTGTTGTTCGCGATGGAAGGAGCCATCTCTCGTGGCCGGTGGATTTATATTCCGTTCGCGGTCGCTCTGATGGGTCTGGTTACCGTATTTCATTTCTACCTGAGCGCGGTATTGCTCTGCCTGTATGTTCCGACCCGGCTCTTCGAATTACACGGATGGCGGCCGGTGGAGTTAGGCAGTGTTTGCACTCGTCTTGCCCTCTTTGCTTTGCTGGGTGTTGGGTTGGCGGCTGTCGTCTGCTTTGGAAGCGCGCAATCTATTTTAAATAGTCCGCGCGGCTCGGGTACTATTGGCAACTTCACTTGGGCACCAACACCGGCGCTATTTCAATTGGAGTCGCCCGTCTACTATGTGACAGCCGCGCTGCGACCGTTTTCAACGGATATGCTTGGGACTGGGGATGAATTTCGGGGCTGGTTAAACAACTATTTCGAGGCGCCCATGACCTACTGCGGCTTGCTTTGTCTGCTGATGGTTCCGCAAGCGTTTATCGGAGCCAGTCGCCGGCAGCGAATTCTCTACGGCCTGTTCCTGGGTTTTGTATTTGTTCCAGTGATTTTTCCGTGGTTCCGATATCTGTTTTGGATTTTTAAGGGTGCCTACTTTCGGGCGTTTTCATTGTTCGCTGTTCTTGGAATCATCACCCTAAGCATGACCGCTTTCTCACGCTATACCCAGCGCAAGCCTCTTAATCTATGGATTCTGGGCGCGAGTTTACTTCTGTTACTGAGCGTTCTGTATTTGCCCAGCCATGAAATACAGATGCTTATTAGCAAGCAGCTTAAACAGACTGTCGCAATTTTCCTCATCCTATACGCAGCTCTGCTGATCATCGGTCAGATCGCAAAGCGACAAAGCATCACCGGTTCGATCATTCTGTTCCTGGCCGCGATCGAGCTTGTCCACTTCGATCGAATAACTGTGAATCGTCCAACCGTTACCAAGCAAGAATTGAATGAACACGTCGGTTTTAATGATGAGACCGTTGATGCCATCCGGGATATAAAAGCCAGCGACAGCTCCTTCTTTCGAATCACCAAGACCTGGGGCTCGGGACCTGCCACGCGTCCTAGTTATAACGACGCAATGGTCTTTAACTACTATGGCACGCTGTCCTACAGCTCGTTTAACAGTCTTAACTACATAAAGTTCCTGCTGGCGGTGGATGCCGTGTCTAGCGTTGATATAGCGACAGAAGCTCAATGGACACCGGGGCTGGTAGGACAGCCTTTGCTTGCGACTTTCGCTTGTGAGAAGTACGTCCTGACGAAAACTCCCGTGCCGTTCGAGACGGCTGAGCAGTTCGAATTTATTCGGCGCTATGGCGACATTTATCTGTTCCGTGATAAGATGGGTCTGCCATTTGGACTTGCATTCGACCGTTACATTCCAGAGGATCTTTTCCTGCATCTGCCGAGTCGGGCAAAGCCGGAGGCGCTGCTGCACGGGGTCGTTCTTTCGGAGCAAGATGCCGCGCATCAATCGGAGCTCTCGCAGCTAAGCTTCGATGAATTAATGCAGCAAATGAGCCAAGGCTCGATTCCCGACGCTCTTGCCGAGCGCCGAGCGACGGCAATGAATATGCACTCATTTAGACAAACACGAATCGATGGGACGATTCGACTCAATCAGAATGGAATCGTCCTGTTTCAAATGCCGTTCGATGCCGGTTGGCATGCTTTCAGCGACGGGCGTGCGATACCCACGCTTAAGGTGGATGGCGGGCTGCTAGGTGTCGCCCTAAAGGATGGCGAACATCGGATCGAGCTGCGCTACCAGCCTCCTCTACTGTATGCAGGAGCAGCCGTAACGTTACTGTCTGTCGGCGTTCTTTTGCTGAGTCTGTGGAAGTGGCCCCGGATTCGTTTACTTAATTGAACATGTTTAGAGCCGCTTGCAGCAAAGCTCGCCGCTGTGGGTGTAGCATCCAAACTTATAACGAGCGGCAATATTGAATCATCACGGCGCGCTGCCTCTTTACAAAAAGTTCACCAGCATGTTTGCGATGTTTCACGGCCAACGGTTGGTGATCCTCCTCTTATGTCTCATTGCGGCTCTTCGCGTTTTTGTTTTCGCCGCTGCCTTCCCGTTTTTCAGTAATGGCGATGAGGACTTACATTTCGACCTTGTTACGCAGTACGCCGCCGGGCGGCTGCCGCGTACATTCAATGTACTAACGAATGAATCCCTCAGTTTTATCGTTCCCTACGCCTCGCCGGAGTTCCTTCAAACGCCCGATCAATTCCCGAACGCCAAATTTCCACCACCTTTGTGGAAACAATCAGCCGAAGAGGCAGCACCTGTTATTGAGGTGACAAGGGCTGCCTGGCAAAAGGAGATCAATTGGGAATCTTCCCAACCGCCGCTGTATTACGCGTTGGTTGGGTTTTGGTGGAGAGTTGGGCAATACATCGGACTAACACAAATTGAATCGTTGTACTGGATTCGTTTCCTGAATTGCCTGCTTGTCTCGATATTGGTGTGGCTTGGTTATGTGATTGCGCGAACTCTCGGGCTTGAGCGTCTCGGCTTAAGCATCGGCGTACCATTGCTGCTTGCATTCATGCCACAAGATGTGTTGTACGTCCTTAGCAACGACGTGCTGTCCCCTGTCTGCTTTGGTGTGTTGTTCCTTTGCGTTTTGCAATGGTTGCGAGCGGAGTCGCCGAGCTTGTTACTTGGCGCAATGACCGGTCTGGCGATCGCAGCAAGCTATCTTACAAAGTTAAGTACCCTGCCTTTGCTCACAGTCGCACTCATCGCGATCGTTGCGAAATGGTTACAGATGCTGCGGCAACAACCTGGCGTCGCAACTATTGCGTCCATCCTGACGATTTTATGTGCTGGAATCCCAATCGGCGGATGGATGCTCTGGAGCAAGTTTCATTTCGGCGATGTCGCTGGGTCGGCAACTGCGATCGCACTTCTTACCTGGACACCGAAACCTCTCGCCGATTGGTGGCACCATCCCATTTTCTCTCCACAAGGGCTGTGGACTTTTTGGTCGGAAGTAATCGCTAGGTTTTGGCGCGGCGAGCTTATGTGGCAGAATCGTGAATTGAGTTGGCGGGTCGCCGATGAATTTTATGCGATCTCATCTCTGCTGCTACTTTGTGCCGCGATGGTCGGAATACTACAGCACAACATGCTATCAACGTTCCAGCGGCAGGCGCTCTTCCTCGCTGCTCTCACAGTCGTCGCAGCGCTCGCCTTTCTTGCGCTGCTTTCCGTCGGGTTCGATTTTGGCGAATGCATTTATCCGTCTCGCGCTCACCCGTATTTGACGTCGGGCCGCTTGATGAGCGGCGCGTTGATTCCGTTTGCGTTGCTGTATGTCTATGGCATCGGCTACCTCTTGCGGCGAGTTGGCCCGGTTGCTTCAATCATCGTCGTCGCGGGGATCATGGCATTTGCGACTGTGTCGGAGATTTTCATTAATCGCGCCGTGTTCGCGAGCGAGCACAATTGGTTTCATCTTTAGGAGGTTTCTGCAGTCGGAAGCGCGACCTGACGCTACGCGACTCCGCGTCTGCTTCGTGAGAGGCGCGCTACGAGGCGGATGACGGGCATCGGCGTTACTCGAGCCACCAGCATCAGTATCTTCATGGCGAATCCGGGGACCACTAGCGGCCGGTCTGCTTCGAGTGCTGCCAGCGCATCACGCACAACTTGTTCGACCGGCACAACGAGGAACTTCGGACCGACCTCTGCCTGAGCATTCTCGCGCCTGGCCACTTGCTGGAATTCGGTGACTACAGGGCCGGGGCAGACAGCGCATACGCTCACGTCTGTTTCACGAAGCTCGGCACGGAGCGCTTCGGAAAAACTTGTCACATACGCCTTGGTCGCGGCGTAGACAGCGGAGCCGGGGATCGGGAGAAAGCCAGCCGACGAACTGACATTGAGAATACCGCCGCGCTGTTTTGTGATCATCTGCGGAACCAAATGACGAGTGAGCGAAGTAAGCGCCGTGACGTTTACAAGCGTCATTTCACTGTTGCGAACGGGATCGCTGTTCGCGAATGGGCCACTGTCGCCGAGTCCGGCGTTATTGATCAAGAGATCGACGTCGGCCTTTTCGCGATCGAGCCACTGCAGCAAATCCTGCAACTCCCCAAGATCAGCGAGATCAACTTTTCGAATATGAATGCGGAGGTTCGGATGCTCTCGTTGCAGTTCATCAGCTAGCTCAACCAGGCTGTCCTCGCGTCGCGCCACCAAAATCATCGAGCGTGCACGTCCGGCGAGTTGCCGCGCAAATTGGCGGCCAATACCAGCCGAAGCTCCCGTGATTAGAGCGTGACAGCCATCAACTTTCATTCATTCGAATTTTCACGAGCAATGCCATAAGACCTCCACCAACGATTCCGCCGGCGTGCCCGGCCATACTAATCCCAGGAAAAAGGGAAATGGTGAACCCGACTAACAGTGCGATCCAAAGCCGTCTGCGCAATCGATCATTTCCTTTTTGCTGACACGAAATGATTAGCGCTGCGCCCAACAAGCCAAAAATTCCGCCCGACGCGCCGACGGTGGCTCCCGCTTTTGGATGCCAATCGTGCACGACAAGAATGAGTGCGGCCGAGCAAAGCACGCTGGCAAAATAGATCAGCATCGCCTGTGTAGTTCCCACTTGTCGTTCAACGATCCTTCCGATCCACAGAAGCAGAGAAACATTCACAATGAGGTGCAGCCAGTTGAAGTGCAGAAACGAGTACGTTGCAATACGCCAGTATTCACCATGGAGCTCGCCGTTATCCGGGAGGCCGCCAAGTTTGAGCAATGCAGCCTCGTTTCCGGCGTTACCGGTGACGAGTTCAATCGCAAAACCGATTATCAAGAGAATAATGAGGACAAGCGATCCCTGAGCTTTCTTCATCGCGCTGCTCCGAGCCGAGAGAAATCGCGCGCGGTCAGGACCCGCCAATGTCCGCGTGGCAAATCGGCAAGCCGAAGATTTCCGATTCGGAGCCGCAGAAGATGTTTCAAGCGATAGCCGACCACTTCGAACATGCGGTGAATCTGCCGGTTTATTCCCTGTCGCAACACAACGCGTAAATGCGTGGGCGAGACAGAGTGAATTTTCTCAATTTTGGCGCGCTGGCCGTCGAGAAAAATTCCGCGCACTAATTTCGGTGCAAGTGCCGGGTCCCAGGGGTGATCAAGTGTCACCGCATATTCTTTGTCGATCTTGTGGCGTGGATGGGTAAGCCGCTGCGCCAGTTCGCCGTCATTCGTCAGAAGAAGCAGACCTTCAGTTTGCGCGTCGAGACGGCCGATGTTGAACAGGCGGTGATATTTTTGTGGAATTAGATCAAACACAGTATCGCGCGCGTGCGGATCTTTTCGCGTGGAAACAAATCCGGCAGGTTTATGCAACATGATGGTAAGAGCCGGAGCGGTGCGAACAAGTTTGCCATCCACTTTGACATGGTCTTGTGCGCCTGGCTGTGCGCTGAAGTTCGTGCAGATCTTGCCGTTGACAGTAACGCGACCTGCCGCAATCAACCCATCACAATGTCGTCGCGAACCGACGCCGGCAGCGGCGAGAAAACGGTTCAAGCGCAAGGGGGCTACAAAGGTGACTTCCCTCGGCTCAGACGTCCGGCTTCGTCTTTGGCAAGCCGATGACTTTACTATCTTTTTTCCATTGGCCGCGCTTCTTCAGAAGCTCGACGCGCTCGAAGCGTTTCAGCACGTTTCGCCTGGCGGCGATGGTGCTTGTACCTTTTAAACTGCGGTGTTGAGACATGGATCGGTCAAGAAGTTGAAAAGTTAAACGGTTACAAGATTAAAATGGAAAATGAGCCCGCATATTAAGCCAGCAGGGGACTTTTTCAACCAACGCACCGCATCCGTTTAATCTTTTTAGATTTTTAAACCAATCAACCCCTCTTAGAGCTGATTACCAAGCACCACGTACGTCCCCGATGTGGTGATCTGGTGATAAACGTGGAACCGGTTGCTCAATAGCTCTTTCCAGTAATCGGCCCGGCTTTGCTCCACAATGAGATAAACCGCATCCCGACCAGCCCATTTGTCCAAGACCGCCTTTTCATTCAGGAAAAGATCGATCGAGGTTTTGCCGATCGGCGCCTCTTTGTGGCGGTTTTGATTAACGAAAAGGAACTTCCGGTTGAGATAAAAAATGAGACTGCTGCTGTCGTCGAGCGGCCCCTCAAAAATCGCATCGCCGCCTGAGTCGAGGCGCGGATTTAGAAATCGCGCTAAATCAGCGAGTGAAAAATAAGGCGCGGTTCGCGCCACCGCTTCGATCATGGCGAGCCCGGCCGGGATCATCGCCGCAGCCAAGGCAATGGCAGCGAGTTTCTCGCGCCGATTGAAAATGAAATAGAGCGCCACCAGGGAAAGAAGCATGACCGAAACACCCACGGTCACGGCCAACGGCCGAAGTGTGAACCAAACTGACATCGGCATCTGGTGCAATGCCTTCCACGCTGTCCAACGCGCGTCCATTACGCCCCAATTTCCGTTTGCAGGATGCGCGGCACCCGTAAGTAGCAATGCCGCTATGGCAGTCACCATTCCTGTGAGGCCCACTGCGATTGTTCCTGCGGCGCGTAACTTCTGCGGCGTCCGGTCCCATACCACCGCTGCGCACAGCGCAACCGCACTCCACATCGTCATCGAATAGTAATCCTGCCGTTGCCCGAGAAAGAGCAGTGGCACAAAAACAACCGCCATCCAGCACAGCGGCAACGCATCGGCGAAATTGATCTCATGCGGCCGTATTACGCGGCGCCAGGCGAAAATTACGCCGGGAATCAGTGCGATGGACCACGGAAACCACCACGCCAAATGCATGACCAGAAATTGGTATGCAGGCATCCCCTTGTAATCATGCGTTTCATCGGTAAGCCCGCGCAGATGCCCCAGCCATTCGGTACCCAGCTGATACCGAAAATAACCCGGGAAATGCCGCTCTGCCCAAATGTGCCAGGGAGCAGCAACCAAAACAAAAATCGTCAGATATTCCCATCGCAACAGTGCGCGATATCGCAGCCGCGCTTCGCGATAAAAGATTGACAGCACTGCCACAATCGCTACCGGATAGACGGCGCCGAGCAAACCCTTTGTTAAGCAAGCAAAGGCTGAGCAAATCCAAAAGCCAGCGAACCAGGCCGACCGATGGCGCCGGTGCTGATATCCGCACACTGCGCAGAAAATCGCGCCCGCGATCAATGCGCTCACGAGCGGTTCGGGCATGACGATCCGCGACAGCAGAAACGTCCCGCAGAAGCTAAGATAAATCACGCCGGCAATGAAGCCGCGCCAGTAATCCGTGAGCTTTTCGCTGATTAGAAAAATCAAGGCAACCACGGCGACAACCGCCAGGGCAACCGGGAGCCGGGCAGCTGCCGCATTCACGCCGAAGAGCTTGAACGAGCCAATAATGAGCCAATAGAGCAACGGCGGTTTTTGCAGGCGCGGGATACCGTCGTTCGTCGGCAGAAGCCATTCATGGTTCTGGAACATCTCCCGAGCAGCTCCTGCATATTGACCTTCGGTTTGACTGTAGAGATCGCCTGTTCCGATTGTTGCTACGTGCAACAGCGCCGCCAACGCGATTAGAATCCCTAAAAGCGCGTGCCGCGTCGGC
This sequence comes from Verrucomicrobiota bacterium, assembly GCA_003218135.1. Lineage (GTDB taxonomy): Bacteria > Verrucomicrobiota > Verrucomicrobiia > Chthoniobacterales > UBA10450 > Udaeobacter. Next base: position 12,874 of record QHNQ01000012.1, read on the forward strand.
GGCGGGGGCAGCGCGGGCGGCTCGAGCAAAGTTTCTTCGACGGTTAAGCTTTGGGTCCCTGCGGTCATTGATTGTCTTCTTCGCTAGAAATGTGCATCCCGATTTGGCATTCGCCTTTGGGATACTCCACTGGATCGGACTTGCGATATTCTTGCCAATGTTCGGGCAGACGCAGCAGTTTTCCTGATGGCATTTCGATCAGCGCAAGCATTTGGCGGCATTGCGCAATCAGCGTGTCGTCCCTCGGTCGGGTAATTCGAAATCCACACCAGAACCGCGCGCGCTCCACGTGATCTAGCCAACCCTCAATCATCAACCGATCTCCCAACTTGGCTGCGCGGCGATAATCAATCTCCGTACGCACCACGACGGGATATCTTTGCTTTTCAGTCATTTCCGCAAGGCCAAGCCCGAGTTCCTCAGTCAGACGTGTACGCGCGATCTCAATGAAACGCAGATAAGCGATATTCGAAACGACGCCTCCACAGTCGGTGTCGAAAAACATCACCTGTACCTCTGTGTGGATTCGCGGCGGAGTCATGCAGATTTGGGTCTCAAATTGCGAGTCTCAGATTTGAAATCTCCAATTCCAAATCTGAAATTTATCGGTCAGAATTGACCGCACGGCGTCCACAACTTCCTCGGTCGTGACCGCTTTCATGCAGCGAAAATCGATTGGGCATTCGCGGAGAAAACACGGGCTGCATTCGACGTGATGCCGCAGGATAATGTGCGCATTCCCGAGCGGCCCCGTCAGAGCCGGCTCAGTCGAGCCGAAGATCGCGACAACTGGCACGCCGAGCAAAGCTGCAAGATGCATCGTCCCGGTATCATTCGTGAGCAGCAAGCGGCATTCTCGTAATTCGTTGATCAGTTGATCTAGCGTCGTGTGGCCAATCCGATTCACACAATGATCGCTGATCGCAGCCGCGATTTGATCGCCTATTGCCGCGTCCTTCTCTGTCCCAAATAAAATCCATTGCGCCGATGACTGCGCATTAATCTCTTTCGCAACCTCGGCAAATCGCTCCGGGAACCATCGCTTGGCTGGGCCGTACTCTGCGCCTGGGCAAAGGCCGATTTTTAGTCGTTCCGGCGAAACTGCAACTTGAACGTTCGATATTCGATGTTCAACGTTCGATGTTTCTGCACCGCAATCCCGTGCGATTCGCAGAAATCGAAGCGAATGATGTTCCAGTGGGCCTGCTTTTCGCCGTTCAGGCACGATTTGGTTCAATAGCCATTTCCGACAGTGTCCGCGATACCCAACCCGGCGCGGTATCCCGCTCAGCCATGATTCAAGAGCAACCCGCAGCGAATTTGGGAAAAGGATTGCAACATCGAAAGCGGGTTGTCGCCTCTGCAATGAGACAGCCGGAATGAGCGAACCGTTTGGCAATGGAAGAATTGCATCCACTTCAGGAATCAGCTTCCACATCGGCGCGATTTTCATAGGCGCAGCGATTGTAACGTGAGCGTCGGGGCGTCCATTCTTGATGGCGCGAACTGCGGGAACGCTCATCACGGCGTCGCCCAGCCAATTGCTTGAACGAATGAGAATTCGAAATGGCTTTAGATCGCTAGGTGACAGCCCCGGCGGCAGGTGCACGCCGCGTTTGTAGCGGCCGAGAAGAAAATTGGGCTGCGGCGTTTTCCAGCGATTGTGAACCCAAAACCAATCTTCCGGCGCAACGCGAATCTGTTGCTCGATAATCTCATTTATTCTCGATGTGAGAGCTGCAACAGAAGCACCAGGCTGATCAAAGCGCTCGGTGAACACCATGCGCCAGCGCGCCGGGCCCGTTGTGTACACCCCGGCGGCGATAAGCGCCGCTCGGGTGCGTTTCGCAAGCAATCCAGGCAGAGGCGAAGTGGAAGCCAGCCTGCCAAAAAATGGCGTCCAAAGCCCGTGGTCGCCAGCGTGTTGGTCGGACAAAACACCCACGCCGCCGCCTGAGCGCAGTAACTCAATGACCGGATCGAATCCATCCTGGCGACCGAATAGTTCCAAGCCCGTTTGGCTGCGCGTCCGGCGGACGTGCGCGTCAATGAGACGGTTGCCGAGCTTTTGATAAACGCTCGCGTTTCGTACGAACCCAACAAACTTGGGCATCAATTGCGCGAATAATTCCCAGGTTCCGAGATGACTTAGAACGAGCACCACGGGAACGCCTGCGCGAAATTCGCGGGCCATGGCCTCGATATTTTCGACTTCGGCGTGCTGCAGGATTTCCTCTGGCGGCATCGCTGTAAGTTTTGCGCTGCAAAGGAGATTGGCGCCGAGCCGTCGAAAATGCCGGCGCACAAGGCGACGCAGTTCACGGGGCGACTTTTCGTTTGCGAACGCAATCGCAACATTGCATTCCGCTAACCTCCGGTATTTGCCGGAAAGCAGCCAAGCACACGAGCCGAGGAATTGGCCAACAGCAAACAGAAACCGCAATGGCAGCGCGGCGGCGATGGCCAAGCCTGCGCGGTAGAGAAGATAAACGACAGAGTCGAGCATTGCGGAAGCGGCCGTGTCGCAGTGTGGCGCGGCAGGGCCGCGCCCGCGTCGCTGCGCGAAGCTGCTGCGGGCAGGGTAGATTTGCCTACGGGTTGCTTCAACCAATATAATGTGTCCGGTGTCGCCACGATATTCTAATTCCTTTGATTCCGATTTCGCGCGCGTGATATCGCGGAAGTTCGAGCATGGGCGTTTTCTCATCGTCGGAGGCGACGCTGGGAAACTGGAGTCTCAATTTGCCGAGGCGAAACGAGAAGCCGAGGTATGGTCTTACGATGATGTCGCTTCAAAGTTACGTCGTGGTGAATGGACAAGACGCTTCGAAACCGCGCTGTGGTTCTATTCTTCGGAAAAAAATCAGGACGACATCATTGCGGAGGCGCTCGCGAGCTGCGCAGACGCCGTGGTCTTACTGCCAGGTCCGGGGGCTGATGCTGGACGACGGCGCCCGCAATTAATTCAGTGCTTCGGTCGCTTTCGGTTTGCGCCCGATTATGAATGTGGCCTGATCGAACTGGATCCGGGAGCTATATGTCTTAGGGGTCAGCGGGGCGAAGCAGCTGGCGAGCACGCGCTCGCGATCGAGAAGGCTCTCGCGGGAATCACGAATCAGCTGAGTGCTCTGCAGCGAAAGCTTCAGATCCGTGAAGCGGAATTGAAAGAGGCGCATCGCCACGTCGCTGGACTAGAACAGAAACTTTTAAAACTCAAAGAATACAGGCGCGAGTTGAAGTTGCTGAAAAAGGAGAGGCGACTTCTGCGCAGCTCCGCCGAGCGTCGGGTGGGTCAGGTGCTACTCGCGCCGTATCGGATTCCGGAAAAGCTGGCCAAAACAGTGTGGAAAAAGGTGCGAAAGCCAAAGTCTGCTACAGCAAGCGAATATCAAAAGTGGTTTGAGCGACATCGTGCCAGTGTGCAGGACTTGGAGCGCATGCGCGATGAGGCGCGCCTATTCGCCTCACGACCGTTGATTAGCGTGATCACGCCAGTTTTTAATACGCCCTTGCAATGGCTTGAGGAAGCTGTCCAATCGATGCTCTCGCAAGTATATGAAAACTGGGAGCTCGTGTTAATCGATGACGGATCCACAAACAACGAGTTGCTCCATCTGCTGCCGCGCCTTGCCGCGCGCGACCGGCGCATCGTAATTGCTAGTCTCGGAAAACACGGAGGTATTTCTGCTGCGTCAAACCATGGACTCGCGCTAGCCCGCGGAGAGTGGGTGGCTTTTCTTGATCATGATGATCTCCTCGAACCTGATGCACTTTTCCAAAATGTAAGTGTGCTTCAGAAAGATTCCTGCGTCGATATGATCTACTCCGATGAAGACAAACTCACTGAGGATGGCTTGGGCTCGCCAATGCTGAAACCGGACTGGTCGCCCGATTTCTTTTTATCTTGCAACTATTTATGTCATCTGATTTTTTTGCGCCGACAGCTTATCTGCGATGTTGGGAGTTTTCGTTCCGATTTGGATGGCTCGCAGGATTACGATCTTCTGCTGCGTATTACCGAGCGCACCGAGCGCATCGTGCACATTCCGCGGGTGTTGTATCATTGGCGGCGCAGCCCAAGCTCCAGCGCTGACAGCGTTCGCCAAAAACCTGGGCAACTCGAAGCCTCGCGACTTGCAATCGAAGGTCGTCTGCAGCGTCGCCGTGAACTCGCTCATGTCACGGTAGATTGGCGGACACACGTTTTCCATGTCCGACGCGAACTATTGGAGGCGAAGAAGATCTCGATTGTCATCCAAAGCGCACGCCACGCGGAGCAACTTAAACGTTGCATTGAAAGTCTAACTCCGAGAACGAGCTATCCCAGTTACGAGATCATCATTGTTCGACAGGGAAACGAACCTTTCGCGCAGTTACCATGCCGCGTGGTGCACGCACCCGATGCATCCAACGTCGCTGCGCTAAACAATCTCGCGGTACAACAGACCGATAACTCATGGCTTTTGTTCCTGGATGCTGGCATCGAACCAATACAAGACGATTGGCTAACAATTATGGCCGAGCACGTGCAGCGACCAGAGGTCGGCGCAGTCGGTGCGCGGTTAGTGAATTCCAACGGCACAATCGAGCACGCCGGGATCGTCCTTGGCGTTAATGGAATTGCGCAGCCGGCTTTTGGCGGCTTTCCAGCGGAAGATCCCGGCGTAAACCGTCAATTGCAAATGGTTCGCAACTACAGCGCTGTTTCTGGCGCATGCCTGTTGGTGCGCCGCGAGGTTTTTCAAGAAGTTGGCGGATTCGATTCGACACTCTCCGAAGCGTTTGCGGACATCGATTTCTGTCTCAAGATACGGCGGGCTGGTTACCTCATTCTTTACACGCCGCTTGCCAAACTTTATTGGGAAGCACCGGTACCCGACAAGATCGACCTCAGTGGTGAAGCGATCATGCGCCAACGCTGGCCTGATGTTCTAGAGCGCGATCCTTATTACAACCCAAATCTCTCCCGCGAGCGCGCCGATTTCTCTGTAGGCAAGTAGCCGCGGTTCGCAGGCGTCGAACTTAGCTTAGGCTTCGACAAGATCACTGACTGCCGGACAGGTCGTACACTTCCACCAAGGCAGCTCCGACCTCGATGTTTACTGCACGCACAATCGCCGTGTAGTTGCCCGTTGGCAGATCTGCAATGATGGCAGACTCCAGTGCGTCACTCGGAGCGTGACCGCTATTGATGATATCCTGAACTTGGTCGTGGGTGATGATTCCACCGATGACTGTGTGCTGCCAGTCGTTGTTAAAGCCAATCAAAGCTCCGGTACCATCGTGCAGTTCCAATGTGGGATCAGCCAATGGCGTCGGCACCCCATATTGACTGAGTTCCGGACCAATGGCCCGTATAATGACTCTCTTTGTTCCTGTGCCTTGGACGATGAATCCGCCGATCATCACGTTGTCACCATTCTGCACAAAGCTGCGCGTACTGATGTTGCTAAGAATTGAAGTGGTGTCGGTGCCAATGTCGTACACTTCCACCAGAGCAATGCCCGTGGTCTCATTTACTCCGCGTACGATCGCGGTGTAGTTACCAGGTGAAAGATCTCCAATGATGGCAGATTCCCTCGCATCCGCCGGAGCGTGGCCGCTGTTCTGAATATCCTGGACCTGATCGTGGGTGATAATGCCGCCAATGATCGTAGTCTGCCAGTTATCATTACGACCAATCAAAGCTCCTGTGCCATCGTGCAGTTCTAAAGTTGGATCAGCCATCGCATTCGGAACGCCATATTGGCTGAGCTCAGGGCCAATGGCGCGTATGATCACTCGTTTTGTCCCTGGGCCTTGGACAATGAAACCGCCGATCATCAGGTTATCGCCCGTTTGAACAAAACTGCGAGCGCTGAGGTTGGAGAGTGTCGCTGCTTCCGGTGTTGCCGCCAGGTCTTGCCTGGTCGTGTTGACCACGATGCTGGTCGCAAGGCGGGCGGGCACAGAGGCCGCAGGCTCATATGCGAGAGCAGTGAGCGCCAAACCTACCGCAGCCGTGCAAGCAAGAACACTGCCGAGCACGCGGAGATTAAAAAACCCGCCTTCACGGATGCTGCGGTGGGCGCGTACAGATTGGGAGGGAAATTTTTTCTTCACGTAAAATGTTTCGTGGTGCCTCGCGCTGCTGGATGTCTTGAACAATCTTCCGTTACTGACTTTGCAAAACCTTTGGATTTATGACACAAACCCCCGAGAGCGTATCCACCCCTCAGGCTGCCGCACGCGACTCTCGACCGGCGATTGAAATCGTTCAGCCGCAACGATACTCGCAAGGTTGTCTTACCACTGGGCTGGAGTTCGCCGCGAAGACGTCGAACCCTCCGAAGTCCTAACGAAACGCGACCGTTGGGCCGAGGTGCTCAAACACGATCCGTACTACAACCCAAATCTTTCTCGCGAACACGCTGACTTCTCGATAGGCGAATAGCGAAAGCTTTACCAGTCTTGTAATAGCGGTTTTGACACGGCTCCAACACAGCGCCGTGGTCGAATCAACCAAAAGTCGTCAGAGTGAGCGACGATAAAATGTGCGCGAGTAGTTATTGATGCAGATCGTACACTTCCGCCAGAGCAACTCCGGTGGTGCTGTTTACACCACGCACGATCGCGGTGTAGTTGCCCGCTGGCAAGTCCGCAATGATCGCAGATTCGCTCGAGTCAGCGGGAGCGTGGCCGCTGTTCATGATATCCTGAACTTGGTCCTGAGTGATAATTCCGCCGATGATTGTAGTCTGCCAGTTATCATTAGAGGCAATCAAAGTTCCGGGGCCGTCGTGCAGTTCCAGCGTCGGATTAGCCAAGGGATTCGGTACGCCATACTGACTGAGCTCCGGACCGATGGCGCGTATGATCACTCTCTTTGTTTCTGTGCCTTGGACAATGAAACCACCAATCATCACGTTGTCGCCGGTCTGCACAAAGCTGCGGGTACTGATGTTGCCAAGAATTGAACTGGTACCGGCGCCGATGTCGTACACCTCCACTAAAGCAACTCCAGTGGTATTATTTACGCCACGCACGATCGCCGTATAGTTACCGGGTGGCAGGTCTGCAATGATTGCAGATTCCCTTGCGTCTCCGGGAGCGTGGCCGCTGTCCTGAATCTCCTGAACTTGATCGTGGGTGATAATGCCGCCAAGGATCGTAGTCTGCCAGTTATCATTGGAGCCAATCAAGGCTCCGGTGCCGTCGTGCAGTTCCAATGTCGGATCAGCCAACGGATTCGGAACACCATACTGGCCGAGCTCAGGGCCAATGGCGCGAATGATCACGCGCTTTGTGCCGGTGCCTTGGACAATGAACCCCCCAATCATCACGTTGTCGCCCGTCTGGACAAACGCGCGTGTTGAGATGTTGCCCAGGTTTGCAGCTGCAGTTTCAACCGTATAGATTTGGTTCGTATTAGAAGCGGAGCCCCCGGGGCCGACTCCGCCACCTGGGATATAGATTTTGTTGCCGATCGCCGATGCCCAGATCCCGTGCCGACCAGCAGGCATGTTGGGTAGCTGACGCCAACTATTAGTAGCAGGATTATAGACTTCCACCTCTGCATGCACAACGAAATCCAGGACGTCCTCCCCGCCGAAAACCCAAAGCTCATTATCCACCACCGCGGCGGCAAGCCCGGAACGAGCAGTTGGCATCGGTGGACGAGTCGACCACAGATCAGTCTGCGGATCATAAACCTCAAGGGCGTCTGTTGAACCTGAAAAATCGCTAGCCCGTCCACCTACAACATAAAATTTCCCTTCGATCACACCGCCAGCTGTGTGATTGCGCGGGACGCTCATGGGAGCCTTGACTGTCCATGTATTTGCGACCGGATCGTACACCTCCAGTTCGCGCTGGCTCGGAGTACCCGTGCCGCCGGCGACATAAATCTTATTATCGATCACCCCGACTGCCGCAGTCTGGCTGTGGACGTAGTGACTGGAAGCTCTCGCAGCCCAGGAGTTGGTGTTCTGATTGTAAACAAACAGCTCGCCTCCTCCGGCACCAAAACTATAAAGGTCTCCTCCTGCCACAGCCGCGCTGTTGTGATTAACTCCATAGGGAAGCGGATGCGCCAAGGTCCATGTGTCTGTAGTTGGATAATAGACTAGCACCGTGTCCGTGGAATGCCCCTCTGCATCGAAACCACCGAGGACGTACACATTTCCATTTAGCGCCCCGGTGGCGAGTTCCTGTCGGGGGCCAGGCATTTGGGCGCCTAGTTGCCAGGTATAACCATTTTGAGTCCGGCCAATGCTGACAAGTATGAGGCACAAGAGCATGCCAAAGACTGGGCCGCGAAAATTCTGGCGCACTTTGTTCTCCCAGTATGTTCTACAGCAAACAGACGCCGAGGTTCCCAATAATTTGCTTGGAACGGCAGCAAAGGAGACGGCGCGCAAGTCGATTCATCGAGGGAGCGTCGGGATACGAAGCGGAGAGACCACGCGAAAAGTTTTTTTTATGTCGAGCGGTTTTCGCTCGAATATCTTACGCCGACCGCTCCAATGCGGGCGTGTTGCTTGGGACCTCGAAGAAATCCGGCGCGCTGGCTGCGGATCAGCAGCTGGTGCTTACATGCCGGTCAGCCAATCGAGCGCATTCGCGCTGGGATCACGCCCTGCAGCTTACCGCTTCGGTCGCAATTTTGCCGTCCCGTAGTCCCCGGCTTGCTTCGTAAGCTGATTTTCCTAACTTACGTGGCTCATGCTACCCGAGCGAACCGAAGCAGTGTTGGCAGCGGTGCTCGCATGTCCAGTTTGCAGCGGTGACCTCCGTCACCACTCAACAAGTGTCACGTGTGTGCAGTGCAGCGCCGTTTTCAAACTTCACGGACATATACCTGTTTTTCTTAAGGAGCCAGTGACGATTCCGCCGGAAAACCACAGGAGCAACCCGATTGGCGCGGAATTCGAGACAATTCTCCGCGAGGGAAAAGATTTCGTTCTCCACATTGGCGCAGGAGTTTCGGCGCAGCGCTATCCCAACTGCATTGAATTCGAGCGTCGGCCCTTCCGCCACACTGATGTTATAGGCGACGCGCACTCATTGCCGTTTCGCGCCGGCAGCTTTGATCGCGTATTTGCCTTCAATGTTTTCGAGCATCTGGCTGAGCCGCAAAAAGCGGCGGCTGAAATCCTACGCGTGCTTAAGCCTGGCGGATCGGTCGCCATTCACAGCGCCTTTCTGCAGGCCGTACACGAAGCGCCGCACCACTATTTTAACGCCACCGAGTTCGGCCTTCGCAAGTGGTTTTCCAGTTTCGAAGTTGAGCGCTGCCATGTAAGTGGAAACTTCGCTCCGGGTATGATGCTCGCGTATCTAATGTCTAGCGTGATCAACACGGCCAAAGAGGGAGGCGCCGCTTTGGACAACGTGATGCGCTTAAGGAACACCACCCTGGGGGAATGGGCCGATCTCTGGGCAGGAACTGGACACCACCCGGGTGGCTTCGAGATTCTACAGAGCTTGCCGCAGTCAGCTCAAAGCAAGATCGCCGCGGGGTTCGAGCTAGTCGCGCGTAAGCGATAGATTAACAGCACGTGCCTCAGTCCCTCGTTTCAAGTAAGGCGTTGGCCGTGAACGACAATTTAATCTTCTGGTTGGATGCTCCACAAACGTGGAACAGAAAAACGCGATGGGTAACCCTGGCAGGGTGGTGTGTGTGGAGAAGTGGCCCTCCATTGCAAGCAATCCGGGCGACGATTGGGGGACACGTTTTTGAAGCGCGAGTCTTCCACGATCGCCACGATGTTATTCAGCACTGCGGCGTGAGCGCTGATCAAGTCCGCTGCGGCTTTTCACTTGAAGTCAGATTGCCACGAGGAGAGTGGCCGTTGCGCATCGAGGCGAGTAATGGCGCAGATGGCTATTGCATCGTTTGGCAGAAGAACGTCGTTGGACCGATCTTCCTTTCCGCCGATGAACGCCGTCAGCGTCGCGGGAAGACGCAAGTTGCCGCTGCCGATCGTTTCCATTGGTGGCTTGATCGGCCGTTGAATTGGGACAAACTGGAACGCGAGCTTCCAATCTGCGGCTGGTGCATCGATCGAGTTGAAGAACGAATAACCGGATTCCGCGCACGAGTGGGCCGCCAAATTTTTCGCGGCACTTATGGCATACAACGAAGGGATCTGCGGGGAAGCTTCCCCGACTCCCCGTATGCGCATTGTGCAGGTTTCGCTGCGACAGCGAAGTTGCCGCTTGGCCGCAGCACCCTCGCATTGGAAGTGAGGGATGTTCGCGGCGAGTGGCGCTCATTCCTCCAACGGCAAGTCATAAGGCAATGTAGAGCCGCGAGAAAAGATCGTCCGCCACTTGAGGACGCAGAGCTCTTCGACGTCGATCGGCGGGACATCGTATCACGATTTGCTTTTTGGCTTGAACCTCGCTGTGACTGGTCGCGGCTACCTAGAAGCCAGCGTCTCGTGGGTTGGTGTGTGGCTCTCCACGGAAAACCGATCGAAGCAGTGCGCGCGCGTATCGGCCACCACAAATGGGAGGCCCAGACGGGAATCAAGCGTCCGGAGGTAAAGGCAGCATACCCCGACGTTATCGGAGCATTGCACAGCGGCTTCTCGGTCACCATAAATCCCCCGCGGGGAAGAAACTTACTTCTGCTGGAAGCGTGTTCCGACCAGGTGTGGGAGGCTTTTTTCGCTTATCGGATTTATCGCCCGTTTTTTTGGCGACGTGGGGAGAATCGTTTTGGGAAAGCGAACCGTTACGAATATTGGCTCCGCCTGTACGATAGACTGGACGCCCGGGATCGCTCGGCAATCCGGCGCCACATCCGCAGCTTCGACAAAAGACCGCGCTTTTCTATATTGATACCGTGCTACAATTCTGATCTGCGTTTCCTCCGCGCCGCAATACGCTCGGTGCGAGGACAACTTTATCCCGACTGGGAAATCTGCGCGGTCGATGATGCTTCAGAAGATCCAGCCGTTTGGCGCCTGTTGCAAAGCGCCGCGCAGCGTGAACCGCGGATGAAAATCCACCGACGCCGGGAGCGCGGTCATATTTCGGCTGCTTCGAACGACGCGCTCGATATGGCCACCGGCGATTTCATCGTCCTGCTCGATCACGACGACGAGTTGGCGCTACATGCTCTCTACTTCGCGGCTCTAGCGATTAATCGGCAGCCAGATCTGAAGCTGATTTATGGTGATGAAGATAAAATCGACGAGAACGGCCGCCGATTTAGCCCTTATTTCAAGTCACAGTGGAATCCCGATCTCTTTCTGGTGCAAAACTACGCGGCCCACCCGGCAATTCTGCATGCCGGGTTGGCCCGGGACGCGCGCGGATTTGATTCCGAGTACGATGGAGCGCAGGACCACGAATTCCTGCTGCGGTGCGTCGAGCTAATTGATCAATCGCAAATCCAACGTATCCCGTGGCTACTCTATCACTGGCGCGCGACGCCCCACAGCACAGCGGAGGCAGTGTCCGCAAAACCGTATGCGCTCGACGCGCGCGCCCGAGCGGTGGAAGAGTATCTGCAGAGACGCCGCATTGCTGCGGTAGTTTCACGGCAAGGAGAGTTTCAGCGAGTGCGATACGCAATACCTGTGCAGATGGCCTCCATCATTATTCCGACTCGCGATCAAGCCAGCCTGCTCGAGAAATGTCTGCGCAGCATTAAAGAAAAAACCGACTACGAATTCTATGAATTTGTCATCGTCGATAACAGCAGCTCCGAGCCATCGACCCGTGAATTCCTTCAAGAGGTTGCAAAAGACGAGCGCATTCGCGTCATCTCCGTCCCCGGCGAATTCAACTACAGTAAGCTTTGCAACTGCGGCGCGGCTGCTGCGCGTGGCCATGTTTTACTGCTCTTGAACAATGATATCGAAGTCATTGACCCCGGTTGGTTATCCGAGTTAATGAGCCAGGTAACGCGACCAGAAGTCGGTGTGGTAGGGGCGAGCTTATGGTTTCCAGATGGGCAATTACAACACGCGGGCATTGTTCTAAGTCCAGAGCGCATTGGCAACTATGCTTACTTCCGGCAGCGCCGCGGGGATACCGGCTATTTTTCGCAACTGCAACTCGTTCGAAACGTAGCTGCCATCACTGGCGCCTGCCTTGCTGTGCGGGCAGAAGTGTATGCACAGGTCGGCGGGCTGAATGAGCGCGATCTCAGCATTGCATTCAACGACATCGATTTTTGCCTGCGTGTACGTGAATTGAACCTAAGGGTGGTGTGGACGCCACATGCTGAACTCATCCATCGCGAATCAAGTTCACGTGGGCTCGAAGATACTGAGGAGAAACAGGGTCGATTTCACCAAGAACTTCGATACATGCAGCAACGCTGGCGCGAACCCTTGCGCGATGATCCTTTTTACAACCCGAATCTCGATCTCACCGACGAGCTGTTCACCCTAGCGTTCCCACCCCGCTTGCACGCGCCATGGAAGGATTTTGATCGCGCTAATAAAGCGACGGGAAAAGGGGGAAGTCCTAATAATGGCGACTGAAAGTAGAACAGCGGAAGAATTTGCGTTTGGATTTGACGAGCCGTTCGAGGCCCTCGTTTTCAGCCGGACGCGACCGGTAAACGGCTGGCTGGTCGACACGAGCGGGGAACCGATCCACGGTATTCGGGTAATTGCGACTAAGCGCCTGCGGCCACACCGTGTCGTCAGGGCGCGACGCAAGCGTAGCCGACCCGATATCGGGGCCGCTTTCCCAGCGATACCCGCAGCCGAATCCAGTGGATTCTATGTCAATGTTCCTCTGCGCACTGGGGGTAATCGCCTGCTGTTCCAAGTACAAGATGCGCGAAACTGCTGGCGCACTTTTTTCACTGCCGAGATCAGGGCGGCGCCGCTCGAGTTTCTTCTGCGGCTCGGTTTGACCAATCTCCACGAGCACCTACGCACCCGGCGTCAGTATCGGCGAGATGGCTCTGTCGCTCGTTCCAATCGCCGCGTGCGCCAGGTGCAGGTGCAAGACGAAAGCGCGCCTGTTCAACTTCGGCGCGTCATCGTCTATGCCACCGCCAACGCGAATCTTTTTATTCGCGAGTTAGGTGAACTCGTTGTGGCTGGATTCACTGAGCTAGGCCTCGAGGCGGCGCTGCTTCTTGATCGAAAACCGGGACTGCCGAGCGACGACTTGGTTCAAATAGTGCTGACTCCACACGAATATTACAATCTGTTCCTACTGGAAACCGTTTCGCCGAGAGAAGCCCGCGAGCTGACTCGAAACGCGGTTCTCCTCTGCACCGAGCAACCGGATACCAGCTGGTTTCGGCAGAATCTTCGCTGGGCATGCTACGCGCGCGCCGTCGCTGACATTAACGCTCTGGGTGTCAGGGCGTATCGCCAGCTGGGAATCAGAACTCATCACCTCGAGCTTGGTTTTCACGAAATTCTTGCCAGCCGCGATCAACAGCCGCTTCTCGAGAGGCACGTGGACATCACCTTTCTCGGGTCGCTCACTCCGCGGCGCGATCTTTTCTTCTCCCGCCACGCCAGCTTCTTCAGCAAATACAATTGTCATCTGCGGTTTGTGCCGCTCGGCTTTGCGAAGACCGAATCCTCCCGCAGCTATCTCTCCACCGGTGAACGTAACGCCTTACTTGCGAACTCCCGCATACTGCTCAACCTGCACTATTCCGGTCAGCGGTATTTCGAGTGGCACCGCATGCTGCTCGGTTTCGCCAATGGCTGCTGCGTTATCAGCGAAACGAGCGTGGGTTTTGGCCCGCTAATTCCCAATCGACACTTCGTAATGGTGGAAAAGGACGAGTTGATCGATGCGTGCCGATTTTACCTGGAGCATCCGAGCGAGTGCTCGCGCATTGCCAAAGCGGGTCACGATTTTGTGCGCGATTCGCTTCGCCAATCGCACGGCTGCCGGAAGTTCTTGCTGGATTTGACGCGCGACGAGACTTCGAATTTTAACATGCAGCCGGCTGAGTTTGGCGATGATCCTGCTCCAGCCGATCTACCGCAGGCACTGGCTAAATCGCTCAAGCAAGCTGCCCGCGGCAACCTCTGGAAGGCGCTTGCGAGCGACCTAAGAAAAATGCTCTCTCATTCGCAGAAGACAATGGCCCACCCCTCACCGGAAATGCCGAGCATTTTGACGAAAAGTCTGAGTGAAGCACGCTCCGGCGTCATCGAAAAACGCGCGGCCTACCACCAGCGCTTGCAAGAGCAGGCCAGCCGACGAAAACGTGGAGAGAAAGTCTGGACATTGCATGAGAATGCGGCGTTCAGTGACTCGCTGGCCCCGCAGATTTCGGTAATCATTACGCTCTACAATTACGAGCAATTCATCGAAGGATGTGCGGAATCGATCGGTCGGGCTGCGGCTCAGCTTTCGGCTCCAATTGAGATCGTGATCGTCGATGATGCGTCCACCGATGGTTCGTTGGCAAGGGCGCGCAGGGTGCAGATGGGGCTCGGGCGACCGGTGCGGATTGTCCAGAAGTACCTGAACACTGGCCTGGCCGATGCACGCAACATCGGCACGCAAATTGCGCGCGCCCCGTACGTGTTCATGATGGATGCGGACAACCTCATTACCCCGCGTGCGCTACGGGTGCTGTTTGAAGAGATCGAGCGCGGACAGCATGCCGCCGCGTATAGTTTGCTCTGTCGGTTTCGTGGCTCGCCCGAAAACGCGCTTGGCCTTCTGTCCTACTACGATTGGGATCCGGAGATTCTCGTGCAGAGCCCCTATATCGACGCCATGGCGCTATTCCGGCGCGCCACCTTGCTCGAGCTTGGCGGTTATGATTGTACCCTGAGCCAGATCGGTTGGTTCGGTTGGGAAGACTATGAAATGTGGCTGCGGTTTGCCGCGCGCGGGTTCTCCGTTGGCTTCGTACCCAACACCCTCTGTTTCTATCGCCATCACGACAAATCGATGAGCAACACCACCAATCTGTTCGAGGAGGAGCTGGTGCGCGTTTTACAAGAGCGCTACCAGTCCCTGGTAGATCGCTATCCTGCCCGCAAGAAAATCTTTGGAATGCACCGGCACAAACTCCGCGCGCTCGCAGAGCGCGACGGCGCAAACGAGATCAACGCACCCGATGCGCGTCGCGACGCCGGTAAGGAATTTCGGCTCAAAACTTAGATCACCATAAGTCGCGGTCGCATTACGGTGAGAGTAAAAGTGAAATCCCGGCAAGCCGCCCGCAAAAGCGCCGCTGTCGAATTCCTCGTTCAAAGCGCTTGCAGGACAATCACCGTGTTGGATTGATAAGGCGAACGTGCATCTGAGTTCGATTGACAAAATGACGGCTTTTCGCCGTAGATACCTCGATTCGCAGTCATCTCAGCCGCTTGTTATTGTCGATCTCGGCAGTCAGGATATTCGGGGAAGTTATCGAGCAATATTTGATCGTCCTCCGTGGCGATATGTGGGCGTTGATATCGTGCCGGGTAAGAATGTCGAACTAGTTATCCGCGATCCCTATAACTGGCGGGAACTAAAGTCTAATAGCGTTGACGTACTGATCTCCGGCCAAACGTTTGAGCACACCGAGTTTTTTTGGGAGACCGCCGGGGAGATAGAGCGAATCCTGAAACCAAACGGTCTTTGTTGTATTATCGCTCCTTGGACTGGACCTGTTCACCGATATCCCCTCGACTGCTGGCGGATGAACTGTGATGGAATGCTCGCCATCGCCCGATATGCCGGCCTCGAAGTATTGGAAGCCTGGAGTCAAACAGGTGATTCACCCAAGTACGACGCGGACAGCAATCAATGGCACGAGTCGATTCTTATCGTACGAAAGCGTGAGGGCGGGCAGAAGTTCCGTGAGCGGATTTACCGCTGGTCAAAGCGCCATGTTCGTCCACCTCTCAAAAATATCGACTGCTGGATACAGGTTTTCTTTGCGGCCGATCAAACGTACCGGGAAGAGCAATCGGTTTGTTCATTCCTGGATGGCGATCAGTGGCGGAAAGTTTGGATTGGTCTACCAGCAGACGCACAAGTTCGTAGTGTGCGGATCGACTTTTCCGGGCCGCGGCTTCGTCTGATCGAACTCGCATCGCTCCGTGTTTCCGACGAGAACCGAAATTTCTTGGACTTCCCCGCACAAAATGCTTGGGACGAAATCCACCTGCAGGGTGATGCCGAACGTTTGGAATCCGCTGGCGACCTGCGCGTTAAAACCGAAGGCATTGATCCGCAGCTGCATCTCCCCGCCTTCAAAGAAGCGAGAGAAGATTTGCCCCTTTTTGTGGAAATGCGGGCGCGCGCGAAATGTGAATCAAGCTAATGTTTCGGTTACCGGTGCTGGGAAACTCAGAGCGGTGCGGAGCGCCCAAAACCGCAGAGCTCCTGGCTGACGCTCTTATCAATACCGCTGTCATGTTGAGCGAAGCGAAACATCTTCGTCTATTGTCGTCGCGGAACAGGCCAGAGGTGATCAAAGATTCGTCGCTACGCTCAGATGAGACTTGTCAGGTTCTAAACTATTGGGCGTTTCACGCCGCCGTCTCGCGTTTTACCGCCGAAGCCCGGATCCAGTCATCATCCGTACGAATTCGCACGTCGCCGAAGCCCGCGCGGCTCAGGTACGTCTCGATCTCTTGTGGCGTGGAGTTCTGCGTCATGTGGGGCGGACGGTTCGTGGCCGAAAACGCACGATGGATTTCGAACACTTTCCAGCCTCCATCGGAGCAAAGATTTATGTTATCGACATAAATTCGGCCGTTGGGCCGTAACACACGAAATGCCTCCAAAACATAATTGTACCGGTCCCAGGGCTCGAGATGCATGAAGACCACTGTGCAATAAACAACATCCACAGAAGCATCCGCAACGCCGCTCAGATTATATCCGGATATCTCCTTTAGCTCGAGGTTGTCCAAACCTCGTAGTCGCTTCGCTGCGAGCGCGAGCATATTCGAGGCGACATCGCACCCGATCCATTTTCGGCAGAGCGGCGCCACCAACTTGCCGACGCGTCCGATCCCGCACCCGATTTCAAGAATAACATCATCCTTTCTAATACCCACGCTTTCCTGAAGAAACTTCAAAGTTTGCTCACCAGTCGATCGCAGCGCGTCTTCTTCCGTTACACCGATGACATGTAATTTTGCCTGATCTTCGGTGGTTGAAAGCGCCGACCAAACCTTCTTGTATTCAGAGCGCGCCGGCTGCTGTTCCATCTGGCGTTAATTAGCTCATCATCCCAAGGCGTCAACGTTGCCAAATCACCGGAAGTGTTCAGAGGACCGGCGTTCACGCTGTCTTGTTTTGCGTGCCAGCATGTTTTGTTGACAGGTTGTGGCGCCGGTTCTAGTTTCGGCGCTCGGTTCGGTAAATTAGGGTTTTACGAAATTGAGGGCTCTTCTTGCTACTGTTGTTTCTTGGTAAGCGGTACCAGTGCTCATACGCTCATGACAGCGATTACTCCAGCGAATACGGCTACGTCTAGCCCTGCTTTCGAACACAGAACAGCGACATGAAAAAGCAAATTCGTCCGGCCGTTAAAGCCTATCTGATTCGAGGGGCATTTTACCTGGTTCTGCTGCTTGGTGTCTCGGCAATTCCATTCGCGCTGGCGCAACGAAACGTGACCAACAGAGGTACCGCCAAGCCGACGTCAAGCCCACCTGTTGTTCCTCAGTTCAGCAGTGGCCGCCTTGGCGCACGCTTCCTCGTCGCTCCGTCACCACCGAGAGCGCCGCAGACAGTTCTGTACGATCAGTACGACAACTCTGGACAGGATGTTACCCTGTCAGCCACGTTCACCGATTTTCCTGCGTCCAATGCCGATCTGGCGGACGACTTTGTCGTGCCGGCGGGTCAAACTTGGAATGTGCAGTCGATCGACGCGGATGGCGTGTATTTTAATGGGTCGGGACCAGCCATCGATTGGAATGTATTTTTTTATGCAGATAATGCTGGATTTCCTGGCGCGCGGGTTTACAGCGCGACTCATCAGCCGGACGTGCAAAACGGCAGCACGTTCACCATAAACCTGCCTACACCTGCTTTGCTGAATCCTGGTACCTACTGGGTCGAGATCCAAGCCAACATGACCTACGGCACCCAGGGCGAATGGGGCTGGAGCAATCGCACAGTCACGGCGAATAACCCTGCCGCCTGGCAGAATCCTGGTGGTGGCCTTGGAGTCTGCCCGAGTTGGAGCCGTCGGGGAGCAACTTGCGGCATAGACCCGTCGGAAGCCGATCAAATGTTCCGGCTCAACGGGACAATAGCGGGTGCGCAGCTTGGGAACATCTCCACGCGCACCTTTGTTCAGACGGGCGACAACGTGATGATTGGGGGGTTCATTGTCCAAGGAACCGGCACAAAGCGCGTGATCATTCGCGCCATTGGCCCTGAGCTCGGCCAGTATGGTGTTCCGAATCCGTTGGCTGATCCGACATTGGAACTGCACGACGGCACCGGAGCTTTGATTGGCTCCAATGATAACTGGCAGACTACGATCATTGGCGGCATTATCACCCACGATCAAGTCCAGGATATCATGAATAGCGGCCTGGCTCCCGGAGACGCGAGGGAATCTGCCATCATCGCAGACCTTCCACCGGGCAGTTACACGGCGATTGTGCGCGGCGTAAACAACACTACCGGAGTTGCTCTCGTAGAAGTGTACAACCTTAGCACCAACACCGATTCAATTCTTCACAACATCAGTACCCGCAGCTTTGTTCAGACAGGCGACAACGTGATAATTGGTGGCTTCTTTGTTCAGGGATCCACGCCAAGGCGAGTAATCATACGCGCCATTGGCCCTGAGCTCGGTCAATACGGTGTTCAGGATCCATTGGCTGATCCAACATTAGAACTGCACGATACTACCGGGGCCTTGATTGCCCGCAATGATAACTGGCGGACTACGATCATCGGCGGGATTATCACCCAGGACCAAGTGCAGGATATTATCAACAGCGGACTGGCCCCGGGAGATCCAAACGAGTCGGCGATCATTGCAGATCTGCCAGTAGGCAACTACACCGCGATCGTACGCGGCGTAAACAACACCATCGGTGTTGCTCTCGCGGAAGTATACGATCTGAATTAATCTGGCTGCCGAACCCCCACAATTCTGTCACCACTTCGAAACGCTGGCTGCTGTTGCATTGTGCGTTGATTGACCATCACGTTGGTATTCGATCTCGCGTAACCAGCTGACGATCACAGCGCTTCAATCATGAAGCGCAAGCCGCGCTCCTCAATTCCTCCCGGAGCGGTGGTGGGCTTCGTACGTCAGTGGCGCGGGAGGGGAGCAAATGGCGTCAATCGTCTGAGACCGGATCATTTGTTACAGCGCAATCCATAGTACAACAGAAATCTTGCTCGCGAACACGCCGATTTACCGTTAGGCATATAGGCCGCTTCACAACATCGACATTCACATGAACAGGAAAAATTTGTGGATTGGTCTGAACGAGCCAGCGCGAAACGCGCTGGCTGTTCGCGATTATAAAACTGGCTCGTTCGCCCAACGGCTCCGGGGTTCGGGAGTCGAAGCCAGCGAAGTAACGAGAGTTAACCGAGGCCAGTCCGACGTGAAGAGAATCTGGATCCCTGGCGTGGAAATTTTTGCGCGAAAGATTTTTGCGCAGCTGCACCGAGGCAGTTTTGGCGAATTTGTTCGAGAGAACGACGGCGTTCCAGCAAAGATCGGATTTTGGCCGAAACAATGGTCCGGCGCGCGCATGTTCGTCGGCACGGCGAAAGGCTTTCACGTTCATCCGCCAAGCATTCCTGCGGACACAACACCGGAAAAATGGCACCGCCGATTGTTCGTTCGACAGCCGGAAAAATATTCATTACGTCGCTACGACAACGAGCAATGGGACATGATGTTTTTTTTGCAGGGTCGCGCTGAGATCATCTTGTGCGACATCCGCGCGGGGCTCCCCCGGCGGATAATGCGATTCTTTGTCGATGGTGATAATCATCGTGGCAGCAACAACGTCGGCGTTGTAATACCGCCAGGCGTGGCGCACGCCATTCGCGCTGAAGGCGCGGAAGACGTAATCATGGTTTACGGAACCAGTACCGTTTTTCATCCTGAATTCGAGGGGCGCATCGCTAGCGAAGTTGAGAGCGCAGAGTTGCCCGAATCATGGCCGAGATTTTTAGAGTTGTAGCGGTCCCCTATGACCGCCGATTGATTTGTCCAGCGCTCATAGAGCGCCGCTGCAGTAAATGAAGCGAAGCTTCGATCCGGCCATCCTGGAAATGATGGATCGGCCGCAGCCGGTTTCGGCCGAACTAGAGCGCGATCTAAAACGGATCCGTCAACTTAATCGCTGGTTCGGCAGCTATCGGCTTGTTTTGAGTTTTATGCGGCGCTGGATAAAACCCGGCGCGAGAATGCGCGTTGTCGATCTCGCCACCGGTTCGGGAGACATTCCGCGATTGATTGTCGATTACGCGCGAAACAGGGGCGCTCTTGTCGAGATCGCTGCCGTAGATGGCCAACCTTCGACATTGCAAATCGCCGAAGAACTGAGCACCGAATATCCGGAAATTTCCTATTGCCAGGCAAACATTCTGGAATGGGATGATGCTCAAGCCTACGACATCGCGCTTTGTTCGCTGGCGCTTCATCACTTTAGCAATGAGGATGCTGTAAAAGTTCTGCAGCGGTGCCGCGAATTGTCGCAGAAATTTGTTCTGGTGTCGGATTTGCGGCGCGGATTTCTCCTCCGGGCCGGCGTTGATTTTCTGACCGCGCTGATTTTTCGCGAACCGATGACTCGCTTCGACGCGTGTCTTTCCGCCCGGCGCGCATTTTCTTTCAACGAAATGCGCGAACTCGCAGTCCGGGCTGGGTGGCAAAATTTCGGTCACAAAAAATTTCGATTCGCGAGGCAGGCGCTTTGGCTGGGATAAAACTTTACTCAGTGTTCCTGCCTCTCGTTTCAGAATAGCTCGAAATGCCTTGCAAGTTCGTGCTTGAGGCGTAAGGCAGTTCAACCTTTCAGCACACGAATACTTATGCCTCTCCTGAAACCAGATCCCACCTTTTATCCGTCGCCTCGTCTGGCGATGCAGGCCCCGCCGGAAAAATACGCGTTCGTCGCGGCGCTGAACCCGCCCGGTAGCGAACTGAATGACGCGCTGCTAGTTGTAGATGTTGATCCTGCGTCCCGGATGTATGGGCTGCGCGTCGGCGAAGTGAAGATGCCAAACTTTGGCGATGAGCTGCACCACTTCGGTTGGAACGCGTGCAGCTCGGCGCTCTGCGCGTATGCGCCGCATCCGCATGTCGAACGCCGTTACCTCGTCGTGCCCGGGATACGGTCGTCACGCATCCACATTATCGACACGAAACCGGACCCGCGAAAACCAGAGATCGTTAAGGTGCTCGAACCGAAGGAAGTTTTTTCACGCGCGAATTACTCGCGTCCGCACACCATTCATTGTGGACCGGAAGGTATTTACGTTAGCGCCCTCGGCGCGCCTAATGGCGACGGCCCGGGCGGTATTTTCCTGCTCGATTGCGAAACATTTGAGATCCTGGGTCAGTGGGAGATGAATCGGGGTCCACAGTTTTTTCAGTACGATTTTTGGTGGCACTTGGGCTTCGACACCTTACTCAGCAGCGAATGGGGCACGCCAAACATGATCGAAAACGGGTTGCAACCAGATCTGCTGCTCGGCAGCAAATACGGTCATCAAATGCATGTGTGGGATCTGCGCCGGCGCCGGCATCTGCAGGCACTCGATTTGGGCAAGGAACAACAGATGGTTCTCGAGATGCGTCCTGCGCATAACCCAACAAAAGCATACGGTTTCGTTAGCGTTGTCGTTTCTGTCAAAGATTTGTCGGCCTCGATTTGGCTGTGGCATCGTGGCAACGGCGCATGGGACTTGAAGAAAGTCATCGAAATTCCCGCCGAAGCTGCGGACCCGGAAAAGCTGCCGCCAATGCTAAAAGATTTTAAAGCAGTGCCGCCACTCGTGACCGACATCAATTTGTCGTTGGACGACAAACTCCTTTACGTCTCGTGCTGGGGAACAGGCGAGTTTTTGCAGTACGACGTATCGGACCCGTTCAATCCGAAGAAGACCGGCTCGGTACGCATCGGTGGCATAGCCAATCGTACAGCGCATCCGAAGAAGCCGGATCAACCGCTCGCGGGCGGACCGCAGATGGTGGAAGTAAGCCGCGATGGCAAACGAATCTATTTCACGAACTCGCTTTACGCGGCATGGGACGAGCAATTCTATCCCGACGGCGTGGGCAGTTGGATGGTGAAACTCGATGCGGGTCCCAATGGCGGCATGGAGTTTGATCAAAACTTTTTCCTCGAAAGCAACGACTACCGGGTTCATCAAGTGCGCCTCGAAGGAGGCGATTCCTCGAGCGATTCTTTTTGTTTTCCGTGAGTGAGCTCTGGCCGTGGCTGGCGGTCTTTGGGCTCGGCATTTTTCACGGCATCAACCCCGCCATGGGGTGGCTGTTCGCCGTGGCGCTGGGGCTGCAGGAACAAAAGCGTGCAGCGGTGTTCCGGGCGCTGCCGCCTATCGTGTTGGGGCACGCGCTTTCCATTGCGATAATCATTGCCGCGGTTCTCGTGGCTCGCATCAGCTTGCCGCACCGCGCCTTGAAAATTGCCGCGGCGGCGATCCTGTTTGCCTTTGGCCTGTATCGTTTGTTTCGATCGCGTCACCCGAACTGGGTCGGCATGCGAGTGGGTTTTGGCGACTTGACACTTTGGTCGTTTATCATGGCATCAGCGCACGGCGCAGGATTGATGCTTGTCCCGTTCTTTCTGGGATCGCCAGCTGCGCGGAACGCGCATCACCACGATTCGCACGCGCTGTCATTCGCAAATTTCAGCGCGCCTTCTCTGCTCGCAGCGTCGGTCATAGTCCACACATTGGGGTATCTTATAACGACGGCGCTGATCGCGCTTGTGGTTTACGAAAAACTTGGGGTCGCGATACTGCGCCACGCGTGGTTCAACATCGATTTGGTCTGGATGGTCGCGCTGATGGTTACCGGGGTACTCATCCTTCTCTTTTGATTTGCCATTGCTGGAGCTGATCAAATGGGTGATTCGCGCATCGGAGGCAGTTGGGTAAAGCTGGCGGCGTGAAAATTTTGACGGCCATCGCAGAGGCACACACTGAACCGCGCGAAAAGCGACGCGTGGTAGTGCCGACAATGGGCGCGCTCCACAGAGCTCACGGCGAATTGATTCGCGTGGCGCGTGAACATGCGAGCCGCGGTGGTGAAGTAGTGGTGAGCGTTTTTGTGAATCCGCTGCAATTTGAGCCGGGAAGCGATTACGAGCGGTATCCGCGGCCGGAAAGAGCGGATGAGGATTTTTGTCGAAGCGCCGGTGTCGACTTGTTGTTCCGTCCAAGCGTTGCGGAGATGTATGCCGATGATCGTTCAGTGTTCGTCAACGAATTCTCTCTTTCGAAAATACTGGAGGGCGAATCGCGCCCCGGACATTTTCGCGGAGTTTGTACGGTCGTCGCCAAGTTGTTCAATGTTCTTGCGCCTGACGTAGCGGTTTTTGGCGAAAAAGATTTTCAGCAATTGGTGATCATTCGCCGTATGGTGCGCGATCTCAATTTTAAGATCGACATCATCGGCGTGCCTACGGTGCGCGAAGAAGACGGATTAGCATACAGCTCGCGTAATCAGTATTTGAATTTGGAGGAACGGAAACAGGCAGCGGTCTTACATAAAGCGTTGCAGACTGCGGCGAATGCGCGCAGGAAATCCGCTGATGATATCATTGCTCTTGCGCGGAATGTGATTAACGAAGCGCCGCTGGCGCGGATCGATTATGTTGAGCTCGTCGACGCGGAAACTTTACGGCCGGTCCAAATCGCTGGATCGAACTCTGTGCTCGTGTTGGCGGTGTTCTTCGGAAAAACCCGTTTGATCGACAATATCCGGTTGGCATGAAGGAATATGATTTCGTTGTAATCGGAAGCGGCATTGCCGGTCTCAGCTTTGCATTGAAGGCCGCGAAGCGCGGGTCGGTAGCTGTTATCACGAAACGCAAAGGCTCTGATACGAACACCGCGTGGGCGCAGGGCGGGATCGCTTGCGTGACGAGCGATGAAGATTCATTCGAGCTGCACGTGCGCGATACGCTGGAGGCTGGCGCGGGACTCTGCAACGAAGCTGTCGTGCGCACGATTGTCACAGAAGGTCCCGAGCGAATCCGCGAGCTCGCGGAGCTGGGCCTGCAATTCGACGAGCGCGAGATTTCCGGACATCGTGAGCTTGATCTGGGCAAAGAAGGCGGCCACTCGAAGCGGCGAGTACTGCATGTGCGAGACGCAACGGGCAAGGAGATCGAGCAGACGTTGCTGCGCGAACTGGCCAGGCAACCATACGCCGAACTTTTGGAAAATCGGATGGCCGTGGATTTGATCACCGCATCCAAGCTCGGCTTCGCGACGGAAGACCGTTGCCTTGGTGCGTATGTTTTGGACGAGAAAACCGGTGAAGTAGAAACTATCCGGTCGGACCGGGTCGTGCTGGCGACCGGCGGTTGCGGCAAAGTTTATTTGTACACGACCAATCCGGATATCGCGACCGGAGACGGTGTGGCGATGGCGTGGCGCGCCGGCGTGGAGATCGCAAATATGGAGTTCGTCCAGTTTCATCCGACATGTCTTTTTCACCCCGAGGCGAAATCATTTCTCATTTCCGAAGCGGTGCGCGGTGAAGGCGGCATTTTGCGCAACGACCGCGGCGAAGATTTTCTGAAGCGCTACGATCCGCGTGGCTCGCTGGCGCCGCGAGACATTGTCGCGCGCGCTATCGACGCCGAGATCAAGAGGGCGGGGGCGAAGTGCGCCTTTCTGGACATCACGCACGAACCGCCGGAGTTCATTCGTGATCGTTTCCCGCACATTTATCAGACGTGTTTGCGGTTCGGCATCGACATATCGAAGCAGGCCATTCCAGTTGTTCCGGCGGCGCATTATCAATGCGGCGGTATTAAAACTGACGTAAATGGTGCGACGAGTTTGCCAGGTCTATATGCGATTGGGGAGGTTGCCTGCACAGGTATGCACGGTGCGAACCGGCTTGCGAGCAACTCGCTGCTGGAAGGCCTGGTTGTGGCGCATCGTGCCGCAGCAGCCGCGGCGCAGGGCCGGCCGGCAAAACAAAAAATTCCGCTGCGTGAATGGCAATCTGGGAATGTGCAGAACGTAGATGAACTCGTTGTGATTTATCACAACTGGGACGAGATCAGACGTCTCATGTGGGATTACGTAGGCATTGTGCGCACTGATAAGCGCCTACAGCGAGCGAGCGCCCGGTTAAGAAATCTCCAGCGCGAAATCCGCGAGTTCTATTGGAATTTTAAAGTATCAGTGGATCTGCTGGAGCTACGCAACCTCGCAGCGGTAGCGGCCTTAATTGTCGATTCAGCACTATGCCGGAAAGAAAGCCGCGGTCTTCATTTCACACTCGATTACCCGGAAGCGAACGATCGACAATTCAAACATGACATAGTACTGAGTCGCAGTTGAGTGAGAATGAACCCAAGAGATCTTAATGCGCTGGCCCCGGAGAGTTTTGAGACTCCAGCAGGGAGAGAAAATTCGTCTTGCCTAAGAACGCCTAATCGGATAGAAGGTTGCGGCGTTTTGAGATGAGGAGACTTCTTGCGGTTTGCTTAAGTCTGGCCGTTGCTGGCATCCCGAAAGTCTTCGGGGATGAGCAATCCACTTCTCCGTACGCGACCGCCGCAGATTTCGCCAAATACGCAATGAAATTGCGGGAGGAGGCGTTGCTCAAGGTGGAACCGCAAGTGTTTATTCCGACCAGTTCGCGACCTGCGATCCAGCGCTACCCGTGGAAGACGAACATTGTTACCACGGTGTTTTGGATCGGAGAACAAGCCGCGGGCAATAATCCAGTTCCCAACTACAGGAGCTCTTGGGACTTTAATTGGACGGCAAATTACGGGGGATACGATAACCCAGACGCCAGTGCGCGGCGGAATTACATTCCAATAGCCTTTATTCCGAAGCAAAACCCCTTTTACTGTGCGCTCCCGTACAACGATGTTACGCATGGCCAGTTCAAGCCGGAAGCGCCGCTTGTGATCCCGTGGTTCAAGCAAGCCTATGGGGGGCAGGGACAGTCGGTGTGCTGGCATCGCTGGCTCGCCATTCGCAAAGGTAATCGCACTTGTTATGCGCAGTGGGAAGATTGCGGCCCATTTCGAACCGACCATTTCCAGTACGTCTTTGGCAATGAGCGTCCCAAACCGAACCTTAATCATGGCGCCGGTCTCGACGTTTCACCCGCAGTGCGTGATTATCTCGGATTGGCGCCGACTGACGTGACGGATTGGCAGTTCGTCGACGTACGTGACGTCCTTCCCGGGCCGTGGCGAAGCTATGGCGAAAATAATCACTTTGTCATTGCGCGTAGTAAGAGCGAGCAGCGGGTTGTTGATCGCAGCCTGGGCGCCGCGAAGAAATAGCTACGCTCTGTCTCGCCCTCCGGCGCTTCCGAACGGACACACTTTATTTAAAAACCGCTCTAGCCGCTCGGAGAAGGTTGTTGAGAGGGAGCAGGGGATGGAGTCGCACTTGCTGAGATGCTTTCAGCTGAATGCGGCGCGCGAGAGGGTGGCGGCGTTGCCATGCGAAGTAGTTCCGAGACCGTCACGAATTTGAACCCCTTTGCTTCCAGCGCATCCAGAGTAGAGGGCATCGCCTCGATGGTTCCCGGGTGAATATCGTGAGATAAGACAATCGAACCCCGGTGCGTCTCCTTAAGAATACGATTGCGAACCACAGCCGGGCCGGGCCGTTTCCAGTCATAGGGATCGACGTCCCAAAGAATGATCCGGTACCCAAATTCATCGTGAATCCAGCGTTTTTCGCGTGCCGTAATCGATCCATAAGGCGGCCGCAAGAGAGTTGGCCGATTGCCAGTCGCGCCTCTGATTGCGTCGTCGGTTCGGCGTAATTGACTGCGGACATTGTCGTCCGACATCTTTGCCAAGTTTGGATGCGACCAACTGTGATTGCCAATTTCGTGACCTTCGCGAGCGGCCCGCGCGACGATTTCAGGATGTTCCGCAACGTTCTCGCCAATTACGAAGAATGTTGCCTTTATGTGATGAGCAGCCAATAGATCGAGCAATTTTGGGGTAAGCGTCGCGCTTGGTCCATCGTCAAAGGTCAGAGCAATGTAAGGTTCATCGACGTGAACTGAACTGAATGTAATGCTGTCCTCCGTTGCAACAGGGGGTTCCCGCTTTTCTGAACTCTGCGTCGGGCTTTCCTTCCCGGTTGCAAAAGCAAGCGTCGCGATGAAACCCGCAAAGCAAATGAAGTAGAAACGGAAAATAAACATCGGTGAAATGTAATTAAACGCGTGTATCTAGCAGAGGTCACCGGCTACGCAACGCGCGGTACCGCACAGCAACACCAGGAGCTGTTTCTGCGCTCCCGCAAAAGAGCCGACACCCTAGCCCTTCCGCAATTTCTGCAGTTGTGCGATGAATGCTTCCGGGCCGCCAGAGAAGTAACCGTCGTATTGCCACAGCTTCTGTCCACTGCTGTTTAGCACGACGATTGTAGGAAACCCGAAGACCTCGTATTGCATCGCTAGCTGCCGGTTTTGCTTTTGCAGGTCGGGACTCTGTGGCTTGCGTCGAGGAAAGTCGAGCTCTACGAGGACCAGATTGTTGTGGGCATAATCTTTAAACTGGGGTTGCGAGAAGACCTCTTTATCGAACTTGATACACCAACCACACCAGTCCGAACCGGTAAAATTAAGCAGAATGAATTTGTTATTCGTTTTCGCCTCTTCCTGCGCTTTCTTGTAATCATCCACCCAGTCAGATTGGGCCTTGGCAAATTGCCCACAAAGGAAGACAGAAGCCGTAACTGCGAAGATAATCAGACGATAAGGTTTCACTTCACCATTTTCGATGTGATTACAGTTCAGCGCAAGGGCGGTACGGCGCACCGCCGCTGCGGCAATCATTTTTTTACCAAGCCTCGCAATAGCCCGGCGCAACAACGCCGGGCTATCGACGAATAACCGAAATCTAACGCAGATGTTTCGAGACGAGCTTCGTCATCTCGAACATGCTCACCTGGCTCTTGCCATTAAATACGGGCCTTAGTGAGTCGTCGGCGTTGATCATGGTTCTTTTCTTTTTATCTTGGCAACCATGCTTCTTGATGTAGTTCCAGAGCTTCTTTGTTAGCTCGGAGCGTGGTAGCGGCTGCGACCCGACAATGGCAGAGAGCTTGTCATCAGGTTGAACCGGTCTCATGAAGGCTGGATTCGGTTTGCGCTTGGAAGTTTTCTTTTTGGTTTTCGGCATGGAGGCTGACTAACGTTTCGTTTGCGAGAGAGCAAGACTAAATTTTAGGCAAATCCATTTTTTTTATTTTCCAGCTCCCCGCCGTACGACCAGAAGCGTCATATCATCTGGCGAAGTCGTCGCAGCGGTCTCCGGGGCAGTATGCGCTAAAACGCTCTTAAGCAACGCCTCGGCGGTAGGCGCGGAGTGGTCCAGGATTTTCTCAAGCTGCTCGAGAGTTAAGCGATGCCCTTCGTCTTTCGTCCAGCGAAACACACCGTCTGTGTAGAGAAGAAAAGCATCGCCTGGCTCAAGATCGATCGCCGTTTCAGTGAATTCCGGTTGTTCGATTAACCCCAACGGAGGCGCAATCGAAGCGATCGATTCGGTTGTGCCATTGGGGCGTGTGACCAAAAGCGGGGGATGACCCGCGCCGACAATGCTGGCCTTTCCGGTTACAGGATCAAGCGCCACACACATCGCCGTCATGAACGAGCGTGAGCCGAAAATGCTGCGAAAGTCATTGTTCACGGCCTCCATGATGCTGGCTGGCATATCGTGTTCCTCATTTCCGTGATGAAAGAGAAGTTTGGCGAGTGTGGTGAGCAAGGCCGCCGCAGCCCCGTGGCCGGTGCCATCTGCGATCCAGAACAAAATCCGGCCATCTTTCATGCGCAGCCACCCATAGATATCGCCGCCTACCTGGATCACTGGGCGATAACAGGTTGCGACGTCCCAGTCCCGTAGCGGCAGCGGTTTTTGCGGAATCAATGATTGCTGTGTTAAACGCGCAGCAGCGAGATCTCGCTCAAGATTGCGCCGCCAACGTTCCAGTTCATCGTTCTGCCGCTCTAATTGCCGACGCATGGAGCGCAGCCGAAGCTGGGTCTCGATTCGGGCGCGCAGTACTGAGGCATTGACTGGCTTTGTCACAAAATCATCTGCGCCCGCCTGCAGACAAGATACCTCGCTTTTTTCACTTCCGTGGGCAGTCAACATAATAGTGGGAATTCGTGCGACTGCCGGGTTTCGATCCGAGCGGAGCCGTTTCAGCACTTCGGCGCCGTTTAGCCCCGGCATATCGAAATCAAGTAAGAGTAGTGTGGGCGGCGTCGCATGAACGATCTCTAAAGCTTCGGAGCCGTCCTTGCACACGCGACACTTGTAACCCGCAGCTGTGAGCAATTGCGCCAGAACTCTGCGACTCATCGCGTCGTCATCAACCACCAGAATTTCTATATGAGAATTGTCTGACATCTCTCCTTCCAATTCGGATGAAACGCGGTCTGTCATTGTATTTGTGATGTTCTTTCTTGAGAGATCACAAGTCCGCAGAAAAAAGTGATTTAATCATTGGCAACGAATCGGACTGCGGATACGATTCCCACCGGTACCTCGAATTATGAAATTTTCATTGTTACTTGCTCTCGTTGCAGCCTTCTTGGTCGCCTCATGCTCTGAGGAGCCGCCACCGCCGCCAGCTCGGCATAGAGCGGCGAATTATCCTACCCGAACGGAGCAATACCCGCCTCAGCAACAGCCGTTCAATCCCAACGGACCAGTTGAGCCCACTGGTGCGCCGCCGGTGCAGACGACGGCAGCACCACCTCCTCCCGCAGCTCCGCCGACAAAAGTTGCCAAGGGAGATTACCCTTACGGAATCCCCGTCCCTGGCAAACCGCACTTGGTAGAGAGCCCGTACTCGCCCGGCAAATATATCGACGTGGAAGGGTTTCCTCCTGGAACCGAAGTGAAGGATCCTTACACGGATAAGATTTTTCTCGTACCGTAATAGGATGCTGCCCCGTGATAGTTTAGCGGGCTTTTCTGATGCTGGATGCTGGATTAGCGTCGCTGATTTTTCATCAAGGATCTATTAAGTACCCAGTATCACTTTTTCATTTTCTATGGAGTTACGTGTAAAGCGCGCGCCTCGGATCGACATCGAAATCACGGTCCCCGGTGATAAAAGCATCTCGCATCGCGCGGTGATCATTGCGGCGTTGTCTAATGGCCCGTGCACTTTGCGAGGATTTTTGCCCAGCGAAGATTGCATGCACACCGTGAACGCGATGCGTGCATTAGGCATTAAGATCGAGCAGCCCGACCCGGCGACGTTAGTTGTCCACGGAAAAAAGCGGGTCCTTACTACACCGAAGTCCGAGATCAATTGCGGTAATTCCGGTACAACAATGCGGCTGCTTGCTGGCTTGCTGGCCGGGCAGCCCTTTGAAAGTCGACTGGTCGGGGACGCGGGACTTTCGCGCCGCCCGATGGACCGTGTCATCGCGCCGCTTTGTGAGATGGGCGCCAGTGTTGTGGCCGAGGGACCTGACGGAACGGCGCCGCTGCGAATCCTCGGCGGTTCACTGCGTGGAATTCATTATCGCCCGCCTGTGGCAAGCGCACAGGTGAAGGGTGCGTTGCTGCTGGCTGGTCTTTTTGCCAGAGGCAAGACTACCGTCGAAGAAGCCGTACCGACGCGAAACCACATGGAAAAAATTCTCAATTATTTCCTGGTGCGAACGGCAGTTGAAGATCATGGAAGTATCACTGTATTCGGTGACCAGGTTCCAGAATCGCGCGACTTTGCCATTCCTGGTGACATCTCT
Source organism: Verrucomicrobiota bacterium (assembly GCA_003218135.1). Classification (GTDB taxonomy): domain Bacteria; phylum Verrucomicrobiota; class Verrucomicrobiia; order Chthoniobacterales; family UBA10450; genus Udaeobacter. The sequence goes on from QHNQ01000012.1 coordinate 43,766, forward strand.
TCAGCGGCGTTTTGGCTGGTTGCCGCTGCTGCGCAGCCGAGAGGCCATTTGCTCATCCGCGACGTTGGCCTCAATGACACACGGACTGCGTTGCTTGCCGTTCTGCTCCGCATGGGTGCGCAAGTGCGCGAGGCTGTTGAAGACATCGATCAGCTTGAACCCCGGGGGATTGTCGAAGTGACCGGTTCCACGCTCAAGGCAACTGTCATTCACGGCAAGGAGGTACCACAGCTCATTGACGAGCTACCGATCTTGTCTGTTGCGGGCGCCATGGCACGCGGCAAAACAATCATTCGGCAGGCAGGAGAGCTACGAGTAAAAGAAACTGATCGGATTGCCGCCATCGCACACAACCTGCGCACCATGGGCGTTCATGTGGCCGAGCTGACTGACGGCCTCGAAATCCATGGGCCCGCGCCGCTGCATGGGGCGCGTGTGGCAAGCTTCGGTGATCATCGCATTGCAATGGCGTTTGCCATAGCGGGTCTTTTTGCGGACGGCGAAACTGTTGTTCAGGATGCCGAATGTATTCGCGAGTCTTACCCGGGATTTGAAATGGTACTTGAAGAATTCACGAATCTGAAACGGATGCAGGTTAGCACGCCTGTGATCGGTTCGCTTACTCCCACCGCACCGGAGACAAGCTAAGGCGGCTGGGCGCTGCGCTCCGCACGCCGTGGAGGCGCGACGACTTCAACCAAGCCACGCGTTGCAATTCCGCGGGAGAGACGACTAAACTGGGAACCTCGGTTTCATGCACTCCTCTCAGCAAATTTTTCAGCAGGTGGTCGCGATTGATGGTCCGGCTGCCTCTGGCAAGAGCAGTGTCGCGCGAGAACTCGCCCGGCGGCTCGGTTTTGTCTATGTCAATTCCGGTGCCATTTACCGAGCGATCACCTGGCATATCCTGCAAAAAAGGATCGATGTCGAAGATACCGACTGCATCGCCGGAGCCCTCGAATCAGTAGCGATTACGAGCAGTCTTCGGGACGCCGAGTTGTGCATCCTGATCGATGGCATCGATCCTGCAGAACATCTCCGTGATAATCGGGTGAACGAAAATGTTTCTCGCGTCAGCAGGCTGCCGATGGTTCGGCAAATTGTCGGGCGCAAGCTGCATGAGTATACAAGCAACAATGATTTGGTCGTGGAAGGACGAGACATCGGTTCGGTCGTTTTCCCCAATACTCCTTACAAATTTTATGTTGATGCCTCTCCTGAAGTGCGTCTTCAGCGCCGGGCAGCACAGGGCGAGCGCGATGAAATCGCGCTGCGTGATCATGCCGATTTTTCACGGCCTGTCTCACCCCTGGTTATTGCGAAAGACGCACATGTTATCGATACATCGCATTTAACCATCGAAAAAGTCATCGACCGGATTCTCACCCGGCTCAAAGAGATAGGTCTTGGGCCTTCGCGGTTTAACGATTAGCCGTTCAGTAAAACAAATCGCTAAATCAGTAAATCGGTCACTCAATGAACTTGTATTACTGGCTTGGCTATCACTTTTCTCGTCTCGCCGGGAGACTGTTCTTTCGATTTCGCGTGATTCATCGGGAACGCATGATTCAGAGTGGACCGGCGATTCTGGCAATGAACCACCAAAGTTTTCTCGATCCGCCACTTGCGGGTATCACGTGCGATCGAGCGATTTATTTTCTAGCCCGGCGAACGTTACTGAACGTGCCGCTGCTCGGCCGGCTTTTGCCAAAGTTGAATGTGATCCCAGTCGATCAAGAAGGCGTGGACCGGAGCGCTATCAAGGCATTGATCCGTGTTCTCAAGGCCGGGAACGCGGCGCTCGTTTTCCCCGAAGGCTCGCGCACGCTCGACGGCAACTTGCAGCCGGCCGAGCCGGGATTGGGTTTGGTGATTGGGAAAACACTCGCGCCAGTCGTACCGATGCGAATCTTTGGCGCGCATGAAGCCCTGCCGCGGGGCGGTGGCGGTTTACACTTTGTGCCAATTACTATCGTAATCGGAGAACCGATTTTTTTTACTCAAGCCGATCTTGGGCCGCCGATGAAAGATGTCTACATCCGATTAAGCGGGCGCGTGATGGACGCCATTGCGACGCTGCGCCTTGACTGAGAGCGACAGACCGCGAAGAAAACAACCCAGAGGCGATTCAACGTCGGAGAGACCTGCATCTCGGGATTGCGCGCGCGAAGTGGCCACGGATACTAAGGCGTGAATTCGCCATCTGCGTCTTCCGAAAGGCATCGACCGTTGCGAGCTTCAAAAAGCGCTATTGTTATGATGCTCGTCGGCATTGGGACACTGGCGCTATTGGCTGTCTTCGCCAATGTCCAGCGCTTTCGGCGCGGCGAAGTGGAAACGGTCGTGGTGAAGGTGGCAACTTCACCCACACCGCAGCCGCATTAAGTTTCATTTGACTAGCTGTTGTCCTTCCAGTTTCTTCGTCCGAATTACAGAAGACCCATGACAATTTACTTTTGACATGAAAAAATTTTTTGTCCTCTCGATGCTCATCTTTTTGGCGCTGATTGGCTCCTGCCAAAAGCAAACTTCTACTGCTGAACAGCAACAACTTGCTCAGCGACAAGCAGAGCTGGATGCACGCGAGAAAGTATTAAACGAACAAGAAAGAGCGTTGGAACAAAGAGAAAGACTCTTAGCGCGCAGGCGATTGCCTCCCGCACAACCGCAGGGCTCCGTTGCTGATGCCAACCAGGCAAAGGAGAAAGCCTTGGGCGAAAATGAAAACGCAACGACACCCAGGGCAACGGTTCCTCCAGAGTTTCAGGGCCTCATTGCTGATCCCGGGCGGGGAGATGAAACGGAGCAAATAATTCAGCAAAGACTCGCTCAGCGACAGCGTAAGATGGAGGAATTACGTGCAAGAAGAATGGAGCACGCGGTCGTACGCCCTGGAGAGGAGACGCCTTCGCCAACTCCCTCGCCTACGCCGCAGTAAATGCGGTGCCTTAGGCGACCTCGGGAGAAACTGACTGCTGAATTTGCGCGTCGCGCGCCGCGAGCTCGTGGGCGTACTGAAGCGTATCGATTGAATCGACGTTTTTGTCGCGCCGGATTGCCTTGATTCTTGGAAAACGCAACGCCAGTCCACTGGCGTGCCGAGCGCTTGGCTGAATTGAATTGAAAGCCACCTCAAGCACGATATCCGGTTTCACTTCACGGTACCGGCCATGATCAGCGAGCGTGTTCTGCTTAAAGTGTTCAGTTAACTCGGCAATTTCGGCATCGGTCAATCCGCTGTAAGCCTTGCCAATCCGCAAAAGGCCGCCGGTAGTTTCATCTCGCACAGCGAACGTGTAATCGCTTAACACATTGTTACGCTTGCCGTGACCAAGCTCAGCCGCGACGACCACCACGTCCAGCGTCGCCAGTTCTTTCTTCAGTTTAAACCAAAACATCCCGCGCGTGCCTGGTAAGTAGAGGCTTTCCGGGTCTTTGATCATCAGGCCTTCGTTCAAATGCCGCCGAGCCTGTCGAAAAGCTTGTTCGATCTCAGCGGCAGAACGGGCCGAGACTACTTTCGCGATTTGGAATTGCGGCGGTAGTCGCACCTCGCTCAGGCGTGCTCGCCGCTCACGCAACGAAGTTCTCAACAATGACTCTCCGTTTAGCCAGAGAAGATCAAAAGCGACAAACGCAACCGGGACGTCTGCCGCAGCCCGCGCGAATAAATCTTCACCGTCGCTCTTGCGGCCGAGCCGCTTTTGCAGATCGAAGAAGGTGAGTCTGCGGCCTTCTTCAAACGCTATGATTTCGCCGTCGACAATCAGCTTTTCCTGGAAGTTTGTGGCCTGATCGACCAGCTCCGGAAATTGCCCGGTGATGCGTCGTAAATCGCGGGAGTAAATTTCAACCCGATCCGCACTGCGATGAAGCTGTGCCCGGATACCATCGAATTTATCTTCCAAAAAAATTGCAGGCTGCGTGGCTAACGCCGAACCCCCATCCACATCTCCGACATCAACAAAGCGTTGCCACACGGATTCGGCGCTCGGAAGAGGAGTCGCAAGCATGCATTTAATCGGCCGAAAAAGCGACAGCTGTGCTTGATGTACTTCGTTGCGCAAGGCCAGAGCTGCCGTCTCGCCGATGTCGCCCAGCAACATGTTGGCCTGCTTTACCTGATCGAGAGGAACATCGAACGCCTTCGCAATTGCTTCCTCGACCAAACCTTCGCGTAATCCGATGCGAAGGTCACCAGTTAGGATCTTGACGATGTACTGGCCTTCTCGAGCCGACGAAATCGAAAAGCGGTCTTGGAGGAGCTGCGCTTTCGCGAGCGGGCCGCGCGCCCGATGCAAGCTTTCAAACAGCTCCCGGGATTCCACGATGGTGAAGGGCCGTGGGGTTGTGCGAGCATCGAGAACTTCAAAGGCAGTTTTGCCCGTGTCACCGTGACGCGCTGCGATGCTGTGAAATGCCGCGTCATCAATTTTCGTTGCTCCTTGAAGCGTGCGGACAATCACCGACCAGCCGACCTGCAATGTACGCGGGTCGCTCTGCGCAAAAGCTCGACCGGTAAAGTAGGTAGTTATGACTGGCAATTGTTCGCTGGTAAGCTCACGAAGATAATCAGAGAGGAGCCGAATTTTCTCCAGCTTTGCCGGAGTCGCGGCGATCGCTTCACCAACCTTCGCGAACGCCAGGAATTCGGATCGGGTATCGGAGACCTGTTTGTGAAACGAACCTTGTGTTGATTCGGCGGTACGCGAGACCTCCGCGCATGGGTCAACCGGCAACGCGTTGTCCGCAGCTGATAAATGCAGTTCCATTTGGTTCTGTTCAGTCAGTGCCCAGGCTTCGACGCCGCGCGCGCGCAAATCGCAGGCAAATGCAGCGGCGAAGCCGTGAAGCGTAAATACTCGGCGTGGCCTAACAAAGTCGACGTACCGAATCAAATCGTCGTAATCGGCATGGTCCGAGAGAGGAAATGCTGCGTCAACCTGATAGCGATAGACGGCATTTGGGTCGACGGCCCAGCCACTAATCATCGCCACGCGTTTGCGTGGAATTCTTTCCAGCATGTGCGACCTATTCGCGCTGGGCGGGCAGATCAGAACTTTTCCTGCAACATCATTCGCCCTGTAACGCACGTATTTACAAAACGATTGCCCCAACTGTTCGTAGATGCGCGTCATCTGGTAAACGGAGCCGTGGAGCATGGGAGTCAATCCGACACCGTCGAGTGAACAGAGAATTTCCTGCGCCTTTCCCAGCGAATAGCCCAGGAGGACGGGCACTTCGCCAGCCTCGATTGTTTCGCGGCAGAAAGAGACTATTTGATCAACCACTTGTTGTGTTGGGGGAAACCGATAGCGTGAAAGGCCGAATGTAGTCTCCATGATGAGCGTATCAGCCTCGCGCCACTGCACCTGTTCGGCGGACTTCCCCGGCCGCAGTTTGAAGTCTCCAGTGTAGAGGAGCGTTTCGTTACCGAGAAAAAGAAAACATTGCGCCGAACCGAAGATATGTCCGGCGGGCAATAGCATAAGATCCAGGCCGTGTACGCGCCGTTTTTCACCGAATGGCAGAATGTGTTCAATCCGACGACCTGGCAGCCGGCTTTTCAGCAAACGTGCCGTTCGCTGCGAAACGATAATCTCCTCGTGAGGTGCTACGTGGTCGTTGTGTGCGTGCGAAATAAAAGCGAAAGGCTTCGCGTCCCACGGATCCAGCCACAAGTTTTGTTGTGGCAAATAAACGCCGCGCTCGTAGCGAACTTCAATCATCGAAGAAAACCTACTTTCAGATTCGCGCTGGTGCCACAGAACGTGGAGGAACTATGTGCGTTGACACCGGGTTCAAAAGCCGCCTTTATTTAATTAATGAAGTTTGGGATCGCGTTCTTCGGTTTCATCTTGGCCCTCAGCGCTTCGGGTAAGCCACCGCTAGAGGAACCAAAGATTGTCGAAAAAGTCACGCCGCTGCCGGTGGCGTTCGATAAAGATTTTGAGTTTCGAAAAACGAAGCTTTTCTTCCTCAGCGAGAAAGGACAACCGACAAGTGGGAGCGCACGGCAGACGACGAGCACGCTACACTCGAAGTCGACTTCACCGAGCCAAAAAACTGCGACCCTTCAGGACGCGCCGATCACTTTTGAGCGCCAGTATCGGCTCTTCGGCGCCGTCACCGGGCTGGATCAGCGCCAGCGGTTCGGTAATTACTTCGATTTCTTTTGGCGGGCCAAACGTCCCTCCGATGTCACAGTGCGCTTGGAGTATCGCCAGGAAAAATTACACGAACACGTGCAAGGACAGGAGATTACGTACCGGAACGTACGTGGCACTCATAAGACGGAATTCAAGGTTATTGGAGACGACTATTTTGACGACGGCCGTGTGATTGCCTGGCGGTGCCTGTTAATTGCAAATGGCCGGATCGTAGCGGAAAACCGGTCGTTCATGTGGGACTAGGATCGGTCAGAGGCGGCGTGCCAATTCGCCCTCGGGCGCCGCAGGGGCGAAGGTTTTCATCAATGCGGCCCTTCCTGGTCTGCAATTCGAATCAGCTTCTGAAACTTCTGGAGTCCCGCGAGGTTTGACAGCATGCCTTCTGGACTGGTATTCTTGAGGAGCTAACTGTGGATTCATCTATTCAAGTAGGGGTCAGAGGCCCGACCGTGTGGGTGAAAATTGAGGGGAAAGGTAGTTTTCTCAATAGCGGCAACCTGAAGGAGTTCGCGCGCGAAATGTTGGATCGCGGGTATCGCGAATTTGTGGTGGATTTAGCGGAGTGCGCCATGATGGACTCCACATTCATGGGCACGATGGCCAGTGTGGCATTGCGATTGAAGGAACTTGGTCACGGTCACCTCCACATCATTCATTGCGGTAATCGCAGCCAGGAGCTTCTTTCCGGATTGGGCCTCGATCAGATATTTGACATTCGTGCCAACGGAGAGCGCCCGCCGGAGTGCGAAGAGCTCGAGCGATCTGGGACACGTCAATTGCCAGAAACTCAAAAAAAGGAGCAGGCAGAAACAATGCTGGAAGCGCACGAGGCGCTTTGCGAGGCAGCACCGGAAAATATCTTTCGATTTAAGGACGTTCTCGATTTCTTAAGACAAGACCTTCATCGCGAGACGCCTTCGAAGTAAGCTGGCCTCTGCATGATGTGGCCGACTCTTCTCCTCGGACTGCTTGTCGCGTCTGCTGCCGGGTGGATTGCTACCAGCTATCTTCAAGCGCAGCGGATTCGCAGGTTAGAAAGATCTCACGAAGAGATCCAAGTCGAAGAAACGCTCGTTTTCGATTTTCTGCACGGCCTCGGCGAAGCGTTCCGGGAGAGCATTCGACCTCAGGAACTTCATCGGTTGATAGTCGAAGGCGCTACGCGCATCCTTGATGCCCAGGGTGGCGCCCTTTATGTGAGCGATCGCACCGGTGCAAAACTCACGCCCGCTTTTATTTCGAAGGGCTGCCCGCCACTAGTCGACATTCCGCCGAATATTTTGCAACAAGCGGCCGCTACTCCTACCGGCCTTGAGAGGTTTCTACGACTGCACACAGTCGCCCCGGGTGAAGGAGTGATCGGTCGCGTTTGGCAAACAGGGCAGTCTGTTTACCTGAGCGAGTTCTCGGATGCGCCGGAGTTAGCGAAATTGCGCAGCAGCGCATTTGGCACGCGGTCCGTTATGGCGGCGGCACTCCGGTATGGAAACCAGGATCTCGGCGTATTGGCGCTCGCCAACGGCCCGATGGGTGTGCCGTTTTCGCAGGGGGACTTCGTCGTTTTTAAATCTCTTGCCGAGCAATCGGCCTTTGCGCTCTACAACGCGATCATTTACTCCATGGCTAACGAAAAGAAGCGTCTGGATCATGACCTGGAGATCGCCCGGGACATTCAACGAATTTTGCTCCCTTCGGAAGCGCCGGCGATTGATGGATTTCAGATCAGCGGCATCAATGTGCCAGCCCGCCTGGTGAGCGGCGACTATTTCGATTATATTCGCGTAGATGACGAGCGGTTGGGCGTGGCAATCGCAGATGTTTCGGGCAAAGGTGTGCCGGCGTCGCTGATCATGGCGATTTGCCGCAGCGTGTTACGCGCTGAGGCGGCTCGGAATCCATCTCCCGCTGACGTATTGCGAAAGGTCAATCGACAGCTTTACCCAGACATCAAGGAAGACATGTTCATTAGCATGGCCTACCTGATTCTGGACCACCATCGCGATAGCATTACCCTCGCGCGCGCCGGGCACGATGCGCCGTTGCTCTACAAGCAGCAATCGCGAACGGTTACGCCCGTGAAATCACCTGGAATGGTCGTTGGAATTGACAGTGGGAACGTGTTTGATAGGCTTACAGTTGACTTCGCGATATCGCTCGAGCGCGATGATTGCTTGGTTCTCTACACCGACGGTGTCACCGAGACGCTCAACGCTGAAGAAGACGAGTTTGGCTTGGATCGCGTGATCCAGGCCGTCCGCGCGAGAGCAAATGATGGCGCGCAGGCGATTGTAAAGAAAATCATACAGGATGTGCGCGACTTTACCGGTTCGCTTCCACAAAACGATGACATCACCTTGATTGCCATCCGAAAAACATGAAAAAGATTCCTATCGCTGAACAAAACAAAGAAACGAAAGGGTCGGCTGCGGCAAGACAGATGCATTCAGCCGATGCTCCAGCCTCTGCCGGCATTGAGCAAACTGATGCCGAAGATCCAATGGCAGGCCTGCAGGCTGATCTCGACCGTTTCCGCGACCTGGCACTGCGCAGTCAGGCTGATTTTGAGAATTATAAAAAGCGCTCTGCGCGAGAAAAGGAAGAGGCGATCAAATACGCCAATAGTTCGTTGCTTCAGCGATTGGCCGCAATTCTCGATAATTTTGAGCTTGGTCTTGCAGCTGCAAAAGCCCAGGGCGAAGAATCGCCGATCTACTCCGGAATGGTCCTCGTCCAGAAACAACTCAACGATTTGCTTTCAGAACACGGGCTGCAGCCGATCGAAGCGGATGGCAAAAGATTCGATCCGAATTTGCACGAAGCAATTGCGCATGAGCCCAGCGATCAATTTCCGGAAGGGACTGTGCTCCGCCAGACTCGTCGCGGTTATCGGTTAAAAGACCGATTGCTTCGGCCTTCCAAAGTCGTTGTTTCCAGCGGGCCAGCAAAGCAGTGAGGCGGCTTTCTTGCTTCACGTTCTAGTCCGCAGGTTACGCAGGACTGATTGGCCACATGGCAACTGAGAAACGCGATTACTACGAGGTGCTTGGCATTGCGCGAAACGCCACCGGCGAGGAAGTCAAACGCGCCTATCGCAAACTCGCGGTTAAGGTTCATCCCGATAAAAATCCAGACGACCCGCGCGCCGAAGAAAAATTCAAGGAGTTAGGAGAAGCGTATGATGTGCTGATGGATGCGGACAAACGCGCTGCCTACGATCGCTTTGGTCACGCAGCATTTGCGCCAGGCGGCATCGGTTTTGGTCGCGAAGCTTTCCATGATCCATTCGAGATTTTTCGCGAGGTGTTCAGTGGGACCGGATTTGGAGGCGGGATTTTCGAGACGTTCTTCGGTGGTGCCGGTAGCGCACGCACTGAAGATCAGCGTCGCGGATCGGATTTGCGCTACGACATGGAAATCAAACTGGAAGAGGCGGCTTTTGGCGCGACCAAGCAGATCGAGATCGCAAAACTGGATACCTGCGATGAGTGCGGCGGCAGCGGCGCTGAAGCAGGCTCGCACAGGATCGGCTGCCCCACTTGCGGTGGGCGGGGTCAGGTCGTCAGTTCACGCGGATTTTTTCACATTTCGCAGACATGTCCTCGCTGTCGCGGCGCCGGGGAGATCATCGAGAAACCATGCCAGAAATGCCGCGGCGAGGGACGCGTAGAAAAATTGAGCCGCGTTAAGTTGCAAATTCCTGCCGGAATCAGAGAAGGCACGCGGCTGCGTTCGTTAGGCAACGGGGAAGCGGGCATGAGTGGTGGACCGCCAGGCGACCTTTACGTAGTCGTCCACATCAGGGAGCACAAAATCTTTCAGCGCGACGCCGATGATTTGTATTGCGAGGTGCCGATCCCGTTTTCCGTCGCGGCGTTGGGAGGCGAGATTGATGTCCCCACACTGGAAGGCAGGGCTCATTTAAAGGTGCCCGACGGCACACAAAGCGGACAGATGTTCAAACTCCGTGGCAAGGGAATCGTGAACGTCAACGGGCACGGCCATGGCGATTTGTTCGCGCGCCTGATTGTTGAGGTGCCGTCGCACCTGAATGCGGATCAACGCCGCAAGTTGGAGGAATTCGCAGCGCTTTGCGGTGAGGACAACACGCCGATGCGTAAAGGCTTTTTCGAGCGCGCGAAGGAATTTTTCAAATAAATGCCGCAGTGTCCGTCGTTTACAACCCTGTGAAGTTGATCGAATGCCCGCGCGATGCCTGGCAAGGGCTCAAGCGACGAATCCCGACGGAGCTGAAGGTGCGTTATTTAGGCGCGCTGATCGCGGCAGGTTTCAAGCACATCGACGCTGTGAGTTTTGTCTCTCCTAAAGCGGTCCCCCAGATGGCCGATAGCGAAAAAGTGCTGGAGCGGATTGAACTGCCAGATGACGTCGAAATCATCGGCATCGTGGTGAATGAAAAAGGCGCCGAGCGCGCCATCGCCACGAAAGCAGTTGGCACATTAGGTTTTCCCTGCTCCATCTCAGAGACCTTTCTGCGCAAGAACCAAAATCAGACAATGGAGGAGTGCTACAAAGTGCTGCAATCAATTAATGCAAAGGCAGACGCCGCAGGGATCCCGGTAGTCGTTTACATTTCGATGGCGTTCGGAAATCCGTATGGCGATCCGTGGGACGAGAACGAAGTGCATCAGGCAATAACGAAACTGACTCGCATCGGTGTTCGATCTATTTCGCTCGCTGACACAGTTGGAGCTGCCGACGCCGATTTGATCGGTCGCGTGGTCGAATCAGTGATGGGCCAATGTCCTGATTACGACATCGGCGTGCACCTGCACAGCGCGCCTGGGGAAGCCGAAGCAAAAGTGCTTGCCGCGTACGACGCGGGCTGCCGCCGGTTTGATTCCGCCATTGGCGGGCTTGGTGGATGCCCATTCGCGCAGGACGCGCTGGTGGGAAACATTCCCACGGAAAGCGCGATCGCCGCAATCGAGAGGCGCGGTGTAGCGTTGGAAATGAGCAAATCGCTCGCAGATGTGCTGACACTAAACGCGGAGATCGCGTCGAGTTACGCATAGGGAACAAGTCCCAACCGTCCTATGCATCGTTTCTATGTTTCACCGGAAAACTGGGACTCTCGCACGCTCGCATTGCGTGGCTCCGAGGCGCACCACGCTCGCGACGTGCTGCGCATCAAAGCCGGGGAGAAGCTCGTGCTGTTCAACGGACAAGGGCGCGAGCTCACGGCGGAAGTTATCGATCCCGGCGGTGACGAAATCCGGCTGCGAAAATTACACGAAGCGGAAACAGCGCCGCTGCGATGCCGGATCGTTCTTGGACAGGCGATTCCAAAAGGGAAAAACATGGAGTTGATCGTGCAAAAAGCGGTCGAGATCGGCGCAGCCGAAATTGCGCCGATCATCTCCGATCGCACTGTCGTGCAGCTCGATTCCGAATCGGTCGCGCAAAAACAATCGAAGTGGCAGCAGATCGCCGTTGAAGCGGCCAAGCAATGCGGTCAGAACTGGCTCCCGCGCGTGCACCCGCCAAGAAAACTGGACGAATTTTTTTCTGGAGCGGTCGACGGAGCATTTGATCTTCGTCTGATCGGTTCCCTCCAACCCGATGCGCAAAACTTCAAAAAAATTCTGGCGGATTATTCAAGTGAACACGGCAACCGACCATGCAGCGCGCTCATGCTTATTGGGCCCGAAGGTGATTTCACACCTGCGGAGCTTGGGCTTGCGCGCCGCCACGGCTGCCAGCCGATCACGCTTGGCCCCATTATTCTGCGAGTGGAAACCGCAGCAATCTATTGCCTGAGCATCCTCTCCTACGAACTGCTGATTTAGACGCTCAGATTACTCGGCGACTGCTGCTTCTACAGCGGATTCGCTCGGAAGGTCGGGTGCGGACGTGGTTTGATCCGGTGGCGCGGCTTGGATTGAAGCAATCGTAAATTCAGCTGTGCCGTGCTCGGTGTTGAGCGAAACCGTCTCGCCGATTTCGTGTCCTAGCAGGGCTTGGCCAATCGCGGTTTGGTACGAGATGACGTGACGGTCGGGATCGCCGTCCCATGCACCGAGGATCGTATAGGCTTCTTCCTTGTTCGTTTCCACGTTGCGCACGGTTACAACGGTGCCAATTGAAACGCGCGACGTATCCGGATTTTCAAATGCAGTTCCACGCGCGTTGTGTAGCATTTGTTCAAGCTCCGCTTTGCGACGCGTCAGAACGCTTTGCATCTGCTTTGCCGCCTTAAATTCAAAATTCTCGCTCAAGTCGCCATACGACCTGGCAAGCGCGATTTCCCTCCTGTTCTCGGGAATTTTGACTTTGACGAGTTCTTCGTATTCGGCCTTGCGTTTTTCCAAGCTGCTCCAGGATACAATCAAGGGCGCTGCTTTTTCTTCTGCTTCCACTCCCGCGATCACGCTTTCCAGTTCTGGATAAACTTTCACGATCCGCGCCAGGAGCGAGCGCTTCGTCAACTCATCGAATAGCGGGCTTAATTGGAGCCGCCGCATCGCATCACGCGCAACAGAGATATCGGAGTGCTTGAAGATGTCTGCGAGCAATTGTCGATCTTCAACCAGAGCACGTTGCAACCTGCTGGCGCGACCGGGAGTACTGTGCTGCTCGCGGTCCAGCGCAGCAACAATCGCCCCGAGTAAATCCGGCGTCACCAGCTCACCCCAGTTTTTCCGGTCGCTGCACAGCCAGATGAGCATCTCGCTCGTTGCTGAGTGTTCGCGAATACCACTCTCGAGCATTGTCCGCAGTTCGGCAGCCTCGCCAGCTTCACTCAAGATTCTCGCTGTTTGAGTTACCACCCGAGCGTGATTTGCTTGCATCAAAAGCAAGGCGCGCTCTACCCAGCGCGGGCCGAGCGCCGACGACAACGCTTGCAAAATTCTTTTTTCTTTTGCAGCGGGCAGCTTCGGCAGAATCGACGCCAGGCGCTTCTCTTCGTCGATGACCAATTTGGAGAGCGTCAAGCCGATATGAGTCATGTGCAGTCGAGGCTCGCGCTCGAGCAAATCGTCCCGCGCCACGATCAGCTCAAATGCGAGTTCAGGGTGTATTTTCTGATTGCGCGCCGCGGTGTTCTCGATGTTCGCGATGATTGGTTGAAGCTGTTTTTCGGGCTCTTTGAATTGCTGGTGAGATTTTATGATTTGCTCGAGCGCCACGATTTGTTCTTTCGGGTGTCGCGCTTTGTTGAAAGCGGCGATCAGCTCGTCAGCTTGCGATACGCCTTCGCCGCGGATTTGGATCGGATCAATTTTTTTTGCGGGAATTGAAAAAGCGCCGCTCGCCTTTAGTGCCTTCTTAGTTGTTTCCCACCACCGTTTCCATTCCGCTTCAGTGAAAACATCGCCGATCAGCCATTCACCGATCTGCTGCGTGGTCGCTTTGCCGTCTAGGCTTTCCAGAATGTTCCGCACCAGCGCGGCCGGATTTTCCTTGGCCAAATTCTTGATCGACGCGAGGTCGGTTGCCTTACGTGCGAGAAAATGCTCCGGCACCAGCGGGGTGACATTTTCCGCGGCGTACTGGGTCTGCATGAGATGGGACTTCTTGCTGGCAAAATCGATCACGATCTGATTGAGCAGCAGGTTCCATTCGCGCACGCGACCAAATCCCCAGCTCTTATGCAAACAAAACGTGCCAGGCTTTAATTTTTCCAGTTGCTCCGCAGCTCTAGAAGTAAGTTTGCCAGCTTCGACCAATTTTTGTAATTCCGCGTCCATTGATGCGAGTCATGAGTCGCATGTGACCTATAGGTCTTATAGGCCACGGGCGCAATTTACGATTGCCCCATGCTTCACCACGTGAAACCCTCACCGCGATGACGACGAGCATTTGGTTTTGGATCGCGTTTCACATTGGCGTCTTCATTGCAATCGGAATCGACCTTTTTGCCTCCAAGCGCCGCGGTCGGGAATTAAGCATGCGCGCTGCGTTCCAGCGAACCGTAATCTGGGTGCTGGTGTCACTGGCGTTCAATGCCGTGGTATGGCGTCTCAAGGGACCACATCACGCCCTCGACTTTCTCACGGGTTATCTCATCGAATATTCGCTGAGCATGGATAACATTTTTGTTTTTGTTTTGATATTCGCGCATTTTCGCGTTCCTCCGCTCGCACAACGTCGCGTTTTGGTTTGGGGAATTGTCGGTGCACTAATCATGCGCGGCACGATGATCCTGTGCGGTATCGCGCTCGTGCAACGCTTTCATTTCGTCCTTTACTTGTTCGGCGCATTTCTGCTTATCACCGCAGCACGAATGCTTTTTAGAAAACGTGCGGTGCCCGATTTTACCGAGGGTTGGCTGTTGAGAAGGGGCCGTCAGATCCTTCCGATTACGCGCGAATACCATGCCGAACATTTTCACGTGCGCGTGGATGGCCGCTGGATGCTAACGCCGCTTGCCCTGACCATGATGGTGATCGAGATCACGGACCTGATTTTTGCAGTTGATTCGATCCCCGCGATCTTTGCGATTACGCGCGACCCTTTCATCGTCTACACGTCCAACATTTGCGCGATTCTGGGCTTGCGGTCGCTCTACTTCCTGCTGGCCGGTTTGATGGATCGCTTTGTTTACTTGAGAACAGGACTCGCATTCGTGCTCGGCTTTGTCGGGATCAAAATGATTCTCGTGGATTATTTTCCGATACCGAGGAGCCTTTCACTCGGGGTAATCGTGGTGATTCTCACACTCACCATGGGTATTTCGATGTTGAAGACGCAGAATCAGGTTGCAGGCGAAGACCGAAAATAAGTGTTGCCTTTGCTGTTCGGAATCATTTAACTGCTCTGGAACGCCTATGAAAACTATTCTTGCCTTCGCTGCGGTCGCTGGCCTTGCTAGCGTAGCCTTCGCCGATATTCAAGATCCGCCGGGGAACGATTATGGGCCAACGCGCAAACTCGGTCGCGGTATTTCAAATTTTGTCATCGCTCCTACCGAGTTTTTCGTGACGGTTAACCAAATCAACCAAACGGAAGGTAATTCCGCCGGGGCTGGTTACGGCGTTTGGAAGGGAGCGGGGCGCGCAGCCGCACGCCACGTGGCCGGTCTTATTGAAATCCTGACCTTTCCGTTTCCAATATGGCACAACGGCTATCAACCCTTGCTGCCGTCAGACATTCCTTACATTCATGCCGGGTACGCGGAATTCCCGCCTGAAGTCGGCAATGAATCGAAATACCCCTACGTGCGCGATACGCATCACGATTTCAACTAGCCCGTTGGGCATTCTGTTCAGCTTGCGTCTTCTCCCGGCGAGTTAAGCGACTCCTGCCTATCGCATTGAGGCGGCAATTCAGGCGCGTTGGGCGATGCCTGAGCGCAATCCTCTGGTCCGTGTTAACACGTTCTCAACGTTTGTTGACGTCGTTCCACGCCAGCGTAAAAGTAGGCGACTCGTAACGGCCGTTAGGCAATGCGATCGCGAAGTTTCTCTGGCCTGCCGCTCATCGGCTTATTGGCGATTGCATACATCATCGCCGGCAAACTTGGCTTAATGCTCGCCTCATTACATGCGAGTGCCTCGCCAGTCTGGCCACCGGCCGGGATCGCACTCGCTGCGATGCTCTTGTTCGGTTACCGCGTCTGGCCGGCAATTCTTGTTGGGGCATTTCTTGTTAACCTTACCACTGCGGGAAATTTCGCGACCTCGGTTGCCATCGCCGCTGGCAATACGCTGGAGGCGCTGGCCGGTACGTGGTTAGTCAATCGCTTCGGGGATGGCAGGAATTTTTGTGATCGTCCGCAAGGTGTCTTCAAGTTTGCGATTGCAGCAGCGATCAGCGCGCTGATCAGTGCCGCTCTTGGTGTGACCAGTCTTGCCCTCGCGGGCTTTGCGAATTGGAGCAGCTACAACGCCATCTGGCTGACGTGGTGGCTGGGCGATGTAACGAGCGATCTCGTTGTTACCCCGCTCATTCTGCTCTGGAGTGCCGCCGGGAAGCAGCGTTGGCATGAAAAGGAAGTATTCGAAGTCGGCACACTGTTGTTATTATTAGTGCTGCTGAGCGGCGTCGTCTTCGGCGGCTGGCTTGAAATTTCGTCCAAGAATTATCCAATCACCTTTGTTTGCGGACCCGTTGTGATTTGGATGGCGTTCCGCTTCACTCAACGCGAAACTGCCACTGGGATTTTCATTCTGTCCGCGATTGCAGTCTGGGGAACATTGCGTGGCTTCGGACCATTCGTTCAACAAACCGAGAATGAATCGCTAGTCGCGTTACAATCGTGGATAGCGGTCCTGACGATTACGGCGCTGGCCCTTTCTGCGGGCATGGCTGAGCGACGGCGCATTGAGGAAGAGCTCCAGCAGCAAAAGTCGGCTGTGGAAGCGGCCAATCGAACCAAAGATCACTTTCTCGCGATGCTTTCGCACGAATTGCGCACCCCGCTGACCCCGGTCATCTCCACACTGCAGTCGCTTGAGACAGAACCGGCGCAAACGGAAGACACCAAGTCCGCTCTGGCAATGATCCGTCGCAACATTGAATTGGAAACACAGCTCATTGATGACTTGCTCGATTTCACGCGAATCGCCAGAGACAAAATGCAGATGCGGTTCGCGCCGGTTGATACGCATTTGGCTATCTCAAATGTCGTAGAGATTTGCCGCGCGGAGGCCGCATCCAAAAGACTTCCTGTGCATCTCAACTTGCAGGCAGATACGCATTTCGTCGCGGCAGACGCGGCAAAGTTTCAGCAAATCATCTGGAACCTGCTCAAGAATGCGATCAAGTTCACACCGGAGAATGGCGAGATCCTGATCTCTTCTTCCAATCCCTCGCAAGACGTCCTGAGCATCAGTCTGCGCGATACCGGTATCGGGATGGAACCAGAAGTCATACAACGTATTTTCGACCCGTTTGAACAAGGCAACCGCTCGTTTGAGAGCCGATTTGGCGGTCTGGGCCTCGGCCTCGCGATTTCAAAATCTCTGACGCAGGCGCACGGCGGAACCCTTACGGCGCAAAGCGACGGACGCGATCGCGGATCGACATTCATCTTGTCGATGCAAACGCTGTCGTCGACTGAAGTAGGGACCGTCCTGCATAAAACGACCGGCGAAACTGCGCAGCAGGGCTTGAAGATTCTGCTCGTCGACGATCACCAGGACACGTGCGCTGCTCTGGAGAAATTGCTGGTCCGTCGCGGGCATCTCGTAGCGGCAACTCATAATGTTCGTTCGGCGATGGAAACCGCCGTGCGCAACAAATTCGACCTGCTCATCAGCGATATTGCTCTGCCGGATGGAAGCGGCGTGGATCTGATGAGGCAATTGCGCGCGATCTCGGCAATTCCTGGAATTGCCATTAGCGGTTTCGGCAACAACGGCGATATCGAAAGAAGTTTGCAGGCGGGTTTCTCCGAGCATCTAATCAAACCCATCAAGCTCGATGACCTCGAAGCCGCCATCGAGCGCGCTATTGGGCTAACGTGACAAGTGGCGACGTCTCATTATCACCGCTGTTCAGCGCGGTGACACGAGGCTCTACCAAGCACAACCGCAGGTTTTGTTGGCACGGAAACCCGGCTGAAGCAGGGTGTTAATGAATATGCGCGTTGTCGATCTAAAAATCGAAGACATAGCCTTCGGCGGAAAAGGCGTCGCCCGAGAACAAGGCAAGGCCGTCTTTGTTCCGTACACCATCGAGAGCGAGCTCGTCTCGGCCGAGATCGTGCGCGAGAAAAAGCAATTTGCCGAAGCGGAACTCGTCGAGGTGAAGCAAGCCTCCCCGGATCGTGTCGAACCGCAATGCCCGTATTTCGGCCGATGCGGCGGATGCGCTTACCAGCACATGAGCTACGAACATCAGCTTGCGATCAAATGGCGGCAGGTTCGTGACGCTCTTGAGCGGATCGGCAAACTCAAGGACGTTCCGATGCGACCAATCATTCCTTCGCCGGAGCAGTATGGATATCGCAACCGCATCACTGTGCACGCGCAGGACGGCGTGATCGGTTTTTTCCGGCGCGATTCGCATACCTTGCTTGACATTGAGCGATGCCCGATTTCGCGTGACGAAGTCAATCGCGCGCTGGCGGAGTTACGGGCGTCCCGTAATCGCGGGATCCGCGATGGACATTACACTTTGCGGGCTTCCGCCGGCGCGCGCGTTTTTTCCCAAACCAACGACGCGGTGGCCAATGCCTTGCGCGATTTGATCGTCGATCTGGTTCCGCCGAATCAGCAACTGTTGATCGACGCTTATTGCGGGTCCGGATTGTTTGCAAAAGCGTTGCTCGACAAATTTGAGCGTGTGATCGGGATCGATTGGGACCGGTTCGCGATTGCCGCCGCAAAAGAAGACGCGACCGACAAAGAAACCTACATTGCCGGCGACGTAGAAAGTGAATTGCAACAGGTAGGGGCGGTTCACCCGAACCGCCCAGTCAGCGCAAACGACGTACAAGCCGGCCGATTGAGGTCAATCGCCCCTACCACGCTCATTGTTGATCCTCCGGCTACCGGACTGAGTGCAGAGGTGCGAAAAGCGATTCTTGATCTTGCGCCTTCGACGCTCATTTACGTCTCGTGTAACCCGCCGACACTAGCGCGCGATTTGGCAGAGTTGCAGGATCAGTTCATCATCGAGTCAGTCACACCGCTCGACATGTTCCCGCAAACCGCCGAGATCGAAGTCGGCGCATGCCTGCGAGCTGTGCCACTGGCCTCCTAAAGAACGCGCGCCCGGCGTTTTCGAACCGTTCCTCAAAGTAGGCACCGCAAAGCCGAGTTTCATTGACGGATCGTACGGCGATAAGTCCAATGGCAAGATGATTTGGGTCCTGGGTCTCGTCGCGGCACGCCCGAACTGGCCGATCATGCTGCCGTTTGTGATCTTGCTCGTGGCGATCGCACTCGCTCCACTCATCGCTCAGCATCATTGGGAGCGGCATTACCACAAGCTTTGCGTCGCTCTCACCGGCATAGTTTGTCTGTATCATCTCTTCGTTGTTAAGCAGTCCGCGCGGGTCGTTCACGCGGGAATCGATTATGTGACCTTCATGGTCGTCGTCGGTTCTTTCTTCGTTGTCGCAGGCGGAATTCATTTGCGCGTCAAATCGCCGAGCGGTGCGATGAGAAACACTCTGTTCCTCTTTGTTGGCGCGCTGTTGGGCAATCTAATCGGCACCATCGGCGCCTCGATACTGCTGATTCGCCCGTGGATCGCGATGAACAAGGGGCGCGCCGCGCCGATGCATATTGCGTTCTTTATTTTTCTGGTCAGTAACATCGGCGGCGCACTCTTGCCGGTCGGGCCTCCCTTGTTTCTGGGATTTCTCAAAGGCGTGCCGTTTGGCTGGACGCTGCAAAATTGCTGGCTCCAATGGCTGCTGACGGGCGCGATTGTTTTGGCCGTCTTTTTTGTTCTCGATCTTGTCAATCTGCGCGCGCGCAAAAGGACCATTCACGAAAGCGAAATCACGCAATGGCGCTGCGACGGCGCCCAGAATTTCCTTTTCCTGTTTGCGCTTCTGGCTGCGCTCATCGCCATGCGCCCGGGCTGGCGCGAGCCGCTTATGGTATTGATTGCGCTGGGATCGTATTTTGCTACGCCACAGCGCATTCGCGAAGCCGACAATTTTACCTTTGCTCCGCTCAAGGAAGTAGGCTGGCTCTTTCTCGGTATTTTCGGAACGATGATTCCGGTTTTGGAATTCATGGAACAATCGGCCGACAAACTGGGATTGGCTTCAGAGAAAGCGTTCTTTTGGGCAACCGGCTTCCTCTCTGCATTGCTCGACAATGCGCCAACGTACTTGGCTTTTTTCGCGGCGGCGCTCGGACTTCATGGGTACGACCTTAATGATTCGTCGCACATGGTAAGGTTCATTTCCGAAAATGGCCGCGAGGTGATCGCGATTTCATTAGGCGCCACCTTTTTTGGCGCGCTCACCTACATCGGCAACGCGCCGAATTTGTTCGTGAAAACAATCGCCGAACATGCGCGCGTGCCCACGCCGAGCTTTATCGGCTATATCTGGAAGTTCGCGATGCCGATTCTAATCCCGATCTTTGTCGTAATCTCAATACTATTTTTCCGCTGAGACTTTTTTCTTAACAAGATACCAGATCATTAGTCCTCCGATCGGAAGACCGATAAGGGTTTTCGGATCGTGCCGAAGCAAAGCATTGACCGAGTCGCCGACGAGATTTGCGCTGAGAATTCCGATCGCGAGCCGGCGCCCCCATTCGGCGTCTCTTCCAAGGCCAATCGCGGCTGACCCACACGCCACGCCCACCACTGCCATCACCGCGATCGATGCGCCGCGACCGATCTCCAGAAACTGGACACGCGCTTCCGGTTTCAACTGCCAGATCGATTCCAGAAGACTTCCCGGAAACGCCAGAGCCAGCATCGTGACCAAACAGACCGACGCACCGGCCGCGAAAAAAATTATCAGCAAGATCGTTCCGAGCGATCGACACTTCGGGTTCACGCGTAAACGAGGAGATCAATTTCCTCCGGTAACGAGTTGGATACTTCGCGGATAACATTCCCGCGAAGCAGATTCATCAGCGCGCTACGTTGTGGCGCGCCCAGAATAACGCGCGATGCGCCGAGCGTCGCCGCAACATCGACAATGGTCTCGGCAGCCGAGGGACTCACCGCATAACAAAACAGTGGCGTGAAATCCGCGGCCTTTTGCTTCGCTTCGGTGAAGATCGCGCTCGCCTCAGCGTCTTCCTGCCATTTGCGGCGGGCATCCTCTTCTGTCATGAACGGTTGTTCACGCACGAAGAGCAGGTAAAGACGCGCGCCGGCCGTGGCTGCTTCTCGCAACGCGAAATCGAGCGTACGCCCTGCGCTGCGAACCGCGCACAGGATTGCTTCGCCCCCTGAAGGAACCGGCGCTTTGGACAACGGATGCGCAACATCGACACCTAATTGTCGTGGCGCCAGCGTGGGCGCAGCTTCCTTTTTCATTCGGCGTTCCTGCACAAGTCCGCGAAGAATCAATCCAACAGCGAGAATCGTCACCGCAAAATAACGCGCATTCGGCTTGTCGATGAGCAGCGACATTTCGATCGCAGCCATGACCAGAAAAGTTCCGAACATGAGTGTGCGCTCCCAGGTTTTGATCGACAATTTCCGATCGGTCGAGGTGGCGCCTAGATTGGTTGCTATCGCGCCGACCACACCAACAGCGTAAAGATCGGCGAGGCCGGCCATGTCTTTGACAAGCAACACGAGCAACATCGGCACAACCGTAGCGAGCAACATGCCTGCGCTTGGCACGCCCCATTTGTTGAGCCGATGGAAAATGGGCGGTACCTCGCGGTCACGCGACATGAGGAATTGGATCATGATTAGATCGACAATTGCCGTGTTGACCGCTGACAATAGAAGCATCGCGAAGACGATGCTGACGATGAAACCGAAGGCGTGACCAAGAACTGGACCTAACGCGCCGCCGACAAAGATTTGGCCCATATAACGCAGCATGTAATCGCGCACGCCTTCGGCGCCCGGGGCGTTCACATCTCCGTTTACGATCTGCAATCCGTTCAGGGCGTGCATGGCAAGCCCGAGCAGTGCAGTGAAAATGCAGACTTCGATCATCACCATCAAGATTGCCGGCGTGGATGTCTTAACGACACAGGGATTCTCGTCGGTGCTTCCGGGATCGAGCTTCATTACGCCGGTGGCGTTGGCGATTGCTTCCACACCGGAAAGCGCAAGCACGATGCCAACGAAACCGGCCCAGTTTTGCCCAAGTGTTCCGTGCAATGGTTGCAGGTTACCGAGCGCGGTACCGAGATGCGGCAAGCTGAAAAGTCCGAGCACAACGACAACGATCGCAGTGGGAACCGAAACAAGAAACGCGAGCCCGCCAGTTTGTTTTGGTCCAAGCAGGTTGAGCAACCCAACGATAAGGATCGATGCAGCGGCGAATTTTTCCGGATGCGGCACACCGAGATATTGAAACGCGGAGAGCGCGCTGATGGCCGCTGTGACCAAGTAATCGGCGATGAGCAAAAAGGCGCCAACGATCGAAATGACTTCGCTGCGATGTCGCACGCTTGCGTACACGCCACCGCCGTCCGGATAAAGGCGGCAGATGACCATGTAGTTGAGGCCCACGAGTGCGGTCAACACGCACATTGCCGCGATCAGCCAAAATGAACTGTAGCCGGCGACGGCGAACGCAAGCCCGATAACGTAGGCCTTGCTGGTTCCCCAGTCGCCGTAAAGGATCGCGGCCGCGCGCTTCCAATCCACATTGCGCGGTCGCTTAACGTCTGTCGGGATCATTAGTAGTGAATGATGAAGTCCATTGACGCGACGAACTGGTTTCTGCGCGTGCCGTTGTCGAACGCGGCCGTGTCGTAGGAGTGGTCGAAGCGCAGCTCAGGCCGCAGCGTGACGATTTTGTCAGGCCACCAGGTTAGGCCGAACGAATGCTCCGAGTATTTCGTCGCGTGACCGGTGCGGCTTCCGACGATGTCATCGTAAAATTCGTTGCGCAATGTGAGAAACGCGCTCGGAGCGATCCGGAACATCGTGTAGTTGACGATGCCCCATTCCGGCGCGTAGCCCGGTTTCACCGGAAACGAACCGCTCTGGAATGGCACTTCCGGAGTGGGATGGGTTTTCGCATCGAGCATGTACATGTAAAGCGCCTCCGTCGCGGTGTAGATCTGGTCGTTGAACTTGTGCGTCCAGGTACCGACGATCTGTTGGAGATTGTTGTACCCGAATTCGCCGTTGTTAAACGCGTTATCGCCGACATAGAACGAATCCGTTTGACTAGGCGAAATCCATTGAACCATCACAGTACCAGTCGGCTGGTTTCCGGGATCTTTTTGCCAGAGCGCAACGTCCGTTCCATTCGAAAGTCCAAGTTGAATCGTCCACTGCTGGTTCAGCTTCGTGGTCGTGAAGATTCCGGTCTGTGTGTAATTATCGAATCCGTAAACGAGCGAGTGGCTCGCCATTAAATTATTAGGCGCGAGCTGCGCTTCGATGTCCGGTTCAGAAATGATGCGACCGACGCGCACATTCATTCCCTGAAAGATCCGCGGGATGTAGAAATCGATGTACACCATCGGCATATCGAAGCCGTAGTAATGATTGTGCTTCAGGAGTTGATCGCTAAAGAGCCCGCGCGAGATCATGAACCGGTAGTCAAGCCCGTACACGCCCGAGACGCGGAAGCCCCAGTCGACGTGATCTCTCTGGAATTCATCAGGCATACGCTCGATGTAGAGGACGAACTGATTTTGCTCGAACCGATTCGGCCTCAGGTCGTAAATCAATGGAAAATTCGCATTCGGTCCGCGCGAAGTGCTTGTGGACGTGCTTACGTTCCAAGAGAAACATTCCCAGCCATAAATCTGGATGCGGCTTTTCTGCCACGCTTCGCCGTGGGGTCCAGCGTAGATCGCTTCCATCAGGGGCCATGGCCCCACGTTGCCTGGATCACCAATGATTGGTGTGCCGCCAATCTGCCAATCAGAGGATGGAAACGGCGGCGAATCGAATGGCGCGGGCGGAATGCGTCGCTGCGGCGGCGCCGCATTTGGTGTTGGCTCCTCGTACGCTGGCGATTGCAAATCGTTTGCGAACGCGTCGAACAATCTCTGTCCGAACCACCCCGGGTTGTCTGCGGCGCTAGCGTTCGAGATTACAATCCCGGCCACCAGCCCAATCTTTATTACTCTCAACTAAATTCCTTCGACTCAAACGAAGCGTTACTCGCGCGACGAGGCGCCTCACTTCCAGGAGTCGGATTTCACGACATCCCTTGCCCTTTAATGATGCTGACGAGGTTAGCTGTCGGGCTGGAGCCATCAAATGCTCTCGATGCCGCGCATCGTTCGCCCCGATCCGCACCGCATTCGCGGGACGGAATTTGGTTCCCCCGTTGGACCGGCCACTCGCCAGCCCATTAAGCGAAACAAAGAACTGGCGAAATCTTCTGACTGGCAGACGCGGCAGTCAAGTGAGCCACTCGCTGCCTGCGCATTTAGAACGCTTCATAGGAGATGAAGCGGTAATCGATTCCCTGCTCGGTCTTGATGAGCATCGGACTGGCAGGGTCGCTTTCATTGTGCTTTCTGTTTTGCGAAGCGTCTTCCAATCGAAAAAAGTTTCGGTTAATTGTTCCGCTCGATGCCGAAGTCTTCGAACAAGCTAACGCTGATCAGCTTGGGCGACTTATCTACGAAATCCGCGGTGAACGCGTAATGCTGGACTCCGATCTCGCGTCGATCTACGGCGTTGAAACGAAGGCGCTGAATCGCGCAGTGAAACGCAATCGGCATCGCTTTCCGAAAGATTTCATGTTTCAACTCTCCGAGGATGAATGGAAGAACTTGAGGTACCAAATTAGCACCTCAAGTTCTGGCCGGGAGCATCAATCTTTAAGGTACCAAATTGGTACCTCAAGTTTGGGCCACGGAGGCCGCCGCAGCCGTCCCTATGTTTTCACTGAGCACGGCGCGATTATGGCTGCGAATGTGCTGAACAGCCCACGTGCGGTCCAGATGGCAGTCTTTGTCGTCCGAGCCTTTCTGAAAATGCGCGCATTGC
>QHNQ01000190.1 GCA_003218135.1 Verrucomicrobiota bacterium
CAATTCGGTCTGGCCTGTTGCGCCATTGAAATGATCGCAACGGCAGCGTCGCGCTATGACATCGCGCGTTTTGGTGGTGAAGTTTTCCGGCCTTCACCGCGCCAGGCCGACCTGATGATCGTTGCCGGGACAGTGACAAAGAAAATGGCGCCACAAATCGTCCGGCTTTACAACCAGATGGCCGATCCAAAATATGTTATCTCCATGGGCGCTTGCGCGATCTCGGGAGGGCCATTTAAGCAAGGCTACAACGTGCTCAAAGGGATCGACCGCTACATTCCGGTTGATGTCTACATCCCCGGCTGTCCACCGCGGCCCGAAGCGCTCTTGCACGCGTTCATGGAATTGCAACGCAAGATCGATGAACAAAAATTGACTGGCGCTGACAAGGCCGAATTCTTGAAGCCGGAGCAGCCGAGCGAATTTCCAGTGCCGAAATTTGGCGTGCATGATCTGGAACCACCGGCAAACGCTGGCGTGTTTCATCCGCCACGCATCGAACGATGACTCTGTCTTTGTCATTCCGAGTGGAGCGAAGCGGAGTCGAGGAATGCCGTTGCGCAATCTGGAAGGTAAGGCTGCGGGATCCCTCGATTTCGCTCGAGATGACGGCGCCTGGATGATGGAATCTCTGGATCAAATAAAATCCCGCATCGAAGCTGCCGTGCCTGGGGCGAAGATTGAAATCGTTGCGAACGGCAGCCCGTCTCAGCAGGATTCGCTTTTGATTGATAACGAGCATGCGGTAGCGACTGCAAGATTTTTGCGCGTCGATCCGGCCCTGCGGCTCGATTTTTGTTCCAATGTCACGGGCGTCGATTGGCTCGATCGGGTCGTGAAGAAAACGATAAAAGTAAAAACAGTGGTCGAGGGCGTGGAGAAAGAAGTTGATCAGACGACCGAGGAGGAAATTCCGGGCTATCTCGAGGCGGTTTATCACCTTTATTCGATGACCCACAAACATGGACCGGTGATCATTCGAATGCGCACCGCTGATCGAGCTGAGTGCGCGCGGTTGCCGTCGCTCACGCCGGTCTGGCGCAGCGCGGAATTTCAGGAACGCGAAATTTATGATCTCTACGGGATTCATTTTGATGGCCATCCCGATTTGCGACGGATTTTGATGTGGGACGAGTTCGAAGATCATCCGATGCGCAAAGATTATGTGCAGCCGGACGATTTTGAATGGGAACCGACGCCGCACGATGATGTGCTGGCGAGAGCGAAGCACCATTACCCGCCGAGACCGCAGATGGATGGAGCGGAAGGCATCGTTGAACCTTTAAAGCGTTGAAGGGTTGAAACGGCGCATGGACGCGACTGTTCAAACAATCGAAGCCATGGAGCGGCCGCCCGTAACGATGGCCTCGCGGCTCGAAGGCGAACTGCTTGAAGTCTCGATGGGGCCGCAGCACCCATCGACCCATGGCGTCTTTCGCATGAATGTCGCGCTAGAGGGTGAGATCGTGCGAAAGCTCAAACCGGTGTTTGGTTATTTGCACCGCAACCACGAGCAAATCGGTGAGCACACAAGTTATCTCGGCTCGATGCCGTACACTGATCGGCTCGACTATTTTTGTTCGATGAGCAACAACTGGGCCTACGCGCTCAGCGTCGAGAAACTCGCCGGCATCGAAGTTCCTGAGCGCGCCGAATATTTGCGCGTCATTCTCGCCGAGCTCACGCGGCTCCAAAATCACGCGTCGCTTCTCGGGTTTTTGTTGAGCGACATGGGCGCGTGGGGCACGCCACTCATGTACGCGTTCCGCGAGCGCGAGAAAATTCTCGATCTTTTCGAGTCCTTAGCCGGTTCACGGATGATGTGCGACTACATGCGTTTCGGCGGCTGCCGCTTGGACGCGAGCGACGAGTGGCTCGCCCGGGCGAAACAGATTGTCGATCGCTTCCCGGAATTTCTCGACGAGTTCGAGGAACTGATTTTAGGCAACGAAATCGTCATCGGCCGCACCCAAAATGTTGGCAAACTCTCCGCCGAGTTGGCGATCAGCGCCGGAATCACGGGCCCCATGTTGCGCGCTTCGGGCGTGAATTACGACGTTCGCAAGGTCGATGCCTACGGATTTTATCCGCGCTTTAAATTTCGAATTCCGTTAGGCAATCATGGTGACACTTATGATCGCTTGATGATGCGCGCGCTCGAGATGCGTGAGAGCGTTGGGATTCTCAAGCAAGCATTCGCACAAATTCAGCCGGGGCCGATCGTGAATCCAAAAGTGAAGGTTCGCGCATTTCGTCCGCCCGCAGGCGAAGCGTACGGCCGCATTGAAGCGCCCAAAGGCGAGCTGGGATTTTATCTCATCAGTGACGGCGGGCCGAATCCATATCGCTACCGCGTCCGTCCGCCGAGCTTCATTAATCTGACCGTGCTCGAAGACCTTTGCCTCGGCCATACCGTTGCCGACGTGATGGTAATTCTGGGGAGCGTCGATATTGTGATGGGAGAAGTAGATCGATGATCGGCACGGGCATACTCAAGGGAATGGCGGTGACCGCGCGGAACTTCGTCGGAAGTTATTTCGACAAGGAGCGGCTGATCACGATTCAGTATCCGGAAGAACGGAATCCGTTGCCGGAGAACTATCGTAATTTTCCATTTCTCATTTACGACGGCGACGATCCGCACGCGGGCTTGCGCTGCGTAGCGTGCAAGATTTGCGAGAAAGAATGCCCGCCGCAGTGCATCTACATCGTAAAGAGCGATGACAAGAAGCCCGATTACATGGGCAAACCGCAGTTTTATCCAAAGGTGTTCGATATCGACATCTCGGTGTGCATGAGCTGTCAGATTTGCGTGGAAGTTTGTCCATTCGAGGCAATCAAGATGGACAAGGAATTCGAACTGAGTAAGCGCGAACGGTTCGATGCACTGTTATCACGGAAAGAAGAACTTTCGAAATCGAACGATTACTATCACAAGATTCATCCACTCGAGGCGGCAGCGGTTGATAAAAATCTCGCGGACGCAGCAGCGGTTGCTGAAGCGAAGAAGAAAGCTGCCGCCGAAGCAGCAGCAAAAGCTGCGGCCGCGAAAGCAGCGGCTACAAAGCCACCTCCTGTAGGGGACGCTGCAAGCGTCCCGGGGAAGCCAACACCTTCTTCACAGCAATAAAGGATACAGCATCCCCAACATCGCCTGCTGCGACGGGCCCGTTTTCACTCTTGGATCGTCCGCTGGGAGAACTAGCGACGCGCTTCTGGCGAGTGCACTGTTGACTCAATCAGCTCAACGATTCGCTCCTGCCGGGAACATTACCTTGTCGGGAGCGGTGTTAAGTGCAGCGAGAAGTTTTTTGATCAGCCGCGTTTTAACGCGACCAGCTTCACGGGGTTGAACAAGGTAACGGACAATCGCTTCCAGCCAGGTATTGTCGCTTACCCGAAAGATCACACGCGGTCGCTCGTGAACTTCCAGTTCATCGACGGGCGTCCGAGCGAGCAAATCCCGAAATGTTTGTACGCGTGCTATCATTTCCTTGCCTAGCTCTTCCTCAGTAATCTTCTGCATCGTGCTGGCGATGAACTCGAGGTCGGCGTTGTAAGCGACTTGGAATCTAATTTCGTTCCAAATGTAGGGAAAAAGCGGCCACGAATAATTGTAAACAATTTCGTCGAGCACCTTCTCATTCGGAAACTTGATGATGCGACCGCTCGGATGATCGCCGGAAATGTATTTGCCGCCAAATTCCCATAGAGTGGTGTCGAGGTACCCAACATCGATTACGTCGCCCGTGGCGTCACCGATCTGTATGCGATCACCTACTCTGAACGGTTGGCGAACGAGGATGTAAATCCAGGCGATGAAGCTTTTCATCGGCGTTTGCAGCGCGAGGCCAATGATAATTGAGCCAATCCCCAGTGCGGCAAGCGCCCCATACCAATTAACGAAAATAATTGATATGGCGATGACTGCGATAGCAAGCGCGACGATCAGATGCATCACGCGCTGAAGTGTGAAACGAGTGGAAGAGTCCTCAATCCGGGCCAGTGCATAGACTGAAATAGCCCGTGCGATGGCGAGGACGATTACGATCAGCGCTGTGCCCCGTAGCAGTCGCTCCGCGATGTTCATACCTGCCTGCGGAAGCGCGATTAGCTTCACGCTGAGGAGCCAGTAGACCACAGCGCAACCAGCAAGAATTAGCGCGTGTGCAACGAACCAAAATTTATCTCTGCCGCACGCCTTTACCTTTTCGGGACGCTTCTCGCCAGTCGCCCGCTGCAGCTCCTTGCGAATTTCAGGCTTCCGTGAAATTTCCTCCGCCGTCTCAGCCATCATTATTAAAATCGCATTCGGCGAGGAAATGGGTGCAACCAGACAGCGATGTCTCGCGCCGGTTGTCGGGAAAGCCGCTGAAATGCCAATCGGGATCGATTCTCAAATGTGCTCTCGAATATTCAGATTGCGGAGCTGCTTGCCCTGCAGGCGAAACGCGAGAGTGGCTTTCTCGCACGCGCGTTTCGGCGAGCTTCCCGCAGCGCTTTTCTGTGGCCGCAAGAGGTAGCTGAGCTTGCGGAGCAGAACCGATCGCTGACCGAGCTGCGCGCGATTGGCCCATTTATCGAAAAACAAATCCGGCGCTGGCTTGATAGACCTTCTCGTTTGTCCGGAAAGACTCCCGCGATTCGCCGCGACTTTATTTCTCTCGCTGAAGCGAGACAGCTACTGGCAAAGAAACCGGAATGGGCAAAGAACTTGCGCGGCGATTTGCAAATGCACAGCCGCTGGAGTGATGGATCGGGCACGATTGGCGAAATGGCCGACGCGGCAACAGCGAGATCATATCAATACATTGCGATCACTGATCATTCGAAAGGTTTAAAGATCGCCGGCGGCATCGACGAACGAGCGCTGGAAAAACAGGGAGCGGAAATAGAGAAGCTCAACATGGTACTTCGAAAATCCCGCAGAAACCTGGTAGTTCTTCGTTCCCTCGAGATGAACCTTAACAGGTGCGGCGAAGGAGACATGTCTCCTCATTCCTTATCAGCTCTCGATCTTGTCCTGGCGTCCTTTCATTCCTCATTGCGGATGCTTGAAGACCAGACGGAGCGTTACCTTGCAGCACTGCGCACCCCACACATTCAGATACTGGGTCACCCGCGCGGTCGGATTTACAATTTTCGGATCGGCTTGCGCGCAGACTGGCCGCGCATTTTTGCAGAAGCTACCCAGCTCGACAAAGCATTGGAAGTTGACTGCTATCCCGATCGACAGGACTTGAATGTTGCCCTGCTCAAAATTGCGCGAAAGCACGGAACCCGGATCTCACTCGGTACCGATGCTCATCATCCGTGGCAGCTGGAATTTATTGAACTGGGCTTGGCTGCTGCACTTCGGGCAAAACTTCCAGCCGAACGAATCGTTAACTTCATGCCGGTTGACGAATTGCGAAGCTGGATACAAGCGGTGCGAACCCGCGGCGCCTCCGAGAAAATAGCACCGTAAGACCGATCCCTGTTTGGTTAGCGATGAATCTTAGGTGCGGCTTTGGAGTAAAAGGGCAGATGAAACAAGCGTCACTGGCCGTCGGATAAAGCGGGCCCTCGCGGTTCGCATTTTACTTTGGGCATCGTTGTTGTTGCCAATTATGATTCTGATTTCTGTGCTGCGTGGATGCACATGAAACGCGTGGCGGACCCGCGGAACGAAATCCGGCGGTCCGGCGCCCGACCGGGGATGGTAATCGGAGAGCAGACGATCCCTTACGCCGGCGTTTTGGTTCCCAAGACAACACGCACTTCATGACCCAATGCGTCGTCGCGCAACGTCACGATTTTGTCGGGCACGGCAATCCCATCTACCTCGACGAGGACAACTCCGTGGGAACAATGGTCGGGATTCTCCACCGCGATGCGATAAGTTGTGTTCTGGAAACGGTATCGCAGTTGGAAGCCGGCCCAATCCGTCGGTATCACCGGATTGATCCTGAGCTTGTCGCCGCAGCGTTGGAATCCCAGAATTTCTTCGAGCCAGACGCGATACGTCCAGGCCGCCGCGCCGGTGTACCAAGTCCAGCCACCCCGCCCAACGTGGCCGGCTAAAGAGTAAACGTCGCCCGGGATGACGTACGGCTCGACTTTGTAGCGTTCGCAATCCTTCTCGTCGCGGGCATGCTCAACAGGATTCAGCATCCGCAAGAGTCGGACGGCTCTATCGCCATCGCCCTGGCGGGCAAAAGCCATGGCCACCCACGTGGCGGCATGCGTGTATTGGCCGCCGTTTTCCCGCACGCCGGGCGGGTAACCCTTGATGTAGCCAACATCGGCGGTGGTTTTGTCGAATGGCGGAGTAAAGAGCAAAATTAGATCATCGGCTTCACGCACAAGCTTTTCCTCCAGCGATCGCAGCGCGACGTTTACGCGATCCGTGTCGCCTGCGCCGGAAATGGCAGCCCAGCTTTGCGGGAGCGAATCGATGCGGCCTTCGGCGTTCTCCCTGGATCCGAAAGGCGTGCCATCGTCAAAGTATCCCCTGCGATACCATGCTCCGTCCCAAGCTTGAGCGTCGACGGTTTGTGCGAGTTGGGCGGCGCGGGTGCGACAGGCCCGCGCTTCCTCGTGGAGTTCGCGCAGGGCGAGCAATTCTGCGAAATCTCTAAGGACACAAATTTCAAACCAGGCGAGCCAGACGCTTTCGCCTTTGCCGCCCAGTCCAACGCGATTGAGGCCGTCGTTCCAATCGCCTCCTCCGATCAGCGGGAGTCCATGCGGACCAAAATTGGCTGAGCGCGCGATGGCGCGGCGGCAATGTTCGAGCAGAGAACTTTGCGTGGCGGAAGCAACCGGAATAGAAAGGCTCTCCGTCTGTCGTTCCTCTAACGGTTTGCCGTCGAGAAATGGAATCATCTTATCAAGGATTGCTGCGTCGCCGGTGGTGCGGACGTAATGCGCGGTGACGAAAGGAAGCCAGAGAAGATCGTCACTGATTCGCGTGCGGACGCCGGCGCCAGACTCTGGATGCCACCAGTGCTGGACATCGCCTTCGACGAATTGCCGCGCAGCCGCGCGCAGGATGTGATCGCGAGCCAATTGTGGCGCGGCGTGCACGAGAGCCATAACATCCTGCAACTGATCTCGGAACCCATAAGCGCCACTCGATTGATAAAGCGCCGAGCGGCCCCAGACTCGGCAGCTGAGAGTCTGATAAAGCAGCCAGCGGTTGAGCAGAAAGTTCGTGGAAAGCTCGGGTGTTTCCACTTCGATCGTGCTTAGAAGCCGGTCCCACCAATTGCGCGTTTCCTGGAATGCAGCTTCGACGTTCGCGGGATCGCGAAAGCGAGCAACGAGTCCACGCGCTTTTTCTTCGTCGTCCGCCTGGCCGAGAAGGAAAGTCATCTGGGCGGTGTCTCCCGGTTCAATCTCAATCACCACCTGCACGGCTGCGCAAGGGTCGAGGCCGGCGCCAATCTCGCCGGTCAATCGTTCGTGCCCCATCGCGTCCGGGTCGCGCAGCGAGTGGTTACGCCCGATGAATCCGGCGCGATCAGCGGTGAACGAAGTAGGCGTTGGATCCGAAGTGGCAAAAGTGATGCAATCGCAAAATTCCGGGTTGTAGGAATTGCGGGCAAATAGACTCTGGCTCTGCAAATCCCATTTTGTAACGATATGCATACCGGTTTCTTCTGGATCCGA
>QHNQ01000191.1 GCA_003218135.1 Verrucomicrobiota bacterium
TGCAGCGCGGGCAACGCCACGTTCACAACTGTTCCATCGATAAACGCCATGCTCGAAGCGAGAATGGTTGCGGCGAGAATCCAGCGGCCGCGCGCTTTCGAACATGGCGCCGTGTCCGGCGCGGCTCGAATTACATTCTCGTCACAAGGTTCTTGAAGAACTGCCCACACACTGATGGCTGTATCATAAAAAAATGTTTGCACATCCGAAATGGCGCTGTTAAATAGTTAACCAGATGGTTAAATATTCGGCGGCCACACTGAACCGAACCTTCGCCGCCCTGGCCGACCCCACCCGGAGGCGCATTCTCGCGCACCTGGCGCGCGGTTCCAGCCGCGTCACGCATCTCGCTAGACCGCATGCCATGTCGTTGCCGGCGGTGTCGAAACACCTAAGGGTTTTGGAGAAAGCAGGGCTGCTTCGTCGCTGCCGCTACGGTCGCGTGCACGAAATGCAATTGGAGGCGACGCCGCTCAAACAAGCGGCCCAATGGGTCGAAGAGTATCGAAAATTCTGGGAGGGCTCGCTGGATCAACTTGCCAATTATTTGCAGAAAACAAACAGCACAAAAATAAAACCAAAAACCAAAGAAAGATCATGAAAACCAAGAGCGATGTCACAGGTACAGTTGTCGTGGAAAGGACCTTTAACGCGCCCGTCGCGAGAGTTTGGCGAGCACTCACCGACGCGGACGAAATGCGGCAATGGTATTTCGATTTGAAGGAATTCAAACCGGAAGTCGGTTTCGAATTCGAGTTCGTCGTCGAGCACGAAGGCAACACTTACCATCATCTTTGCAAAGTCACGGAAGTAATTCCGGAACAGAAAATCGCTTACACCTGGCGTTACAAAGGCGAACCGGGCGACTCGTTAGTGACCTTTGAATTGTTGCCGGATGGCGACAAAACGAAATTGCGACTGACGCACGAAGGGTTGGAGACGTTTCCAAAAACTCCAGCTTACGCGCAGAAAAATTTCGAGGCAGGTTGGACGGGCATCGCCTCGGAATTGGAAAAGTTCCTGGAATAACGATCTAGAGCTTACGAAAACAAAGGAACATGACGATGCGCACCCCAGCGTTGCGAGCCGCCTCAAGCACTTTGAGCACTTGCTATATAATGGGCTCTGGGTTTTTGATCTGACTCAGGATCCCAACCTGCATGCAGGGCACCCGGTTGCGGACCGCACACCTCCTCCAGCGTTTCCGATGTGCTCAGTCCGAAGATGTCTTTCATATCGACGCTGAAAACGCGCGTTAACTCTTCGCCGAGTATTTGTCGATCAAAGCTTGGAAGCGAGGATCTTTCCGCAACGGATCCCATACCGGATCGAGCTTGAGACCGGGAATGGTGATTCCGTTTGGAACAACGAGCAAATGATCAAGTAGTCCAAATGCTTGATCGTGCTCGCCGGTCCACGCGTAGATTTGCGCGAGCACAGCAGTAACCTCTGGCCCATCGAAAGCGTCTTGCGATTCCGGCAACAGCTCAACTGCGCGCTTGCCCTCCGCGATCGCGGCGTCCTTTTGACCGAGTCCGGCTAGAATCAGGCCAAGCTGCCCGTGGCGAGCAGCGTCGTCGGGGCTTTCGCGCACCAATCGCTCAGCGATGATCCGTGCGCGCTCGAATGCCGAATGGGCGTTCACTTTGTCATCCAGATACAAGTACAGCGTACCTTCGAGAGAAGCTTTCGGGCAGCTCGTACTGGCGCGGACGAGCAATATCTCTCCACGAAATTGTTGGATCACCTGAAGCGCCTCCTTAAATTTTCGTTGCAACGTCAGGACCCCTACGCGGCCCAACGTGACCAGGCCTTGCGGATCGACTCCCGCTGGCACCGAAGCCAATTCTTTTTCGACAACGCTAATGTCTCCTTTCCATCTGATCGCCAACTCCGATTTTAATGCACGCGAGCCGAACGACTCCGGCGCAGCTTCGATTCCGCGATCAAAGATCTTATCGGCAGCTTCGAAATTTCGTGTGGCCATATAGTTATAGCCGAGATTCAAGAGGATCGAGCTGTTCTTGGGGTCAAGCTCAGCGGCCTTTTCCAAGTTCGCCGTTGATTCGACCCACCTGCCCTGACGCCGCTGGATCGCGCCGATCGCCATGTAGGCCTGGGCTTCATTTGGTAGCCCGCGTTTCGCGATCTCGAATTCGGCCAGGGCACGTTCGTAGTCTCGATCGCCGTAGTAATAAGAAAAACCGAGAGCAAGATGCGCTTCCGGAAGATCCGGTTGCAATCGCAGCGCTTCGTCCGCGTTGAGACGCGCTTTCTCCCGCCGTGCTGGCAGCGGGTCGAAGCTGTGATATACCCAACTTTCGACCATGGAGAGGCCAGCGAAAGCGGCCGCCAAGTTTGGATCGAGCTTGATCACTTGTTCGAAAAGCTGCTCGGCTTTCAACGAAGTGTCGCGAAGCATGTCCGTTCGATTGGCGTAATCGTGCGCCTGAACGAAGAGCAGATAGGCGTCAGGATCTTGTGTCGGCCGGCGATCGAGCCGTGCTTTTTCGTTCGGGGAGAGTTTCGCCTGAAGAGCCGAGGCAATTTTTTGCGCGAGATCGGTTTGAATGGCGAAGACGTCGGTTAAATCGCGATCGTAATCCTCTGCCCAGATGTGCTCGTCATTGTTCGCGTTAATTAACTGCACGCTTACTCCGACGCGATTGCCAATCCGGCGGACGCTGCCTTCTAGAAGCGAGGCTACGCCGAGGGCTTTGCCGATTTCACGGGCATTGCGCACGCCGTCGCCGCGATACGACATGACTGACATCCGCGAGATCACTTTCAAATCACCGATTTTCGAGAGATTCGTCAGGATATCGTCCTGTATGCCATCGGCGAAGTAAGCGTTCTCCTTTTCATCGCTCAGATTCTGAAACGGCAAGACTGCAATCGATTTGTCGATCTTGCGCGCCGACGCGCGAGGCAAGAGGAAGAGTCCGACTGCGGCCAAAACGACCAGGCTCGCTCCGGCAAACAATAACGCATTTCTGCGTCGCCTCCGTACTTCACTCTGGGGCCGCTTCAAGCGCGGCGGCTCCGGATTACCCAGTTCGCTGGTATAGAGGTTGACGATGGAGATTACTTCGCCGTGTTTCGCTTCGCATTGGCCGACGTCGTGGAGGTACAAACGCCATTCGGAATAATGCTGTAAATCTTCAGCGACGTGCTTTGAAAGCAGAAGGTGTCCGGCATCGCCGCAATTCATCACCCGTTGCGCGATATTGATGCCCGCTCCGGCAATATTCGCGCGTTCGTTGACATCGGCGACTTGGTTGACCGGCCCACTATGAATACCCATCCGCACGCGCAATTCCGGATGAGTCTTTAAACCCTGACTAATTTCCAAAGCGCAGCGCACGGGCTCTTGCGGACTGTGGCGAAAAATAAGCGCCATGCCATCCCCTGTGGGCAATCGCACCAACTTGCCCTCGGCTTCCGCCAGACGGAAACTCTCTGCGCTGCGCACAACTGCGTTCAGTTCACTGAGCAACTTGCTCTGCTCGTTGTTCGACAACTGCGAATAACCCACGATGTCAATAAACAACACGTGGCCAATTTCCAGCTGAAGATTCCCTTTTGTTTCAGCAGGCATGCGGCGCTCTTTAGTATAGGCAGTAACTTTCCACCGTGATGAACTAAAAGCTAGCAACGAACTGGTTACATTTGCGGAGATTAGTACACCGCTTACTGCTCCCGTACATGGCGTCTGATTCCAGGGATCTACTAGTAAATTTGCGTGGGCAAGGTCGCGCTTTTTGAGAGCATTGGATTGCGGCAGCGCCACGGAAAGTGGGCTGTGGGAAACACGCGAAGTGGCTCTTGTTCCATCCTCACCAGCTCCAGAAGTTTGCTCAGCAGAAAATGCATTAACAATAGGAGGCGAACATGAAAAAAATAATACTCACGCTTGGCTGTGTGCTGATTGCGCTGCTGGCATTCGCCCAGCCGAGTGCGACGGATAAAAAACAAGAAACAACTACGACAGAACCGGTACAGGTAACCGGAACGATCATCAGAACGACGACTGAAGAAGGCGCGGCTGCCAGTTATCAGCCTGGCAAAACGCTCGTTGTTCGCGAGGACAGTTCGAATTACGCGGGCCGTTATGTTCTCAATGGGCGTGGTCACGTTCTGAACAAGGCAGGAGAAATCGTCCAAACAGCGATCAAACCCGGCACGCGCGTGCGCGTTTATTACGCAGACATGGGCGATTTGCGTATGATTGATCACGTCGTGGTTATAGACTGAGTCAACGCGCGATCTGGGATATTACGATACCAGCCGCAGGGTTCCCGCGAACCCTGCGGCTTTTTCGTGTCCTTTAATCCAACATTACTCGTAAGACCAAATTTGCGTGACATGAAACGACGCGTTTGAGCAAATTGCTGCGGTGGATCTTTCGACGGTTGCAAACATTGCAACGGCCCTCACGGTATTGACGGCTGTCGTTTTCGGATTGATTGAGATGCGGCACGCGCGCAAGGAACGAGAGGAACGCGCAGCCTTCGTAGCTGTCCAGGCGATTTTGACGCCGGCATGGATGCAATCGATGACCCTCGTGCAGGCAATTGCTGAGGGTACGACACCCTCACAGATCGAAGCTGATCCGCGCCTTTTTCAAGCCGCCCAGTCCATAGCTTGCATTCTCGAGTCTCTTGGTTACGCGGTGTTTGCGCGCATGGTTCCGTTGAACGTAGTCGACGAACTGCTGGGCGGCACAGTGCGAGTCGCCTGGCGCAAATTGCATGGCTACGTCGAATACGAACGTGAGCGCTCAGGCTCGCAAAAAAATTGGGAATGGTTTCAGTGGCTGGCCCAACAGATCGACAGGCATAGCAAAGCCCGAACCAGTCTTGCCCTCGGCGCGCACGACGCTTATCGCGACTGGCGGCCGTAATTTAGATTCCTCCCGCGATCCCTGAGTGCCGATGCGAGTTTAACAAGGCTTTCCCGAATCTGTGTCCGTGTCCAGGCGGCGAATCCGAAAACGAACGCTGGTTTTAGCTTCGCTTGGATGCAAAAAAATGAGAGCGTCGACGGCCTCACTCCGATATCGACTGTGGTACGCCTGATCATTGGAAATTCTTCCTCGCGCTTCAGCCAGGCGACGATGTTCAGTCCCGCTTCAGGAACCTGCAAAGTGAAATGGTCACCGAGCAGCTCATTAAATTGTTTGATGAAGAAATCGCGTCGCTCGGCATAGATTTTTCGCATCCGTTTGATGTGACTCAGGAAAAAGCCCTCGCTGATGAAACGCGCCAGTGTCGCCTGGTCGATTGGCGAGGAGTGTTGATCCATCGCACTGCGGATCTTGACCAACGAATCGACCAACGGCTCTGGCGCAACGATGTAGCCCAGACGCAAAGAGGGGCAAAGAATCTTGCTAACCGTTCCTGCGTAAATCACTCGACTGGCGTTGTCGATCCCTTGCAACGATGGGAGTGGTGGCCCGGCAAAACGGAACTCTGCGTCGTAGTCATCCTCGAAAATAAATGCGTTGTGAGCACGCGCGAAATCGAGCAAGCCGGTCCGACGCTGGAAACTCATGGTAACGCCAAGAGGAAATTGGTGAGAGGGCGTCACGTAAATGATCCTCGGCAGTTTTTCTTTTGGCGATCGCGCAATCACGATCCCCCTCGTTGTCGAGCGGCTTGGGAATTATCTTTATGCCAGCCAAAGTAAGAACCCTTCGGGTCTGCTGATAACAGGGGTCTTCGATCCACGCGACTTCACCCGGATTCAGCATTGCCAATGCGCTGACCAACATCGCCTGCTGCATACCAGCCACGATTACGATCTGGTCCGGATGACAGCGCGCTGCTCTGAAATCGCACAGGTACGCTGCAATTGCCTTGCGCAGGTCGGCGTCGCCGCGATTTGATGCATAGCGCAGCAGGTTGACGCCTTTTTTCGCGAGAACCTGCGCTCTGAGACGTTCCCACGCAGCCATCGGAAATTCGTCCACCGCTGGAATGCTCGGGACCAGGGAGACGCCCGCTCCTGCGCCGGTTGCCCCGAGGTCAAACTGATCTCCGACGCGTCCATCCGGAATTGTTCTGACGCGATCTGAGATGCGAATCGGGCGCTGGATTGGTTCGTAGGTTTTCGGTTGGTCCGCAGTCAAAAAAGTTTCCGGGAGAAGGTTGGCAACGAATGTTCCGGAACCCGGCTTTGAGCGGAGGTAACCTTCGGCGTGAAGTTTTGAAAGCGCGAGTCTAACCGTCGATCTTGAAATTCCGCGGTCTGTAGCCAGCGCCCGAGAGGAGGGAAGTCGAGATGAGCCATCGCCGAACCTGCCCGATTTCAGCTCGTCGCGAATTTGCCGGTAAAGCTGCTCATGGAGCGGTTCGGTCGCCGTCCGGTCAAGCCGAATCATCTCAAAAGCTATGATCGAACGCCGGCGGCGCTTCTGTGGACGCGATTTCCTGCTGGACATGCTAATTGCGCCAATCTCCTACCAATTACCTTTCGATTTGCGGTTTGTTCAGTTATACGCGTTTGCCGTTGAAGTTGTGGCGGTCAGCAGCGACAAACCTAATATTGCGCGAGCGCGTCGTCAGGATAGCAATACAACCAGCGCTCGCTCGGTTGCGCGGAAGCGATCACGGGATGTGCGGTTGACCGCGCATGTTTGCTGGCGTGCTGATTTGGGGAGCTGTCGCAACAAAGCGTAACGCCACACGTCTGGCACGTGCGCAGATGAACCCAGCGCGCACCGATCTTCACGCATTCTTCACATTCGCGGCGCTGCGGTTGCTTGATCGATTCAATCGCGTTGAGATGAGAACAGCCTCGGTCGGACATTGTAGGCTCAATTTATTTCGCTCCGGAGCGCGCGCAATTGTTTGGATGAGAATCAAAGCTGCTTGTCATTCGCAACTTACATTGGCAACCTGCTTTTGACGTGGCTGGTCATGATCCGTTGCTGGCGGCATATTTGCCTCACGTGGCTGCAGTATTTGCCGCACTAATCGACAGCGCAATGTCTAGTTTCCATCACCCGTAGCAGCGGTTCGCACTTTCTCAAACACCTGCAGATGCAAAAGCAAAAACAAAGCGCGACGATAGATGAAACGAAACGGGCCACTGAATACCTGGCCAATGAACGGACCTTTCTGGCCTGGATTAGAACGAGCGTAGCGGTCATGAGTCTTGGCTTTGTGTTAGCGAGATTCAGTGTGTGGTTGCGGGAATTGTCGGCGCAACGGCAACTACACGTGCCGGTACATCGCGGGGGAATTTCGCTGCCAATAGGCGTGGCGATGATGATTCTCGGCGGCGCGCTGACCATACTGGCAGCCCGGCGCTATCATGTGGTAAATCGCGACATCGAACACGGCAAAGTGAGCGCCGATCGTGGACTTGTGATTTTGGTGACCGTGATGGTCACGCTGCTTTCTGCAGGAATGATCGCGTTCGCTCTGCTAACGGCGGAGCAGCCGTGAGCGCGATCGCGAGCAGATCGGCGACTTCGCGTGCGCTCGTCTCACGCGTCACGTCGTGACGCCAGGCTCAGGTGGATTCCGGCGATGGCCATTCCGCCTTCGCCCACGGCCGCGGCGCACATTGAAAATACGGCCGGAGTTTTGACCACGCGTCGCTCGCCTGTTTTTGTGTTCTCCACTTCAACTTCCTCGAGTTTTTGATTGCCGGACATTCGTCGAATCTCAGTGTTGTAAAGGATGTCGACGTTCTTCTGTGCTTGCACGCGGCGAGAAAGATAATCCGACATTTTGCTCGTAATATCTTTCCCGCGAACGACGAGCAACACTTTCGCCGCGCCGTCGGAGAGGAACATCGCTGCCTGGCCGGCGGAGTTGCCGCTGCCGACGACGATCACGGTTTCGTTTCGACAAATCTGGCCTTCGAGCGCCGTCGCGGCGTAGTAAACACCGACTCCTTCGAATCGCTCGCGATTTTCGGCATCGAGCCGGCCATAGTCGGCGCCGGTCGCGATGAGGACGGCTTTTGCTCGCAGAATGGCGTCGCAGCCTTCGAGCTGAATGCACGCGCGGTATTCGCCGTCCGGATTGTAATTAAGCGCGAGAGCCTGCGACGGCGTGGAGAATTTCGCGCCGAAGCGGTAAGCCTGAAGCTGAGCGAGCCACGTTAAATCGCCGCCGCTAATTCCAGTCGGGTAACCAAAAAAATTTTCGATCAACGAGGAGGACCCAGCCTGTCCGCCCGGTGCGTAACTTTCCAGAACAACTGTTTTCAAGCCTTCCGATGCGGCATACACCGCCGCACCAAGTCCGGCGGGTCCAGCGCCCACGATCGTTACATCCGACAAAATCTCCGTTTCGTCCTGAAGCGCGAGCGGCCGAAGCAGACCCGCAACCTGAGCGACTTCGCGTAACGACGGCCTGCGCAACGGAGCGCCGGCAGGAGTAATTAGGACCGGCAAATCGCGAGTGGTGAGATGAAGGCGGTTGCTCACGGCTTGGCCTTGCTCGCTCTCGAATTCGATCAGCCGATGCGGGATGTGGTTCTTGTCTAAAAAATCGTCGAGTTGATGTCCGTCACGTGCGCCGCGCGCGGCCAGCACACGCAATCCGGCAAACTCGCGATACCGGCTAACTCGGCGGCGCCGCATGATCAGCGCATCGACGATCGTCTTGCTCACGGCCGGAATTTCCGCCAACGCGCGCCGAAGTTCGGCCGCCGGAATGAGGAGGATCTCGGCCTCTTCCGAGGTGACTCTCGACGAACCGAGGATCGATGTGCCTTGGAGCATCGATACGTCGCCCATGAAATCACGCTCGTGCGCGTTAGCCAGGTTATATTCGGTTCCGTCGCGCGTCTCGAACGCTTCGAGTTCGCCGCGCAAAACAATTGCTAATCCGAGATCACGTTGCCCGGCCTTGAAGATGAGATCGCCACGCTTCACGACACGACGCTGTCCGAGGGGTTCAAGCAGCGAAAGCTGATGATCGTTCAGTTTCGGAAACGCGATGGCTTCGGTATCGCGGTAGAACCGTTCGTCTTGCTCGTCGTCAGTCACCTGCGAAACTTACGCGACACTCAACACAATCCAAATCTGACTCATGCCGGCGCACACTTACGAATTCATTCAGCTTGATGTATTCACGCAAACGGCGCTCGCGGGTAATCCGCTGGCGATCTTTCCTGACGCTCGCGGATTGAATGACGGTGAGATGCAGGCTTTAGCGCGCGAGATGAATCTTTCGGAGACGACTTTCATTCTTCCGCGCGATGCCGCCACTGAAGCTGGGGAAGGAAAGAAAGTCCGTATCTTCACGGTCGAGGAGGAATTGCCTTTTGCTGGGCATCCGACGCTCGGCACAGCGCTGTACTTGTATGCGTCGGAATCCAATCAAAAGAAGCCTGCCGAAATCAGCCTCGACTTGAAAGCCGGGAAAATTCCGGTGCGCTTCACTGCAAATTCGCAGAATGCCGGGCGTGATCGAGTGGACGGCCAGGTGTTCGGTGAAATGCGCCAACATGATCCTGAATTTGGAACTCCACTTTCGCGAGAAGACGCCGCACGCGTAATTGGAATCGCCGTTGACGAGATCCCTTCGGAATGGCCGATACAGCCCATCTCGACCGGATTGACCTTCACAATTGTGCCATTCCGAAATCGACAGACACTGTCCGATCTGAAGTTCAGCTATGCACAGGCGGCGGAATTTCTGAAGAATACCGGCGCCAACTTTTTCTACTTTCTCTGTCCCGAACGGCGCGAAGGCGGGCTTGAAGCTCGAGCGCGAATGTTTTTTTACGGCGGCGAAGATCCTGCCACAGGCTCAGCCGCCGGTTGCGCCGCCAGTTGGATGGTCAAACACGGCGTCGCAAATAGTAATGAGCAGGTGCTGATTCACCAAGGTGCCGAGTGCCGTCGTCCAAGTGAAATGTATGTCCGAGCAACCCGGGAAGGCGAGCGCGTTACCGACGTCCGCGTGGGCGGCTATGCGATGGAAATATTGCGCGGCACCGTCGCGCTGTGAGTAATTGCTATTATGTCGCTTCCCAGCGGCGAGCATCCAGCAGGCATTTTTGATCCTGGGCGCGCACGTCTCTCGCGGC
The DNA here is from genome assembly GCA_003218135.1 of Verrucomicrobiota bacterium. GTDB lineage: Bacteria > Verrucomicrobiota > Verrucomicrobiia > Chthoniobacterales > UBA10450 > Udaeobacter. The sequence continues at coordinate 10,054 of QHNQ01000191.1, forward strand.
ACACAACATGATTGTATAAGCGCTCAACTTTTCGCACGATAGCACAGTGCGGATCGCGAGCGTAGGTGAGGTGGTTTTTGCAACGACCATGGTGGCGCTTGGAATCTTGGGCCTAAGCAAGGGGGATTTCATCGTGATATGGCAGCCAGTGCCCAAGAGTTTTCCTGGCCGCGAGACGTTGGTTTATGTCTGCGCCCTCATCTCCCTGGCATCCGGGGTCGGGCTGGTCTGGCAACGCACCGCCGCAATCGCCGCCCGCGTGTTGCTTCTTTGGTTTCTACTTTGGTTGCTGATCTGGCGACTGCCCGCTTTCGCCCGCGGATTCACCGTCGACGTTTACTGGGCCGCGTGTCAAACCGCGGTGATGCTCTCAGCGGCGTGGGTGCTATATAACTGGTTCGCGACTGATTGGGACAAGCAAAGGCTCGGTTTCGCCGCAGGCGAGAACGGTCTGCGCATTGCGAGGGTGCTCTATGGTCTGTCCTTGATCCCCTTTGGTCTGGCTCATTTCACCTACTTAAAGCAGACGGCTGTGCTCGTGCCCGCGGGGCTTCCATGGCATGTGGCATGGGCATATCTTACCGGGGTTACCTTCATCGCGGCGGGCATCGCGGTAATCATCGGGGTATGGGCGCGACTCGCGGCGGCACTGGCGACGTTGCAGATGGGACTGTTCCTGCTGCTGGTGTGGATACCTAGGGTGGCGCAAGGTTCAATGACCGCGTTTCAATGGGGTGAGGCCATAGTCACCTGGGCGCTGATGAGGGCCGGCTGGGTGATGACGGATTCTTATCGCGGTACGCCGTGGTTCGCCGTGAAGACGCGACGGGTCTAAAGAGATTTCGTCGAGCGAAGCAAGACAAGGATTATCGAGGATTGCGCTGTCAGGCGAGAACGGCGCCCAGTTTGCGTTGGCAGCGCTCCGTCACGGGTTTCCTCTATGTCGCCGCTTTAGGAGCGCTTAAGCTTTTACTGTAGAACCCGGAGCGGTCGAAGCAGCAAACGCGTCGTTTCCCGGCCGCGAGCATCGAGCAGGCATTTTTGATCCGGCGCGCGCGCGTCTCTGGTTGCTTGGCCGAGGTGATCCAGTGGATCCAATCGCGGCGCGCATTGGGCGTGATGTCCGACCACAAGTTTCTCGCCTTCGGAGCGGCGGTAGCGAGAGCATTGCGCAGGTCTGCCGGCACCGTGGGTTCGGTTCCTCTGGTGCCGCGGCGATCTCGAGAGTGACAAGGTCGCCCGCTTCTGCGCCCACAGCTTCGCGCAGCTTCCGCTCCACCTTGAGCCAGTGGCTCTTTTGGCCGTCAGGCTCGAGCACTGCTTGAAAAGGGACGCCATTGATGGTGCCTTCGATCGCCATCATGCCGCGCGAGGGCAGTTTGGCACTGGCGTTCTTTGGCAGGGTGACAAAGGTCCATGAGCCGGCCTTCTCACTCTGTGCCGGGCTCAAGAGTTTTGCTTTGAAACGGATCGAGGTTTTGGTCATTTTGGCTGGTCCGGTGAATGGCGCTGTGAATAATTCCTATCGGGACCTAAACGGTCCTTCGAAAATGCTATCGGAAAGTTTGCGCCGATCATTCGGACTTTCCCTGGCCTGCAACTTTTCAGGCAGCCATTCCTTTGGCCCCGGTTTGCCGACTGCGGCCATCGCTTCGACTTGAAACTCATCAGGGATTCGAAGTTCTTTGCGTGCGCGCTCGTAATCGAATCCTTCCATCCCATGGACCACCAGACCCTGGTGGAAACCTTGCAGCGCGAAGTTTTCCCACGCCGCTCCAGCGTCATACGAATGCGTAAC
>QHNQ01000192.1 GCA_003218135.1 Verrucomicrobiota bacterium
TTCACGACCGAATGGACTGAGATAGCACTGCAACAAAAGCTCGCAGGCAACAGCGCGATTTACATTTTCCCGCTTTGCGTTCTGTTCGTTTTTCTGCTGCTCTCGGCGCTTTACGAGAGCTGGTCGTTGCCACTCGCAATCATTCTCATCGTCCCCATGTGCTTGTTCAGCTCGATCTACGGTGTCTGGCTGCGTTCGATGGAGAACAACATCTTTACGCAGATCGGCTTCATTGTGCTTGTTGGGCTGGCTTGTAAGAACGCCATCCTCATCGTCGAATTCGCAAAACAGATTCAGGACCGCGACCACAAAGACCGTTTCACCGCCGCGGTCGAAGCATGTCGTCTCCGACTGCGTCCCATCTTGATGACTTCATTCGCGTTCATCTTCGGCGTTGTTCCACTTCTTGTTAGTTCGGGTGCCGGCGCCGAAATGCGGCAAGCCCTCGGCACCGCGGTCTTTTTCGGAATGCTCGGAGTAACCGGCTTTGGCCTTTTTCTCACGCCCGTGTTTTACGTCGTAATCATGTGGTTCAAAGAGCGCCGCGCCAAAACCGCACCTGCACTAACACAAGCTGCGCCACCGTTAGCGGCGGAACCAGCACTTCACTAGTGTCGTGGACGCGAATCTCATCACCGCATTAGCCGGAATACTCGGCTCGATTAGTGACGCCTCCGCGGGGCAACCGAAGCGGTTGCCCTACAAATTTTTCTTTGTCCAATCGCTGACCCGATCGAGCGCTTCCCTGATGTTCTCGATGGAATTGGCGACGCTGAACCGCAAGTAGCCTTCGCCAAAATCGCCGAAGGCGGTGCCGGAGAGCGCCGCAACGCCCGCGTCATCCAGCAGCGAGTCGGCTAGTTTCTTTGATGGCCACCCAGTCTTCGTGATGTTCGGGAAAACATAAAATGCTCCCTTCGGCAGGCGGCAGGAAAATCCTTTGATCTTGTTTAGACCGGCAACCATTACGTCTCGCCGCTTTTGAAACTCGGTGCGCATCGTGTCAACCACGTCCTGCGGCCCGCGGAGCGCTTCGATGCCGGCAATTTGCGTAAAGCTGGCGGTGCACGAGTTGGAGTTAGTCATCAGACGCGAGATGTGCGCCGCCAGGTCAGCACGCATCACGCCGTAGCCCATTCGCCAACCGGTCATCGCATAAGTCTTTGAAAAACCGTCGAGCAAAATTGTGCGCTCCTTCATGCCATCCACAGACATAATGGAATGATGCTCGCCCTCAAAAATGAGCCGGCTGTAGATCTCGTCGCTCAACACCATGATGTTGCGATCGCCGATCGCGCGCGCGATTGCCGCGATGTCGTCCTTTGTCAGCACGCCCCCTGTCGGGTTCTGTGGCGAGTTCAGAATGATGAGCTTTGTGCGATCGTTGATGAGGCTGGCTAATTCATCAACATCGAGCCGGAAATCCAACTCCTCGCGCAAACGGATCGGCACGGCCTTCGCGCCGACGTAGTTGATCATCGATTCGTAAATCGGAAACCCCGGATTTGGGTAAATGATCTCATCGCCTTCTTCAGCCAGGGCGAGGACACTAAAAAAAATGATCGGCTTACCGCCGGGGACAACCACCACTTCATCGGGTGTGACGTTTACTCGACGGGTTTCGCTTACGTATTGCGCGATGACCTCGCGCAACTCCATCAGCCCCGCCGAAGGCCCGTAGTGCGTGAAGCTCCGGTGAAGGGCGTCGCATCCCGCCTCGATGATATTAGCCGGCGTATCGAAATCCGGCTCGCCGATCTCGAGATGGATGATATCGCGGCCTTGCGCCTCGAGCGCTTTGGCCTTCACGAGAACTTCGAACGCAGTCTCGGTGCCGAGACGCGTCATTCGTTTGGCAAGCTGAAGGTCGTGGCGTGCGGTCCTATGCATTATGACGAATCAAGCAGTTCTCGCCGTTTCTCTCAACTCTCGACCGTCAATTGCTGCGCCTGGACTAAACGCTTTCTCTCTTATGATTTCAATCATTGCAGTCGCCCTGCGCATGCCGCCAGAGCCTAAGCTGTCGCGAAAACGTCTTCACTGTCCTGATTTTTCTTGGCAGAAATATGATGATTGTTGTCATTGCTGCCACTAACATGTCATCCGAAAATCGGATCATGAATGCACCTACAATCAATAAAATAGAGTTCGTTTACCGGGCAGCTCGATTTGGTTTGCTGCTTGCACTCGGCGTATTAACGCTCACCACCCTTTTCACGACGGCAGCTCCGGTCAAAACCGACGAACATTCGAATCCAAACGCCGTCGCAGCCGACACAGCTTCGCTAAAGCCGCCGGATAATGGCCAGCTTCCAGTCGCCTTTCTGATTTCCGATGGCGCAGTCGTAATCGATTTTTGCGGGCCTTGGGAAGTTTTCCAGGACGTCATGATTCCGGGTCGGCAAGATATGCCGTTCCGTCTGTACACGGTGGCCGAAACGAAGAAACCGATCCGCACCAGCGGCGGAATGCAAATCGTTCCCGATTACACGATTCAAAACGCCCCGCCGCCGAAGGTGATTGTGATTCCCGCGCAGAGTCAACCGAGCCCGGCGGTATTGGAATGGATCAAAAAATCTTCAAAAACCACCGATGTCACGATGTCGGTTTGCACAGGCGCATTTGTCCTGGCAAAAACCGGACTGTTGAGCGGCAAATCCGCGACCACGTATCACGGCGCGTTTGGACGCTTTGCCATAGAATTTCCGGACATTCAGCTCAAGCGGGGCGCGCGCTTCGTCGAGAATGGAAATCTCGCAACCGCTGGCGGACTTTCTTCCGGAATCGATCTCGCCCTCCGTGTGGTCGAACGCTATTACGGTCGCGAGGTTGCCCGGAAGACCGCTTACAACATGGAATATCAGGGAGAAGGCTGGATGAACCCGGATTCGAATCAAGCCTATGCTGTCATGCCTGTTTCCACAGCGGAGCATCCGCTTTGTCCGGTGTGCGGAATGGATGTCGATCCAAAGACCGCGCCGACGTCTGTGTTTAAAGGCACGACTTATTATTTCTGCTCGGACGACGACAAGAAAACGTTCGACGCTGGCCCGGAAAAATATGTGAGCGCCACCGCAGGAAAAATTCAGTGACGCCAAACCAAAACGACGGCAACCTTGCTCGCACAAGCGCGACGCGCCGGATCGTGTTCGTGGCGGCACCTGGCGTCGAGATTCTCGACCTGGTAGGCCCGCTTCAAGTTTTCGCCCGCGCGTCGGATATGCACAGCCGGACGAATCCCGGATCGCCTCGAATCTATTCAGTCGAAGTGGCGACCATTTCTTCGCGTCGGTCGCTGATTGCCAACTGCGGCCTGCGCATCACCGCGGATAAAACCTTTCGGGAAGTGCGCGGAAAGATCGACACGCTACTGGTAGCCGGCGGGAATGCGATTGAGCAGAATGAAATCAATCCGGAAGCGGTGCGCTGGCTGAAAAAAGTCGCCGCGCGAACCCGCCGAGTCGGGTCGGTTTGCACCGGCGCGATGTTCCTTGCCCGAGCCGGTCTGCTCGACGGCCGCCGCGCCACGACGCATTGGAACTGGTGCGAAGTCTTGATCAAACGCGCACCGCGTGCCGATGTTGATCCCGATCCAATATTCGTTCGTGATGAAAATGTTTATACGTCGGCCGGAGTGACCGCTGGAATGGACCTCGCCCTGGCGTTAGTTGAAGAAGACCATGGTTCACGACTGGCGTTGAAGGTCGCGCGCAACCTGGTCCTGTATTTGCGGCGGCCCGGTGGCCAATCGCAGTTCAGCGCCGCTCTCTCGCTGCAACTGACAGATCGAAAACCTTTGCGCGAATTGGAAGCATGGGTGCTCGATAACTTGCACAAACCGCTGACCGTGCCAGTGCTCGCGCAACGCGTGGCAATGAGCCCACGAAATTTCGCCCGCGTCTTCACCAAAGAAATGAAAACGACGCCTGCAAAGTTCGTCGAGCGCCTGCGGGTTGAAGCTGCGCGCCGGCGGCTGGAAGAAAGTCACAACAGCATGGAAATGATCGCCAGCGAGTGCGGTTTCGGAAATGTGAATGCCATGCGCAATGTTTTTCAGCGAGCGTTAAAAATTCCACCCGGCCACTATCGGCGCCACTTTCGCCACGTAAAACAATCCTCAGAGGCTAAAAAGAAAGGCTAAACAGGATTTTCCCGATTCGTGTAAGCCATGATTTTATGAATTCTGATAACCCTGTGGACAAAAATTCGGCTGTCAGTTTACGACTATGGCTTTTTGTTTTGGCCCGCGTTTATCTCGGAATCAGTTTCCTCTTCAGCGATCACGGGAATGCACAACCCAATGAATTAGCCGGGTTTCTGAAATTCGCACTGAAGAACGGGTACGGCTGGTATCAGAACCTGCTTAAGTCGGTTGTCATTCCGCACAGCTCGACGTTCGGCACACTCGTTGTCACCGCTGAAATTTACGTGGGCATCGCGCTTCTGCTCGGATTCACCACGCGACTCGCCAGCTGCGTCGCTCTGTTTTTGCTTCTTAATTACATTTCCGCCAAAGGCGCGTTACCCTGGGGTCCTGGCATCGATCAATCCGACATTGTTCTCGCAATTATCATCCTTCTCAGCGATGCCGGACACATCTTCGGGGTCGACAAGTTAATCGCAGACCGTTTCCCGAAACTCTGGATTCTGTAACGGAGGTGAATTTGACGTCTATTCCTGACGAGCGGCGTCACCCGCCAACCGTCTCTAGTTACGGGCAATAGACGATTTTTTCTGTGGCTTTACAGGCAGCATCGCGGCGTAGATTTTCCGAACGACCAATGAATCGCGGGAATATTTTCGCCGAGTTAAAACGGCGCAACGTTTACAAAGTTGCGGTCGCTTATATCGTCGCTGGCTGGGCCCTCGCCCAGGGAATCGCGCAGGTGTTGCCGGTGTTCGAGATTCCAAATTCGGCCATCCGATTGATCGTTTTCCTAATTATCATCGGCTTTCCTTTTGCACTGATTTTCGCATGGGCATTTGAAATTACTCCGGAAGGAGTCAAACGCACGGCGGAAGCCGACGCGATGCCGCGATCGACGCGGCCATTGAATCGTACCTGGATTTACGTCGTAGTTGTCGGAGCCGCGATATCGGTCGCGTTGTTTTTCCTCGGCCGTTACACGGCCGGAAACAGGGCAATGTCGCCGAACGATAGGAAATCGATCGCCGTCTTGCCGTTCGCGAGTTTAAGCGAGAACAAGAACGACGCTTACTTCGCCGAGGGCGTCCAAGACCAGATCCTGACCAACCTTGCGAAGGTTTCCGAATTGAAGGTGATCAGCCACACCAGTGTGCGTCAATACAAGACCGGCGCCGAACGCAACATGCGCGAGATCGGCCGCCAGCTGGGTGTCGCTTACATCATGGAAGGTTCCGTCCGGCGCGCACGGGATCGTCTTCGCATTAACGCAGAGTTAATCGACGCACGCACCGACGCGCATGTATGGGCCGAAACCTACGATCGCACCGCGGCCGATTTGTTCGCAATCCAGAGCGAGCTGGCTCAATCGATCGTTACTCAGCTCAAAGCCAGGCTATCGCCGCGACAGAAGGCGGAAATCGAAGAGCGGCCGACTCAGGATCTGGACGCGTTCGAGCTTTACGTTCAAGCCAAGGCAATCGTCGACAGCTACATCAACGCGACCGACGTGCGCGCGGCATTGCTCCAGGCGCTGAAATCGCTCGATGAAGCGATCCAGCGCGACCCGAACTTCGCCTCCGCATATTGTTATGCAGCCCGCGCCAACAGCCTTCTTTTCTTTTTCGATCTTGATCCAAACCCGGACCGCATTTCGCTCGCCGAAGCTGCGCTCAATAATGCGCTGCGGCTTCGCCCCGACTCCGCTGAGGCGCATTTCGCCCGGGGCGATTATTACTTCCGATGTCTGCGCGACTACGATCGCGCGCAGGAAGAACTCGCAATTGCGCGACCGGGTCTGCCAAACAGCACGCCGTTTTTTATTCTCTCCGGTTACATCAATCGCCGCCACAACCACTTTGGCGAAGCCGAGCGCGATTTTTCCACTGCCTTCGCGCTCGATCCGCGAAATCCGAATGCTTACAATCTTCTGGCCGATACCTACGTGCTCGAACGCCGGTTTCCTGAAGCCGTCCACGTCTATGACAACGTGCTTGCTGCTGGCGAACAGACGCCAATCGTCGGCTTCCGCCGCGCCTCATCCATACTTTGGGGGAGCGGCGACACTGGGCCGTTCCGGGATATTCTGACGAAATTTCCAGACATGGAGTTTGCCGGCGGCCAAACTCCGGCACGCGTTTGGATGGCGATGCTCGACGGCAATTACGCGGAAGCGGAACGCGTCCTGATTGCTTCGCCTCGGCAAGATTTTCAAGACATCGACTTTAGTTTTTATTTTCCGAAGAGTTGGTACAGAGCGATGGTCGCGCGCGCGAAAGGCGATTCTGCGGGTGCAATGGCTGCGTTTCGCGAATGTCGAGAAATTCTGGCTCAGCGATTGATCGTCAAACCGGAACACGCGCGCACGATTGCTGTTCTCGCTCAAGTCGATGCGGGCTTGGGCCAGAAAGATTTGGCCATCCGTGAAGCGCAACACGCGATCGATCTGATACCCGTTTCGAAAGACATTTACGACGGCGCGTTGGTCCTCGAAGGTCTCGCCCAGGTTTACACATGGAGCGGCGACCGCGATCGCGCGCTTGAGTTACTCCAGAAACTTCTGACCATGCCCGGCTACACCAACTACGGCCGGCTCAAGTTACACCCGCTCTGGAGTCCCCTCCGCGGCGATCCGCGCTTTGAAAAGATCGTGACGTCTCTTGCGCCGAAGTGAAAACCGGCGGCGATCCGATTCAAATGAAAACCCTATGGCTACCGGACGGCAATCGCGTTCCCGTGCTGGGACAGGGCACGTGGCGGATGGGCGAGAGCAAACGTGGACGCGACAGTGAAGTTGCGGCTTTGCGTGTGGGCATCGAGCTCGGGATGACGTTGATTGATACGGCGGAAATGTACGGAGACGGCGGTGCAGAAAGGGTTGTGGCCGACGCAATCGAAGGGCAACGCGAGCGCGTGTTTGTTGTGACGAAAGTCTATCCGCATAATGCGTCGCACAGTCGATTGCCCAGGGCATGCGAGCGTAGCCTCGAACGTCTCCGCATCGATACGATCGATCTTTACCTGTTGCATTGGCGCGAAAAGACACCGCCTCTGGAGGAAACGGTGGAGACATTCGAGAAGCTCCGCTCCGCGGGCAAAATCAAACGCTGGGGCGTGTCAAATTTCGCCGTCGATGATATGCGGGAATTGTTCTCGATTGATGACAGCCGCAACTGCGCCGCGAATCAGGTTCTCTACAATCTCGAAAACCGCGAAATCGAATTCGATCTTCTGCCATTCCTCAGTGAACACTCAACTGTCAACAAACAACTGGTCCTAATGGCTTATTCTCCTGTCGGCCACGGCCGCGGATTGCTTGAAAATGCGACGCTTAAAAAAATCGCAAAACGGCATGACGCGACCGCCGCGCAGATCGCGCTCGCCTGGGTTTTGCGCCAGCCGGACGTCATA
>QHNQ01000193.1 GCA_003218135.1 Verrucomicrobiota bacterium
CAGAGTTCGAAAGCATAGTTCGCGAAGGGTTGGGCAAGACGGGCCTGATGCTCTTCATGGAACTGGATCACGGCGCCGTGATAAGGAAAGCGACGGATCGCGATAACCCCCAAATGGTGCGGCTCATCCTGGGCAATCCGCTCATCATGCAGCAAATGGCAAGGAACGTTCCGGACGCCGGGTCTTATGCCCCGGTCACGGTGCTTGTCGACGAACGCTCTGATGGCGTTCACATTTCCTATGACAGGATGGCCAGTCTTCTGGCTCCCTATCGGAATTCCGAGGCACTCGCGGTCGCGAGGGATCTCGACAAGAAAGTCGAGACCCTTTTGTCCGAAGCGGCAGGCTGAGCCAACATCGCTGCGCCGTGGACGCAGAACCGGCAAATTGAGGAGGAGTGATGCCCAATCGATTGCAGTGGGAAGTTTTCGTCAGTGCCCAGATTCCGGTGGTCACAAGCGACCTTCCGCCCGGCGCAAGCGAAATGAAATGGTCGCCCATTTCTTCGACGCTTATTTCGGGCAAGCGGGATGCCGTGCTGGTGGACACGGCGATTACGGTCGATCAAAACCAGAAACTTGTGGACTGGATCGCGCACAGCGGCAAACACTTGACGGCAATCTACGCAACCCACGGCCACGGCGATCATTTCTTTGGCGTAAACACAATCCAGAAGAAATTTCCGAAGGCGCGGTTCGTCGCGACGAGCGAAGTCATCGCGGTTATGCGAAAGCAGGCGTCGGTTCCTGTGGTTGAGTCATATTGGAAACCACGCTTTCCCGGACAAATCGATTCGACGCTCTTGACTGCCGACGAACTCAAGGTCGGTGTTTTCGAACTGGAAGGGGAACAACTCATAAGTGTTCCTCTCGGGCATACCGATACCGATAGCACAACCTGTCTCCATGTCCCTTCCATCGGACTGGCCGTCTGCGGCGATGCGCTCTACAATGATGTTCATCTTCATCTGGGCGAGTCGAATGCGGAAGGCCGCAAGGAGTGGATCGCGGCGCTCGATAAGATCGAGTCGCTCAAACCGGTTGCGGCTATTGCCGGGCACAAAAGGCCGGGCGCGCCCGATACGCCAAGTAACATCGAGGCTACACGAAAATACATTCGCGATTTCGACCGGATTGCTTACCATACCAAGAACGCGCTCGATCTATATAACGAGATGCTTGCGATTTATCCCGAACGCGTAAACCCGGCGGTCTTGTGGTATTCGGCACAGGCGGTGAAGCCGGGCAACTGAATCCGACGACGTTCAGCCTCTTTAGGAGGGCGAGTCGTGGAGGTACAATCGCTGAATAAGACGAATGAAGACGATTTCCTGGCGCCAATCACAACAAAGGACAACACAAGGATCTTCGACAAAAGGCTTTCGTACGGCTGCGGGAAATAGAATGGTAAGTATGGCTGAACGGATCACTCCACTACCACTAACGTCCTCGCGTGCCGACCAGATCTTCCCGACACTGACTTCAGTGCAAATCGAACGTGTTGCTACACACGGCCGCAGGCGCGCAGTTCGCAGCGGCGAGGTCTTGGTCGAACAAGGGGATCGAGCCATTCCATTTTTCGTGGTTATTACAGGCGAACTAGAGGCGGTGCGGCCGACATGTGCAACCGAAACGCTTATTACGATCGTCCGACCCGGTCAGTTCACTGGCGAAATCAACACGCTTTCAGGTCGGCGCGCTCTGGCGCGGATTCGCGCCCGGCAAGATGGAGAAGTTATCCAGCTCGCTCGGGAAAATGTCCTCACTGTGGTGCAAACAGATGCCGAACTGAGCGAGATCCTGATGCGCGCATTCATTCTTCGACGGGTGGAGTTGCTAGCACAAAGCATCGGCGATGCAACACTGGTGGGGTCAAGCCATTCCGCCGATACGCTTCGCATCAAGGAATTCTTGACTCGGAACGGCCACCCATATACGTATATCGATCTGGAACGCGAAGCTGACGTACAAAGCCTTCTCGAACACTTTCGTGTCGCTGTCGCTGAGACACCGGTGGTGATCTGCCGCGGCGAAACGGTACTGCGCAATCCCACGAATCGCGAGATCGCCAACTGTCTTGGTTTCAACGAGGCGGTAGACGAGACACAAGTGCGCGATTTGGTGATCGTAGGCGCAGGGCCAGCGGGCCTCGCCTCTGCCGTGTATGGCGCCTCTGAGGGACTCGAGGTCTTGCTACTGGAAACTTACTCGCCTGGAGGGCAGGCGGGTTCCAGTTCGAGAATTGAGAACTATCTTGGATTTCCAACCGGAATTTCGGGAAACGAACTAGCTGGTCGGGCATACACTCAGGCGCAAAAATTTGGAGCGCAGATGCTGCTCACCACGGGAACGCGGCTAACCTGCGACCGCAAGCCGTATCAAATAGAACTCGAAGATGGGACAAGGATCCCAGCGCGTGCAATCGTCATCGCCACCGGGGCCAAATACCGAAAGCTGCCGATTGAGAATTTATCGCGCTTTGAAGGTGCGGGCATTTATTATGGCGCAACTTTTGTTGAGGCGCAGGTGTGTAGCGGCGAAGACGTCATGGTAGTCGGCGGTGGAAATGCAGCGGGGCAGGCTGCTGTTTTTTTGGCTGAGAGCACAAAGCACGTGTACATAGTCGTCAGAGGCTCTGGCCTCATTGACACAATGTCGAAATACCTGATTCGGCGCATTGAACAAACCCCTAACATCACCGTACTGGTACATACCGAACTTGTCGGCCTCGATGGCATTGATCATCTCGAACGAGTCACGGTACGGAATACTCAAACTGGAAAGACCGAGGAGAAGAACGTCGCTCATGTGTTCGTAATGACAGGAGCGAACCCCAACACCGCTTGGCTGAATGGGTGCGTCGTGCTCGACAACAAGGGCTTCATTAAGACAGGTCCCGATCTTTCATCCGAGGAGCTGAGCGGCGCACACTGGCCTCTCAGTCGCCGACCATACCTTCTAGAAACCAGTCTGCCCGGTGTTTTCGCTGCGGGGGATGTTCGCGCAGGCAATGTCAAACGCGTTGCATCATCTGTCGGCGAAGGATCGATTGCGATCTCGTTCGTCCACCAACTGTTGAGAGAGTAACCCGCCGGTTCTCATTGTCCGCGAGTAGTCGCGGCGATCAAGCAGCAAGACCGCAACGGGAACCCGTAAGAATACGGAAGAGTCCGATAAAAGAGTGGAGGATGAAATGACAATTTCAAATCAAACATTTGAGCGATGTATCGAGGAGTGCTTGCAGTGTTCACGCTGGTGCTCTCAATGCCGCACTGAGTCCCTGAACGAAGATCCGATCATGATGAGGGAATGCATCCGGCTGTGTAACGAATGTCTTGAATTGTGCCGGACCTGCGTACTTTTGCTAACGAGCAGCTCTGGATTCGCTCACCAGGTCTGCGGTATCTGTTCCCAGCTATGCACGGCTTGCGCGGCGGAGTGCGGAAAATACGAAGGCGAAACCATGAGGAAATGTGCTCAAGAATGCCGTGAATGCGCAGCTACATGCGCTGAGGTCGCGCAAGCGGGGCCAGTTCGACGAGCTGCTGCATGAGATGTCGGCATGAAGTTGCTCCCGTCCACCGCGTGCAAAACAGCACTCGCGTACGATCCTGGGGAACCTGAGAGAGCACTGCGTGGGGCGCCGCCTCGGCAAACTTCGAATGGATCATGAGTCTTAGCAGGCGAGGATGAGGCGCGGTTTCGATGGGGTAAGGACCGTCAGTGGTGAAAGCGATGACCATCCGTCAGGTGGTTTTTCTTTCAATAGGAAAAGGATCAGCTGGCCCTTGGCACCTTGAACCGATATTTGTTGATTTTGAAACGCTTGATTTTCGAATCGAGCGTTCGCGCGGGCAGCCCGATTTTCGTGGCGGCGCCGGATGGGCCCGAGACCTGTCCATAACATTCCTCTAGTGCGGTTTCGATGATTTCCTTCTCCTCCCGAGCGAGGGCACGATTAAGCTACTCACGCGGCTACGGGCATGTCCGAATGCCCGAGGCACCGGCAACCTAGAAAAATTTTATCAAGGTGAACTGGCTTACTCCATAAGGCTGGCGAAGCAGAGGAACGTCGAAAAGTTAGACCTGCTGCTTTTTCAATTCGCTAAGGCGGGGAAATCTTCCCGACTGATACTCAGCAAAGAGCCTGGCAATGTCCTGCTTCGAGTCTCCTATAAATGGGCCATAGGATACGATTGGGTCTCCTTGGGGTTGTCCCGCATATAACACCAGCCGCGCTCCGGATTCGCCGGCGACCACACGCAACACGCTCGTACCGACGTCAGTCGACCGATCGAGCCAACCGACCTGCCCAGTGTTCAGCTCAGTGTCGCCGATTCGAACCGAACCATCAATGACAAATGCAAAGCCGTTGTAGGATGCAGCTATGTCCAACTCGGCCGAGGCGTGTGGCTCTAAATTGATCTCGACCATCGTGACCGGTACATGGTTTCGCGTGCCTGACTGAAGGCCGGCCGAGGAACCGCTATAAACTCGGGTCTCAGCGCCTTTTTCGCGGTGCACCGGAACCTCATTGACGTTAATCGTTTGAAAACCGGGGGCAGTCCAGCGTTTGTTCTTAGGTAAGGTAAGCCACAGCTGAAGCAGGCGGACCTTTCCTTTGGTCCTAACGTCTTCGCTGTGAATAATGCCGCTGCCCGCGGTCATCCACTGCACTTCGCCAGCGTTGAGTGTGCCGCCCTCATCGCGGTCAAAGATCGCGCCGTCGAGAATGAGAGTCACGGTTTCAAAACCTGCATGCGGGTGAGGACCACCAACTGGCCGGTCGCCAATGTCAAGATGATCGTCCATCAACAAGATGAAGGGATCGTTCATCTCGAAGTTTTCGGGAGACACGACAGGCGCAGCTAGATGTCCCGGACCGACGAATCCAGGTGCGGCTGGAGGAACGTTGACCACGCGACTGATACTGCGTTGTTGCGACATGTCTTCTCCTTCTGAAATCAATTCCCCGTTCACTCAAAACGCTTACTGAATGGGCCCTTGCGCCATTCGAGTGCCGTATCGCCGATCATGCACTCAGCACGCAAGTACCGTTCCTCTCAAACTGCGACGCAATTTATGCCTGCGTCGCAGCCTTCGCGCTGAAGATGCCCTTGAAACTTTCGCGGTACTGCAGGAAAACCAGAATCCACAACACGCAAGCCGCCAGCGCAGGCGCGATGGTGCCCGGTGACATCGTCAGGTGAAACGCCAGGATGTTGTAGAGCTCCGCAGCCAACAGTGTCAGCGCAAGTGGCACGAATCGGCCGAAAAGCAGCAACAGCCCACCAAACACCTGCCCCGCGAAGAAGAACGCGGCAAAGTGCGATGCGATGATGGCGCCGAAAAACTGTAACGCCAGCGGATTCGCCGGGGGCGGCTGGTGGATAAAGTTGAGAAATCCGTTCAGCCCAAAGACCGTAAACATCAGGCCCAGTAAATAGCGAGCAACGATTGAAGTAGTTTTCATGAGTGTTCCTCTCTAGAAGGTCTGCGCGTGCGTCTGCACGGCTTGAAGGTGTGGTGCGAGAAATGTGTTCCGGTCCTTTCCTTGGTTCAGCGCGCTGGTCCCACCTGCGGTGAGGAAGGTCGCGTCCGTCACGCCAAGAAAACCAAATACGGACCGCAGATACGGCTCCACGAAATTGAACGAGGCCATCCGCGTCTGCGCGTCGTAGATCCCGCCCGTGGCGATGATGAAGGTCGCCTTCTTGCCGGTGATGAGGCCCTTCGGCCCCTTCTCGCTGTAGGCAAAGGTCCTGCCGACACGCGCAATCTGGTCGATCCAGAGCTTGAGAACCGAAGGCACACCAAAGTTGTGCATCGGAACTCCGATGACGTACTCATCGGCCTGCTCCAATTCGGCGAGCAGGGAGTCGGAGAGTGAAAGCAATTCCTTCTGCTGTGGAGTGCGGGCCTGTTCCGATGTGTAGACGGCACCGACCCATTCCGCATTGATTGGCGGCATTGCCGTTGCGTTGAGGTCGCGGTAAATGACCTTTCCATCCGGGTGCGCCGCCTTCCATTGGGTCACGAACGCAGCGGTTAGTTCGCGGGAAACCGACCGGCCGTAGAGCGGGCTGGAATCGATGTGAAGCAGCGTCGACATTGAGAATTCCTCCTGCACGACATATGATTACTAGACGACATATGTCGATTCAAAGAAAATAAACAACTGTCGCTTTGGTCTATAAACAGGTATGCTTTCATCAATATAGAAATGGCCCAGCTTCTCCAACCCGAGGCCGAAACAACCGATCCGCGCATCCTGCGCAGCCGCCGTATGCTCATGGAAGCGCTGGCCAGGCTATTAAGTAAGAAGGAGTTCGCAGACATCTCTGTGCAGGAGATCGCTGACGAGGCCACGTTGAACCGGGCCACCTTTTACCTGCACTATGCCGACAAGAACGCGTTGTTGCAGGCCATGACCGAATCCCGTTTCCGCGATCTGATCGATCGCCGAGCTATAACTTTTACCAACTGCAATGGAGCATTGCGCGCCATTGCACTCGGTGTCTGCGACTATCTTGCGGAGAGCACAGGCTGTCCCACTCAGTTGTCGCGGATGGCGCTCGAAGGCTCGATCATTCCTATCGTTGAGGATATGTTCAAGGAAGGACTTGCCCGTCACGGGATGG
>QHNQ01000027.1 GCA_003218135.1 Verrucomicrobiota bacterium
ACATATCCGAGGATTTTCCCGTCGGGCGCGCGGACTGCAGCAACAATATCAGTGACTGGCCGTTCATCGGATAAGCGGGGATGAACAGACGAGATAATGGCTTCTTCGGATGCAGCTGCTTGCTGGCGCCAGTATTGGGACGCAAAATCTTTGCCTATCACTCCTGGGGCAGTCGGGATCGATGCAACCAAGGCGCCATCCGCACCAGCGAGAAACATGCCGTCAATATTCGGATGCGAATAGAAGGCGGAGTTAAGCCATTGCTGGCCGGCGGGCGCAGGGTCAGGCCCGCTGAGAATTTTGGCGACCTCGGGAAGTGTCTGATAATAATTAATGATGGCACTACTGCGGCTGAGATCGTGGCCGACCAAATGGCTCACGAGCTGGACCAAAGTTTGTCGGTCGCGCAAGATCCTCGATTCCAGGGTGTCGCGCAGAATCGTATAAGAAACAATTAGGGTCAGGATCGATGGGATCCAGCCCGCCAGAAGAATAGGAAAAACAATCTTGAAACGATCGAGATGATGGCGCCTTCGTTTCGTTGTTGGATCTCCCAGCTGCATGCCTGCCTTTTTGCGAAAAAATTGGCGTACCACGGTCAACCTGCTGGCCGTCTCAGGCAAGGGCGAATGTCATATTGAAGGAGGTTTAGGCCGGTGCAAACCTTTCGACGGGCGCTACGCCCGCACGGGCGACGGAGAGATTACCAACTAGTTGCTCGTCCAATTAAGAACATCGATAGGAGACCGCTGTGTATCAACACAATGCGAACCGGCCTTTCGTGGGTGAACATACGATTTTTGGATTGACGCAACCGATGGAAACGTCATCATGTCGCCCTTACTGCCTCAATCACTGGCGGCCATAGCAGATCCCATGGAAGGAAGCGTTGGACATATTATTTGGACGGTTTGCTACCTGAGCACGCTCATTGGCCTTTCAGCTTACGGCATACACCGCTATTTCATCATCTATCTGTACCTGAAAAATCGGAAGCGTCCGCCGGAGCCATCCCGTTATTTCGAACAACTGCCAAAGGTGACGATGCAGTTGCCGATCTTTAACGAGGTGTATGTCGCGGAGCGATTGATCCGTTCCGTGAGCGAACTGGATTATCCGCGGGAGCTTCTGCAAATCCAGGTGCTGGACGATTCAACCGACGAGACTCGCGAGATCACTGCCTCGTGCGCGGAGGAGTTGCGCCAGCGGGGCTTTAACGTCCAACTCATTCACCGGGTCGATCGCATCGGATTCAAGGCCGGCGCACTGGCTGTGGGACTCGACGCTGCAGAAGGCGAATTCCTGGGTATCCTTGATGCTGATTTCGTCCCGCAGAGGGATTTGCTACAGCGCACCATCCATTTCTTCACTGATCCAAAAGTGGGAATGATCCAGACCCGCTGGGGTCATTTGAATCGCGGATATTCATTGCTGACTCGCATGCAGGCGATTTTTTTGGATGGGCATCTCTTGCTTGAGCAAACTGCGCGCAGCCGCAGCGGCCGGTTTTTCAATTTCAATGGTACCGCCGGTCTCTGGCGACGTTCTTGTATCGAACAAAGTGGCGGCTGGCAGGCTGACACATTGTGCGAAGACCTGGACCTTAGCTATCGCGCCCAGCTTGCGGGCTGGAAATTTGTTTACCTTGCCGACGTAGTCACTCCGGCCGAGCTGCCGGTCGACATGAACGGCTTCAAATCCCAGCAGCATCGCTGGACCAAAGGTTCGATCCAAACCTGCAAAAAGTTGTTACCGACAATCTGGCGCAGCCGTCTGCCGTTTCCGATAAAGCTCGAAGCCACCGGGCATTTAATGTCGAATTTCGCTTACCTGCTGCTTGCCTTTCTATGCGTCCTCTTGCATCCCTCGACCGGAGCGCCCGAGGGGGGCTGGCTCCGCACGTTGCTGGTCGATATTCCGATCTTTCTTGCAGCATCGGTCTCGGTCGCGGTGTTTTATATTTGCGCTCAACGCGAGCTGCATCCACGGACATGGATGCGGGAGATCCTTTTTCTGCCATGTCTGCTTGCCTTGGGAATTGGTCTGTCACTGAATAATGCGCGAGCGGTGCTGGAGGCGCTGATCAATCACAAATCCGATTTCACACGGACGCCGAAGTACGGGATTGAACGCAAATCGCAGCCGTGGCGTAGCTGCAAATATCGCCCGCTCAAATCAGCACTTCCCCTGGCGGAGTTGGCCTTCGCCATCTATTTCAGCTATTTTGTGGTGTTCGCCGTCGTACACGGCCAGTTCCTTTCGGTGCCGTTCCTGTTGATGTTCCAGGCTGGCTTCTTCTACGTTTGTTTCTCCTCTCTCGGCAGTCACTGGTCAAAAATCAATTTCGATAGCTCACGCGCGACTGCCGCAATTCCTGCGTGACAAAATCGAGATTGTCGAGTAAAAGAGTGCGCATGCTTCGCGGCTTGGCATTGATTTTCAGTCTCATTTTGATTGCGCCCGTCTTCGCGATCACCCCGCTGGACACCTCCAGCGAGATTATCATCAGTGTGCGCGACCAAAAGCTGATGCTTGTGCAAAACGGCGGAAAAGTGGTCACCTATCCGGTGTCCACCTCCATGTTTGGTCTCGGAGATTCCTGGGGACGAATGACAACGCCTCTTGGTTATTTCGCCGTCGAGGAGAAAATCGGTGACACTGCACCAGTCGGCGCCGTCTTCCACAATCGACGATTAACCGGCGAAGTTCTGCAGCCAAACGCTCCCGGTCGCGACCCGGTGATCACGCGTATTATCTGGTTGCGTGGACTGGAAGCTCAAAACGCGCATGCCTATCATCGCTGCATCTACATTCATGGTACACCTCAGGAAAAAACAATTGGTCAACCTGCCAGTTACGGCTGCATCCGAATGAAATCGAGCGACATTACCGCTCTTTATGATCGAGTCCCCCCTGGCGCGCTCGTGCAGATTATTCCGGACCGGCTCCCGAAAACGGTACAAGCACTGCCGGTTCAATTGACTCAGACTCTCGTGGCTGCGACCGCAGCACCTCAGACTCAAGCGGATAATCAAAGTCGGCACCCGAAAGTAGCGAAAGCGCCACGGATACAGCCCACAAACAGCGGTATTGATGTGAGCGCACTGGCCGGACCACCTGATCATTTGACGCAGAACCAGCCACCAGCGCAGGATGCAACCGAGAGTCAAGATCAGAGGAGACCGGCGAAGAAAGGCCGCAGTCTGACTGTCGAGCAAATGCGAATGGCTGGAGCGCTAGCTGCCGAGCGGAAAAAGCTGAAGCTCGCATCGGGCAAGCGCTTGTAACCTTCCGTCGCGGCCACACCACCAAGCCCACCAGCAGCGAAGGCTCTGAACAGGCCATCGTTGCCACGTGTGGATGCCAGCCGCGAATTGTTTGGGTTGACAATCGCAACTGTGCTCACGAGCGTTCGTTCCACAAAAGTTTGATTTGCAATGGCCAATACGAGATCAGCCGCCAAACGCTCGCGCCAGACGTTAAAACGTACGCTTCGCAATCGGAGTGTCCTAACGCGTTTACGTACTATGCACAAGGGAGTTCGTTCCGCGGAAGCTTCCGGGGATCAAATTCGTGCGCTAATCTCCGCAATCGATAAAGCTGCCAAGCGCGGAATCATTCACGAAAACGCAGCGAATCGTCGCAAGGCGCGACTCAACAAAGCGCTCGCCGCGGTGAAGTAGTACGCTGTAACCGCCTCGCTGTGCGAGGCGCGGTGCTGGTGTGTTTGCGATGCATGCTCTTTGCGCGTCTCACCGAGACGCAGCTACAGTAAATGCCCTTTGCATATCGCATTGACCGGATAAATTCTGTGGAATGATCCCTGCGCTTCTCCTCGTTACATCAGCGATTCTTTTTCGCATCCTGGTTGGCTTTTTTGGACCAATCGACGCCGTCGGCTGGATGAACTTCACGCCACTCGCTGCGATCGCGCTTTGCGGCGCGGCTTATTTCCCGACTCGCTACAAGCTGACTATTCCAATGGTTTCATTGCTCTTGTCGGATGTGGCTTTAAACGTCTTTCATTATCACGCGTCAATGGGGAGCCCATTTGTCATCTCGCATTACGTGGGATTTGCGCTCATTGGCTTGCTCGGCTGGTCGCTGCAAAACCGCGCTTCGTTGAAGACGCTGCTGCCGGCTTCAATTGCAGCGTCGCTGATCTTTTACTTTGTCACGAACTGCATCTCATGGCTGTACGAGCCGAGTTATCCGAAGACGTTCGCTGGTTTCGTGCAGGCGCAAAGCATCGGGCTGCCCGTTTACAATGGCGCCACGCCTGCCTGGATGTTTTTGCGCAATTCGCTTCTCGGTGATCTCCTTTTCACCGCGTTGTTCGTGGCGTGCATGAACTTCGGGCGAAAAACCAGCCGGCATGCTGGCGCTGCATTGCCTCGCGTCGCTTAGATTTCATGCAGCCGGGAGAGCAGCGCGACGAAGTCGAAATGCTCTCGCTGATGCTGTTGATCCGGCGTTTCGAGGAACGCGCCAGCCAGCAGTATCAAGCGCAGAAGATTGGCGGTTTCTGCCACCTTTACATCGGCCAGGAAGCAGTTGTGACCGGCGCTGTGGCGGCCGTTCGCGACGATGATTACATCATTACCGCGTACCGCGATCACGCCCACGCTCTTGCACGGGGCACGAGTGCAAATGCATGCATGGCCGAACTGTTCGGTAAAGCAACGGGTTGCTCACGCGGATTGGGTGGCTCGATGCATTTTTTCGACAAGCACCATCACATGTATGGTGGCCACGCGATTGTCGCCGCACATGTTCCGTTGGGAGTGGGACTGGCTTTTGCCATCAAGTACCGGGGCGAAGATCGCGTCACGCTCTGTTTCTTTGGTGATGGAGCAATTAATCAAGGTGCCTTCCATGAAGCGCTGAATCTGGCCGCGTTGTATAAATTGCCGATCGTTTTTATTTGCGAAAACAATCTTTTCGCCATGGGCACTTCCGTGAAGAGATCGACGTCACTGAAGCAAATTGTCGATCGCGCGGAAGGCTACGACATCCCCGGAGAAATTGTCGATGGAATGAACTTTCGCGAAGTGCGCGACAAGATTTCCGAGGTCGTCGATTCGATCCGTAAAGAGCCGCATCCGGCATTCCTGGAAGCGCGTACCTATCGATATCGCGGGCACTCCATGTCAGATCCAGCAAGTTACCGAACCAAGGATGAGCTGGAGAAATATCGGTTGGACGATCCGATTACACGTTTGCGGGCACAGCTTACGCGCGAGGGAAAATTGACCAACGAACAATTCGATCAGCTCGACAAGCGCGCGAAAGAAACAGTCATGGCCGCGGTGAAGTTCGCTGAGGAGAGCCCCGACCCGCCGCTCGAAAAACTTTACGATTATACCTATGCCGATGGAGCAAAGGCATGAGAGAGATCACTTATCGTCAGGCGCTCAATGAAGCGCTCGCAGAAGAGCTCGAGCGTGATCCGAATGTATTTCTGATGGGCGAAGAGGTCGCCGAATACCAGGGTGCGTACAAAGTTAGTTCAGGCTTGCTACAGCGGTTTGGTCCAAAACGCATCATCGATACTCCAATCAGCGAAAACGGATTCGCTGGGCTCGGGATCGGCGCGGCGATGGTGGGCTTGCGGCCCATCATTGAGTTCATGACGTTCAGCTTCTCGCTGGTCGCATTCGATCAGGTGGTCAACAACGCGCCAAACATGTTCACGATGTCGGGCGGGCAATTTAATATCCCAATCACGTTTCGCGGACCGAACGGACCAGCGCACCAGCTCGGCGCTACGCATTCGCATGCAATGGAAAATTTTTACGCCAGCGTGCCCGGTCTGAAGGTTTGCACGCCGGCCACGCCACGTGACGCAAAAGGTTTACTGAAGACTGCCGTGCGGGACAACAATCCGGTGCTGGTTCTCGAAGCGGAATTGCTCTACAGCTCCAAGGGAATGGTCGAGCCGCCGGATGAAGAGCTGCTCATTCCGCTGGGGAAAGCGGAAGTGAAACGTGAAGGCAGCGATGTCTCAGTCATTTGTTACGCGCAGACGGTTCCACTGGCGCTCAAGGTCGCGGAACAACTGGAGGAAGAAGATATCTCTGCGGAAATCGTCGATCTCCGTTCGATTAAACCACTCGACGAGAAAGCAATTTACGATTCAGTCGCGAAGACACACCGCGTCGTGATTGTCGAACAAGATCATCCGTTCTGCGGAGTCGGGGCTGAAGTTTGCTATCGCATTCAGAAGAACATCTTTGATGAGCTCGATGCTCCAATCATCCGCGTATCACAAGAAGATGTTCCGATGCCCTACAACGAGTGCCTTGAGCACGCCGTGCTGCCGAACGCGGAAAAACTTACCGCGGCCGTGAAGCAGGTTTGCTACGCGTGAGAAAACTCATCACCGGTCACCTTAGTTATGCCTGAAATTCAGATGCCCAAATTGAGCGACACGATGACCGAGGGGACTCTGGTCGCGTGGAAGAAAAAGAAAGGCGATCACGTTTCAGCCGGCGAAGTGCTCGCCGAGATCGAGACGGATAAGGCGACAATGGAATGGGAATCGCCTGAGGACGGGACGCTCACAGAAATTTACGTCGAAGAAGGCGGCAAGGTGAACGTCGGCGACAGAATCGCGTTCATCGATGGTGAAGGCGAGGAAGCGCCAAAGAAAGAAGAGAAGGACGAAAAAGAGAAAAAGCCCGAAGGCAAAGAAGAGGAAAAGGAAAAGGCCGAGGAAAAAAACAAGCCAAAACCCGAAGCCGAGAAGGAGGAAAAAGAGGAGAAAGCGAAGCCTGAGAAGGAGGAAGCAAAAAAGGCCCCGGAGAAAAAGGAAGAGAAACCAAAAAAGGAAGAAAAGGCAGAGGAGCCTAGAGCAGAAAAGAAAAATGAAACCGAAAGGCCGGCGCCGAAAATCGAGAAGCCCGAAGAAGCGCGCGTGAAAGCGTCGCCCGTTGCACGCCGGATCGCGGCTGAGCTCGGCGTTGATCTTTCCAACGTAAAAGGTACAGGCCCGGAAGGTCGTGTCACCGAAACCGACGTGCGCGCTGCCGCGAAATCCGTAGCCGTGCTCGCCGACCGTGGCGGCGCAAAAGCTGAATCGAAGCCTGCGCCTGCGATTAAGGCAGGCGAAAGCGCGCGTATTCAACTCTCTGGAATGCGCAAGATCATTGCGCAGCGCCTCGTGGAAAGCCTTGGTCCGGTACCGCATTTTTACTTAACAATCGACATAGATGCAGGACCGCTCATGGAAGCGCGCGAGGAATTGAAGTCTGCGGGTGAAGGTGCTGACGCCGCGAAAATCACCGTGAACGATTTTGTTTTAAAAGCGGCGGTGCAAGCCGCAGTCAAAGTGCCGCGGGTGAACGCCTCCTTTGATGGCGACGCGATCGCGCAGTATGCGGATGTCGATCTTGGAATCGCCGTTGCGATCGAAGATGGGCTGCTGACGCCAGTGATTCGCGCAGCGCAAAATAAATCGCTGCGTGAGATTAGCGAGGTTGCAAAAGATCTGGCGCATCGCGCGCGTAACAAGCGGATGAAGCCGGAGGAGTTTCAAGGCGGTACCTTCACCGTCTCAAACCTTGGTGGGATGGGCATCGACAGTTTCTCGGCTGTGATTAACCCACCGCAAAGTTTCATTCTCGCCGTTGGCAAGATCACGAAAGTCCCTGTGATCGACGATTGTGACCAAATCGTAGTCGGCCATCGCATGTCGCTTACGATGAGCTGCGACCATCGCGTCATCGATGGCGCGCTAGGCGCCGAATACCTAAAGGAATTACGACATCTGCTTGAAAATCCAGCGTTGCTGCTCGTCTAAAAAGAAAACTCTTAGAGAACAGTTCGCTCGCCCACTGTTTCCCACATCATGAACTCGTCCAGCGTTTGGCGAGTTCTATCGACCACGAACTCGATGACGGCTGCATCGTCTACGAAACCGAGAAACGGTGTCTTGTCCGGGATCAAATCGAATGGATCGATCAGATAATTGAGAGCGGCGACAATCCACAAGAGCGCGTCATTCGGAATCTGGCCGTATTCGCCGCGATGGTGCGCGTGAACCAAACGCAGCATGGTCTGAAGATAAGGCCAGCATTCCTTAAACGGCTCCCTCGGAACCGCCGCCGCCTTTTTGGCTGCTTCGCTGAAAAGCGCTTGCAAACTTTCGCGATCATCCACGCACCCTTTTGCATCGGTAAGCGCTCTGGCAAACGCTTCGCTGCGCAGAGCAGGTTTTCGGTAAGGGACGTCCGGCTCCACATTTTTTGGAGCCGCGCGGGTCTTGATCTTGGTGCGAGATTTCTGTTTGGCCGTTTTCATCTCAGCTATCAAAACACCGCGATGCGTTGATGAGAAGCCGATTCGGCGGGAAGTGCCAGGCCGTTATATCGAGAGCCTAAGGTCTTGTCGCGAGAATCAGTGGTGAAGGCCCGGGCGCTTCCAGCTTGCGCACTTTTCTGAACCCGGCGTCTTCGAGCCAGCTTTTGATTTCGTTGAAACTGAAGGTCTCGCCCTTATCGGTGTTCACCAGCATCTGCACGGCGAACATGAGCGAATGCGTCGGCTCCGTACGCTTGTCGTTCACGAGCCACTCAGCAACGGCGATGATCCCGCCCGGCTTCAGCGCACTGAAAGTTTTCTTCAGCAACTGACGGCTGCGTTCTTCACCTTCACTATGCAAAATGTGCCCGAGAGTAGCGATGTCGTAGCCGCTGCCAAACTCTGCCTCCAATATGTCGCCCTCGATGTAATTGAACCGATCACTGACGCCGAACTTTTGTGTAATTCGTTTTGTCGTTGGAATCATTCCTGCCCAATCGACTGCGGTCACGTATACCCGCGGCGATTTTTCGGCGAGCGCGATACCCCAAATGCCTGAACCTGCGGCAAGATCAAGCACGCGAATTTCGTCCTTTGTTTTCACCAACTGCAAATGATCGCCGAGAGTTTGTGCAGGCGGATAGCTCATTGGGATGATGTTTTCCACCAACTGACTGAAAAATTCGGTGCCTTCTGTTTCCTGGTTCACCGCGACGGCCGGACGACCTTCGTGAACGATGTCGGATAATTGCACCCATCGTGAGATGAGCTGCGGCGCAATGGTTCCAAAAAACCCTGCATGCGTAGCCGGCCTGTTGCTTAGAAGAAAGGCGGCGCTTTCCTGCGTGAGGGAATATCTCTCCTGCCTGTCTTTCTTCAGAAGACCCAGACCAACAAGCGCGTTCATTAGAATCCGCAGAGCGCGCGCCGATGCCCCGGTCTCTTCCGCAATCTGCTCTGATGTTTTTGCGCGGTTTTGCAATGAATCGAAAACCTTGTTGTTCACACCCGCGCTAATGATCAACGGCGGCGCGTAAGCAAAACCAATTTCCATCAGACGTTCCGGTGTGACCTTTTTCTTCGAGCGAGTTTTTTTTGGCATATTTGTGTAGGATTTGTTGGATCCTAAGATCGACAGGTAGCAAGCGCGCGAGCGCTGGCAAATTCACTTTATTGTGTCGAACCGGCCACAACACGGAGCGATGTAGCCGAAGCTGTCGGCTTATCCTACAGTCCCACAGATGGGAGAAAATTGGAAAACGCGCGAGCAAATGGAAATGGGAGAGCGCGCAATGCTGGCGCCGTTTGCTCAGAAATCTGCTGACTCGCGCGGCCGGAAATATCCGGAACCAAGTCATACCTATCGAACAGAATTCCAGCGCGACCGGGCGCGGATCATTCATTCGCGCGCGTTTCGCCGGATGGAATACAAGACGCAGGTTTTTTTGAATGGCACAGGCGACCATTTGCGCACCCGCTTGACGCACTCCATCGAAGTAGCGTCCATCAGCCGCACGATTGCTCGCGCATTAGGCTTGAATGAAGATCTCGCGGAAGCCATCGCTCTCGCACACGATCTAGGTCATTCGCCCTTTGGGCATTCTGGCGAGGAAATGTTGGCCGAATGTATGCGCGATCACGGCGGGTTCGATCACAACCGCCAGAGTTTGCGCGTGGTCGAGCTCTTGGAAACTCCGTATCCGAATTTTCCGGGTCTGAATCTGACGTTCGAAGTGCGGGAGGGTTTGCGGAAACACGAGGTTTTCCATGAGTTTCCAGCGCCAGCAGGAGAAAAATATCACTGCTCGTCGTTGGAGGCGCAGGTGGCGGACCTTGCCGATGAGATTACGTACTACAGCCACGACCTCGATGATGCACTCGATTTTGAAATCTTGAGCGCGGTGCAACTGAAACAAAACGAGATCTGGCGGAGGAGCCATCACGGAGTGCTCACGCGTTACGGAAGCGCGCGAGGGGCTGAGCTGCACAAGCTCATCATTCGCGACATCATCGACAATGAAGTCAACGATTTGGTTACGGCCAGCGCGAAAGCGATCGCCGAGTCCGAGGTGCAAACCGCAGACGACGTCCGCCGGCAGCGCGCTCCGCTTATACGTTACAGCGATGAATTGGCTGGAGCCAATCGTGCGCTGCGGAAATTCTTGTACCAGAATGTGTATTATCATCCGCGCGTAGCCGAAGTGAATCGGCGGGCCTGCGAGATGCTGCGATGCGTTTTCGAGGCATACCTTGTCGATCCGGACAGGCTCGGCGATGGTGCGACGAGACGGATCGAGAACCAGGGATTGCATCGCACCGTCTGCGATTACGTCGCAGGAATGACCGACCGCTATCTGATGGAAGAATACGAGAGAATTGCAGGGTAGTGGAACCGCGCGCGCTGATCGCGAATCCAAAGCGCCGGCGCACTCAAAAACGCAAGCGACGAAGCTGCATGTGCAATCACGGTCACGTTTTGGACTGCGGCGCTGCTGCGCCGCTTTTACTCGCTGGAACCTACTAAGGCTGCCGGTCGCCTTGAGGGTAAACAGTTCATTTGCAGATACGCGCTATAGGCGTGCGGTGTCTGCTACGCAGCCGCGTTGCCGATTTCGTCGCGCAAATATCTGATCAGGAAACGAAGCCGCTGATTGAGAGATCGTTCTTCGAGGACGCGTTGTCGCCGCAACGGATCGTTGACAAATGTCGAGGCCATAAGGTCGGCCAGCATTTCCAAGTCGCGCAATTCGGCAAGATATCGACCTACTTTGCCCGGGAGCCGGCGGCCGTCCTGCTTGAGGCTGCTGTAAAGCTCAAGCACTTTTGCCCCGAGCGCTTCTGTCTCGACCGTCGTCGCATCGCGCGATTCGACAATGTCGATCCTGGCGATCGGAAATGGTGCTTCCTGCTCGAAACCTGCGAAGCGCACACGTTGCAAACCTTGCAGGATCAAATTCGATGTGCCGTCATCTCGTCCGACGCATGCCCGAATTAATCCGGCGGTAGCAACATGAAAGAAATCCTCCGGCGCATGCCACTCGGGACAACTCGGCTTGATGAGCGTCACACAAAAAATGCGATGCAGCTGAAGAGCGTGTTGGAGCATCTGCCGATAACGCGGCTCGAAAATGTAGAGCGGCAGTAATGCGTGCGGAAAAAGTACCGCGCCAGGCAGCGGCATTACTGGTAGTTGGTTGGGCAGAATTACGCGTGAAGACATGGAGCTGCTCCGTAAAGGATTATTCGCGCCGTCTCAATATAATGACGAATGCCCAATGACGAAGGAATGTCGAATGACGAAACCGGGAATGGCGCATTGGTCATTTGTCATGAACCCATCATTTTTCCGACTCCCAGCCTGCGAAGTTGTTCAAGCGAGAGCTGGCCTTCGATGTTCGTGCGTGTGCTGATCGACGCATAAACAAAGGCCGACCCAGCACGCGCCAGGAGGACGCGCGAAATCGCGCCAAGTTTGCCGATGCCCATCGCGCTGACGGGAACGTCAAGATTCTTGTTTGTGATGAAGTCCAACAGACGCGCAAGTTGAACCGGAGTGTCAGTGCGCGTCGCAACCTTAAAAATATTCGCGCCATGCTTTTTGGCGGCGCGTGCTTTCGCCAGCAAAATCCGCACAGGCGGCGTCGATTTGAAATTGTGGAATGAAATGATGCGCCAGATTTTTTTCTGATCAGCCAACTCGAGCAGTGAGCGCAGGGAGAACGCCGAACGCAGTTCCACATCGATATAAGTGGCATAAGGCAAACCTCGACTCAGCAGATCGCGCCGTTCGCGCAGTGACAATTTGTTCGAGCCTCCCTCGTGTGGATGTCGCGCCGTGACGATGAGAGGTGCACGCAACCTCGGCAATTTATTTTCCCATTTTCGTACATCGCACGCCAGAGAATCCAGCCGCACCTCGAATACACCGGGCCACCTACGCATTCGCATGGCGCAATTCAGATCCGCTCGCGATGCGATCACGCCGACGACACGCGAGCGCGAAAATCGCGTAGCCCGACTACGAGCGCTCATTGTTACGACGCATGCCGAAGCATTCTCTCGACATATTTGGCGAGAATGTCGAACTCGAGATTCACTAAATCATCTGCCTCCGCACCGTCGAGGTTGGTGTGCTCTTTGGTATAGGGGATAATCCAGGCGACGAAACTCCCCGGAAGAACTTCAGCGGCCGTAAGGCTGATTCCGTTCACCGCAATCGACCCTTTTGGAGCGACATAACTGGCGAACTCAGCTGGAAGCGATATTTCCAATCGAAAATCCACATCCTTCTTGTCGAAGGCGAGGATCGGCGACGCGCAATCGATGTGGCCTTGCACGAAATGTCCGCCGAGGCGGCCATCGGCGCGCAAAGGGCGCTCCAGATTTATCTGATCGTTCCTGCGCAATTTTTTCAGATTCGTGCGAGCGATCGTTTCTTCGAGAAGATCGAACGTCAGATCGTTGCCCCGGCGCGAAGCTAACGTTAGACAACAGCCGTTGACGGCTATGCTATCGCCGGTCCTTGTTTGTTTCGCGATCTGCGGCGCGGCGATCTGTAATCGGGTGCTGCGATTGCCCGTGCGCACGGCGGCAACTGTGCCGACTTCTTCGATCAGACCGGTGAACATGATGGTGAGAGCTAATTGCTAATTGCTGATAGCCAGCAAGTCGTTCACACTGGCGTCATGTTCAAATTCGAAAAATTAGATGTGTGGCAAAAGGCCACCGATTTTACGGATGTTGTTTACTCAAAAACGAAATCGTTTCCATCTGACCAGCGCTTTGGGCTGACGAATCAGATGCGGCGCGCAGCCGTTTCTGTTTCGTCGAACATCGCCGAAGGCAGCGCACGGATTTCGCACGGGCGGATTGAATCTGCCCAGCTCATGCAGATTCGACGACGGATGAGTTGTTATGCCTAGATTGTGCGATGATCAGGCCGGCTAGGGCTTGGGGCGGCGCGAAAATGCACACTAAATCGAGAACGATCTTGCATCCGAACCCACAAATCAGCCCTGCACAAGCTCCGCGCCCAAGGCTGGGTGTCGCGATTTTTTGTGCGGTGCTGTTTTTATCCGGGACCGGTGCGCTCATATTCGAGACCTTGTGGTTGCGATTGAGCGGCCTGGCATTTGGCAATTCAGTTTGGGCTGCCGCGCTGATTCTCTCCAGTTTCATGACGGGCCTCGCCTTAGGGAACGCACTGGCCGCGTCCTCGAAAATTCGGCGGTGGCGGCCGCTCCATCTTTACGCCGTTCTCGAAATGCTCGTCGCGTTTTTCGGGTGCGCGATTGTCTTTGTCCTGCCAGCGCTTGGCGACTGGTTGCGACCCCTCTGGCAAACACTCTGGAATTATCAGCCAGCTCTGCTTGGACTGCGGTTCATCGTGTCTTTCCTGATCCTGCTTGTTCCTACGACAGTAATGGGTTTGACCTTGCCGGTGATAATCGAGGATCCAGGATTGAGCCAAACGAATTTTGGGCGCGCGATCGGTTTTCTGTACGGCGCGAATACGTTGGGCGCGGTGGCAGGTGCGTTGCTTGGCGAAGCGTACCTGATTGGAGCATTTGGACTTCGCGGCACGAGTCTGGCAGCGGGCGCATCCGTCTGTGCTGCCGCGGTCATCGCGGTGCTGATGGCGAGATTTGGAATGCGGCGATCCCGCGACTGCGGGACCGCTTTCAAAGGCGCCGACATGTCCGCGCACTCCAGACTCCCCTTGCGCTTCGATGCACGCTATCGGCCGCCGTTTACTCTGCTCGTCGTCAGCTTTGGGACAGGCTGCGTTCTGCTTGCACTTGAAGTGATTTGGTTCCGGTTCCTGCGGCTGTATGTAGCGTCTTCGACGACCGCATTCGCAGCCATGCTCGCGGTCGTGCTCGCAGGGATCGGCTTCGGTGCCATTGTGGCTGGCGCAATTCATCGCCGCTCCAGTCGGCTTCATTACCTGCTTCCCGTTCTGTTGCTGCTGTCAGCAGTCTTAGTGCTCGTGTCATATCTTTTGTTTCCTGGCGAATTGATTCCAGCGCCGACGGGCGTGTTTGATCTCAGATGGTGGCAGATTGCGCTGGTGGGTGTCGCGCTAATGTTTCCTGCAGCGTTGCTCTCGGGGATGCTCTTCCCATCGATTGTGGCTGAGGTTCAGGCGCGCGTGAGCGATCGCATGAACAGTACAGGAATCACAACGCTGTGTAATACGACTGGAGCAGCTATCGGCCCGCTTCTCGCCAGTTTCGTCCTGTTGCCCGGAATTGGTTTTCAATCGAGCATCATCATTTGTGCTGCTGCCTACGCGTTGCTGAGCATTCTCGTAACTGAACGCGACTTGTTGAGGTTCGTCCGAAAGCTTGCGCCAGCGTCTTTAGCCGTCGTCGGCTTGTGGGCAGCAATCATTCTTATTCTAATATTTTTTCCATATCGGCGCTCTGAAGCGCATTTCGAACACGCGAGTCGGGTTTATGAACGCGACAACCAGGGAGAAGTTGTGGGTCGGGTTGTAAAACGAATGGAGGGAACGGCCGACACTTGGCAATTGCTAAGGCGCGACCTTGTTGGTGAGCCGTACTATTACCGCCTCATCGCGAACGCCTTTTCTATGTCGGCCACAACGCCGCGGGCTCAACGCTATATGCGGTTGTTTGCTTATCTGCCACTGGCGTTTCGCCCTGAGTCAAACGACGTACTGCTGCTTTGCTATGGATGCGGAGTAACAGCTGACGCGCTTTTGCATGGCCCGAATGTCAAGCGCATGGACATCGTGGACATTTCCAAGGAAGTATTCGCTTTCGCTGATTCTTATTCGACAATCGATTATCACAATCCGCTTCGTGATCCGCGGGTGCACAAAGTCATCCAGGACGGCCGGTTCTTTCTTCAGGCTAGCCCGCGTCAGTACGACATAATTTCGGGTGAACCCCCTCCGCCAAAGGTGGCCGGCTCAGTTAATCTCTATACTCAAGAATTCTTCAAGCTGATGAAAAATCGCCTGAAGGAAGGCGGAATCGCAACTTTTTGGCTGCCGATTAATCAGTTGAAGTTGGAAGAAGCAAAGGCCATCCTGCACGCGTTCCACAACGCGTTCTCCAACGCCTCAGTCTGGGCCAGCGCTGATCAAGAGTGGATCATGATGGGCGTGAAAGGGTCGGGGCGAAAAGTGAGCGAAGAGGAACTTCGGCAGCTCTGGAGCCACCCGGATTCGGGCGCGGATTTGAGGCGTGTCGGTATTGAGGTCCCGCAGCAACTGGGCGCACTGTTTTTAATGGATGGTGACGAGATCGACCGGATCACAAATGACGTCGCGCCGCTTACCGACAATTATCCGAAGCGATTAACGGACGCGGGCTGGGACGAGGAAGCGACGCAGCGCTTCGCTTTGAGCTACATGGAAACGCTTCCCGCGCTTCAGCATTTTGTTCACTCCCCGCTGATTACCACAATCTGGCCCGAGACCTTAAATAAATCGATGGAACCTTTCTTTGTGGTGCGCGAGTCGCGATATCTTTCCGACACCATTGGGAGCAACAAGCTGGCGGAGCTGGATCTTTACCTGCGCGATTCGCGTTTGCGAATACCTGTCTTGGAAGTCCTCGGGAGTGACGGTTTTCGGGTGTCGATTGCCGAGAGACTTGCCAGGGGCTCCGAGACCCCTCCGTTGGAGATCATGCACGATTTGATTGCGGGAGCGCTGGCGCAGCGGGACATTTCCGGCGCGATTCGCGTTTTGGAAAATCTGCGCGCTCGTGGCGCTTTTGTTCTGAACGACACGCTTCTGCTCACCTATCTTTACTGTCTAAACGGCAACGTGGACAAAGCCGAAGCGCTGGCGGCGAACAATGCCCGATCAATTGAGAAAGACTCGTTTGTTAATTGGCTGTGGGAGAAATTGGAAACGGATTTTGGATTTCACCCTCCCAATTAGCCACCAATGAGAGCTGACTTGCGAAGCTGATAATAAGAACGCTTGTCGATTTTCCATTCAGTCTGTCTTGCAGCCATCGCATTCCTGCTCGGCATTAGTACCGGGTTCTTCGGCCGGCTCTTCGTGAACCGTTCAGATCGCTGCAAATCGACCGCGCCAGGAACATCGCGCGTTTGTGGCCTGCAAAAAAAATGAAAAAAAAGCTTGTCAGGCCTTTTCTGCTCCAATAAACCGGGAGCCGCGAGGACAAATAGGCCTAATCCGCCGTTCAAAAAAACTTTGAAAAAAGTGAAAAAAAAGCTTGTCAGCGCGTTAGAAATTTAATAAGCCTGCCGAAACCTAACCAAACCAATGGAGAAACTAATGACACAAAACGCACTAAAAACGTTTAGATTCGTTCGTCTCGCCTTAATGGCGAGCGTCGGATTTCCCTTCATTCTGGCGTCCAACGCATTCGCGCAATTGCCGGCTCCGGCCGCGCAGACCGCGCCGGGTGGGCCAGCCCCCTCAGCTGAGGTCGAGCGCGTCGTTGTGACCGGTTCGAACATTCCCACGGCGGAAGAGACCGGTCCGAACCCCGTGGACACGTATCGGCCACAGGACATCGAGAAACTGGGCATCCGCAATGCCACTGACCTGACCACTTTTATACCGCAGGAGGCGGGCGGAACGATTAACCAGAACATTGCCAACGGCGGTGATGGCACGACGCAAATTAACCTGCGCGGCCTCTTGCCAAAGGAGACGCTGGTTCTGATCGACGGAAAGCGCTTCGCCCCCGCTGCATTGTTCGGCGGCTACAATATCGATCTGATTCCCTTCTCGATGATCGATCACCTCGACATTCTGAAGGATGGTGCCTCGGCGGTTTACGGAGCGGATGCAGTGGCCGGCGTGGTAAACTTCTTCTTAATCCACAAATTCCGTGGTTTGGAAGTTGGCGGCAGCTATGGGAATACCAATTTGGGGGCCTCGAACGAGA
This sequence comes from Verrucomicrobiota bacterium, assembly GCA_003218135.1. Classification (GTDB taxonomy): domain Bacteria; phylum Verrucomicrobiota; class Verrucomicrobiia; order Chthoniobacterales; family UBA10450; genus Udaeobacter. The sequence continues at coordinate 17,202 of QHNQ01000027.1, forward strand.
TGGGCGAGTGGGAGGCATGGATCAAAGCAGGCACTGGCGACGATAAAACCGACATCGTAGTCATCGCCGACTTCTACGAGCGTCTCAACGGGGTTTTTAGCCGGGACCGCGACATTTCTGCGAATGCCTTCTTCATTCCCTTCGGAGGTAACGACGTCCGCAGCGGCAATTTCCCTGGCCGCGTGGGAGGCTTTCGCTTGGTGCCCAGCATGTTCTTTGGCCCGGGCGGTCTTCCGCTACCAGGCGTGAACACGCCGCTTCCACACTCGGCGCCGAATGCTGCCACTTCTCCGTTTTATAAGAACCCGTTTGTCATTAATCCGAATGCGTATCCCGGCGCACCTGGTATAAACAACCCGAGGGTATTCATGCCGCAGTTCGGCACTGACTACAAAGGCGGCGGGAATTACTTCTTCTTTAACTTTGCCGCTTTCACACCGGCCCTGCCGCCGGCAGACCGGCAGAACTTCTATGGGTCGTTTACGCGCGATTTGTGCGACAAATACCTGACGGTGTTTACGGATTTCAAAGTCTCGCGGTCGTTCTTTGATTCCTCTCTGGCAGCTGTGCCGTTTACGCCTGATCCGTTCAAGAAGCCGGGCTTAACCGTAAATTTCAGCCCTAGTGGGATCAGCGTGCCACTCATCAATCCTTGGAATCCGTTCACCGTGGCAAATGCGACGATTCCAAATTTCTTTCCAGACGGGTCTGGTCTCCCTGTGACTACCGGTGTTCGGTTCCGAGGCATCAATGACACCGGCCCACGGCACGAAAAGTTCACCTACAATGATTACCTTTTTGATATCGGCCTTAGAGGTGAGATGGGATGGATTGCCGACTATTTCAAGACTTGGAGTTGGGAGACTGGTTTCCGGTGGGCACGTGATGAAGGCTCGGACCTGTCGGTTGGAGAAGTTAGCCAGCCCGGTTTGCGCGCGGCCTTACTGGACACAGACCCGGCAACAGCGTTTGATCCGTTCCTGAATATTACTGGCCATAATACGAGAGCGGCCAGGTCCGCAGTGTATGTTAACCTGCATAACACCGCCACATTTGAACTGCCTTTGTACTATGCCACGATTAACGGCGACTTGTTCAATCTTCCCGCGGGGCCGGTTGCGTTCGCGGTCGGCGGCGAATATCACGGTGAGCGGTGGGATCGCGAACCTGATTCGCTGAACATAACATTCCAGACGATCGGGTCCACCGACCGCCAAGGCGCAAAAGTCAACCGCGATGTCTGGTCGATCTACGAAGAAATTCGAGTACCATTCACAAGCCCGACATGGAACTTCCCCGGCTTCTACAGCTTCGAGGTTGACTTTGCCGAGCGCGAGGAATGGTACAGCCAGAACACTCAAGCAGTTCTGACACCATTTATTCCGCACACGAGCACCAGGTATAACACGCAGAGGCCGAAGGTATCTGTGCGCTGGCAGCCGATTGATCCCAAATACATTGGCGGAGTGACTTTGCGCGGAAGTTATACCGAAGCCTTTCACGCGCCAACGGTGCTGGAGCTTAATCCCGCAGGCTCGCAGAGCTTCCCTATCGTTTTTGATCCGTTTACTGTCACCAATCCTGCAGGGTTCAAAACTGAGCCACAGGTTGAGGAGCGGATTTCAGGAAACCCATTGTTGCATCCCGAAGTCGCCTATGAGTGGACTTACGGGATTGTTTACAGCCCGAAATGGATCAAGGGACTGACGCTGAGCGCCGATTGGTGGCATATTGACATGCGCGACATCGTATCAAGCCTCGGTGCGCAGTTCCTTATCGAGCAAAACAATCCCGCTTTTGTGCAGCGCGGTCCGCCGCCCCCTGGCGGTGTATTTGGTCCAGTCCTTCTGGTGATTGATAATAGCCAAAACCTTGCTGGCGCAGTTTTCGAGGGTCTGGACTACGAAGCGATCTATATTATGGATTCCACCATATTCGGCCATGGGGATTGGGGAAGGATAACAACGACCGTCAACGGCACGTGGCTGTCCCGAGCTGAGTTACAACCGGACGCCTTTACCAAACGGTTTGGTATTGCGGGCCAGTTCGTTCCATCGTCATTTTCTCTGACCAGTTCGCTGCCATGGCATCGGGCTAACTTCAGCATCTTCTACGACGGGCCGGCTGACACATGGCTGGGCGGTGTCGACGTCGGTGCGGTCGTTCACTGGATCGGGCAGTATGAGGACGACAATCTTAGTTTGACTGGGTCGTCCAAGTTTCAGGAGCCTAGAAGCGGTCCGAACGGTGGCGGTAATGAAAACCGTGCCCGGAAAGTGTCGGCTTGGACTACTCTCGACTTGATCCTGAACTACACGTTTAGTCTGCCGCCGCCTGCACCGGCGGAAGTGCCCGGGTTTGCCAAGGACGGTGGCAAAAACGTGAGGAGCGGCAAAGACGGCAAGGAGAAGAACGTCGTCCCAGTTTCGACCGCTGAGTACGGCTGCAGCAACTGGAGATGGTGGCTTAACAACGCCACAATCACCCTTGGTATGCAGAACGTCCTCGATGAGGACCCACCATTTGTGGCCGGCAGCTTTGAGAATGGCTACGATGAGTCTCTAACCACTATTAAAGGGCGATTCTGGTACGTGGGATTAAAGAAGAGATTCTAAAAGCACAGACCGGAATTTGATTCACAGCGGCCGGGCTCCTCGATGGGCCCGGCCGTTTTGCTTCTGTCTTGATTCCATCTCGAACGGAGGTGGGACAGCTGCAGGTGTTGGTGCAAACGATGCCACGCCATTACAATTCCTGAAGCTGCCCGCGGGATTTTTGGGAGAACATTACAAAGATGGTTACCCTCAGGATTGAGCTATGGGCTTGTTGTTGTATGAATTATAACCACGCAGGGCCACACTCTTACTCGCCGGTGTCGCGCAGCGGAAGCGTCCTTCGGTAAAGATCCATATTCGATTCGAGTTTTTTTGCCAAGGCGTAGTCTCCCTGGCTGGTGGCCAACTGTGCACCGCGTTGCGCTGTTTCAGTTGCTTTGTCAAATTGACCATCTTCCGCGTAAGCAGCAGCCAGCAGCCGGTAGATCCGCGGGTTTTTCTCTCCGGAGAGTTTTAGCGCGCGTTCGCCAAGAGCAACTGCTTTCGGCCCATTTCGAATTGCGTTGTCAGGAAATGTGGCGAATACCCACACGAGATTACAGTAGGCGTCTAGATTGTCCGGCCGCAGCGCCAGTGCTTCCTCCCATTGCTTTACTGCCTCATCGATTCGCCCCTGTTGCGATAATGCGATACCGAAGTCGTTGTGCGCCTCTGGGCTACCGGGACTGATTTGGAGTTCTTGTTGGAGATAAGCGATTGCTTGATCCAGCCGACCCTGCCGCAACAGGATCATTGCGATATTGTGATGGACATTGGGTCGATGCGGGTCCAGCTCAATGGCTTTCTGAAAATGGGCGAGAGCATCATCGAATTGTCCCTTTTGCTCGAGAGCAATGCCGAGGTTATTGTGCGCCTCCACGAATTCCGGCTGGATTTGCAATTCTCTCTGAAACTCAGCAATCGCCTCATCGATATGCCCATTATTCAGAAGTAGTGTGGCGAGGTTATAGTGCACCCGCGGGCGAACCTGGTGGGCCTCGAGAATCTTTTGAAAGTGGATGCCTGCCTCTTCATTTTGTCCAGATAATGAAAGCGCAACACCAACCCGGCTATGGGCATCTACGCTGTCAGGCCGGATCTCTACTGCCTTGCGTGCATGAAAGATTGCGTCGTCCAGACGGTTTTCCCGGAGGTCAAGATCGCAGAGGCTAATGTACGCAGTATCGTTCTGCGGATTCACCGCGAGCGCGTGCGTCCAAAGAGAGCGGCCATCGTGCCAGTACTTGGTTTGTTTCCAAGCGGAGCACATCAAAATCACGACCGCGGAAGCCATTGCTGCGCTGAGAATGATGCGTCGATGGCGCCACGAACATAATGTGTCGGCCAGGAACCAGGTCCCGAGAATATATGGACCAATCTGCGGCAGGTACGTGTAACGGTCCGCGTGAGACTGCTCGCCGACCTGAATGATCCCGCTCACCGGCACCAGCATCCCCAAAAACCAAAACCAGCCTGTGAAAAAAAAGGGATACTTGCGTCTATACATAACAGCGGCTGCGCTGATGACGGCGAGGAATAGCGCCGCCACTGACACTTGTACTATAGAAAGGGTGTGCCTTGGGTGCGGGTAAAACACGGACAATCCAGATGGCCATACGAGTTGTCGCAGATAGACGATTGTCGCGAGTAGGGCATTACCGACTCTCTCCATTAGCGACAAATGGCCGATTGGGTCGATAAAGTGGCGTTGAGCGAGAATAGTCGCCGCACAAGAAGCAAAAGAAAGAAGTAGCAGGGGAATTTTTTCCAACAAGATTGTTCGAATACTTGCGCGGGCTTGGGTTGTCCCCTGGTGTCGAAGCTTGTTTGGAGCAGCCGGCGGGAATCGCTTTAGGGGCCAATAATCCAACAGTAAGAAAAGGAATGGAACGGTCACCAACATCGGTTTGGACATTAGACCGAGCGCGAAAACCAGAAGCACAAGGAGGTACCATCCGAGCGCGAGCGTGTGGACGTATCGAACGTAAGCAGCCAGCGTGAGCATGAAAAAGACGGCACTCAACACGTCCTTTCGCTCCGAGATCCATGCCACCGACTCCACATGCAACGGATGAATCGCGAAAAGCGCGGCGACAAAAGCGCTTCGCCACAATGTGCCCGTCATGCCGTGCAGCACGAGAAACAGGAGGATGACAGCAATCGTGTGCAAAAGAACGTTGGTAAAATGGTGCGCGCCTGGCTGTAGACCGTGCAGTTGGCAATCCAACATGTGCGAAATGGTCGTGAGCGGATGCCAGTTCCCACCTACGGTGTGGGTAAAGGCCCAAGACACGCTCTTTGACGAAAGGCCGGCAGCGACACTTGCGTTATCGTAAACGTAATTCGGATCATCGTACGTAACGAACTGGTACGCCGTGGTCTGGCCGAAAACTAACCACGTGATCACCGCGAGAACGGCGCATATTCCGAAAATCCCCCTCCAGTTGGGAGTCGCTGCGCCCACAGAAATTTGTTTTGCCATTCCTAGACCAACTGGACCATTTGTAGCCTACAGCGTTATCTCTATCAAATCGCTTGCAGGTGTTTGCCTCCGCGCATTAGCAAGAAATCACTTTCGTGTATGTTCGCTTTTACTAATGATCTCAGGATTGATTTTCGACGCAGTTTGAGGAAAACTTGGTTCCGCTAAAGGTATGCAGCACGTTTCTGCATTCTCAACTCCACAAACCGTGCCGGCCGCGCCTGCTGCGGCAGCCGGGCGCAAAGCTACCTTATGGATTCTTGACAGCTGGCGCGATTTAATTCTCTACGTTTGTACGCCCCTCTTGCTGGTGCCGATCTTTATCGCAGCACAGGGACTTTGGGCTGCCGAAGACATTTACCTTTTTGTCGCTGCGTTCGGCGCAATGGGGCATCACTTGCCAGGGATGATTCGCGCCTATGGCGATCGCGCGTTGTTTCAGCGTTTCCGATGGCGATTCATTTGCGCACCGATTTTCCTCGTGGTGGTTTGCGCAGCTTTTTCTCTGTGGGACTTGAAAGGCATCGTGCTGGTCGCGTTTGTCTGGGGCGTCTGGCATGGAATGATGCAAACGTATGGTTTCTGTCGCATCTACGACGCAAAGGTCGGCTCCTTTGCTGAGTTAACGCGTCGCCTCGATTTCGCTGTGTGCGGGATCTGGTTTGCAACGGCTGTCCTTCTTTCGCCGCAGCGCATGACCGATACGCTGGAAAGCTATTATGCGGCGGGCGGGCCGTTTATTCCGCCAGCTCTGCTTCGCGCAGGGCAGCAGGGATTACTGGCGCTGGCAATTGCCATGGCAGGCGTATTTCTGGTGAATTTCGTCTGGATGTGGCTACAAGGGAGGCGACCAAGCCCGGTAAAGCTGGTGCTTCTTGTGACGAGCATTTCCTTCTGGTGGTACTGCAACAACATCGTCGCTAGCGTTCTCGTCGGCATCGCGTTATTCGAAGTATTCCACGATGTGCAGTACCTCTCGCTCGTCTGGATTTATAATCGCAAACGCGTCGAGAGCGATAACTCGATCGGTGGATTCATGCGGTTTGTGTTCCGGCGCAGTGGCGCCTTGGTAGGCGTTTATGTCGGTTTGGTGCTTGCCTATGGTGGGCTGAGTTTGTCCAAGTCGTATGTCGGCATCGAAGCGGTGAAGCGAATTCTCACTGGAGTGGTGACCGCCTCGGCACTGCTTCACTTTTATTATGACGGCTTCATCTGGAAAGTCCGCGAGAAATCCACGCGGCAATCTCTTGGCATCAGCGGAGGAACTGTTGATGCTTCAACCAACGGTTTTCTGCCGAGCTGGGCGTTGCACGCCGCGAAGTGGGTAGGGGTTTTTGCCATACCGCTTACGGCCCTTTGGTTCACCGAGGTGCATTCCGTGCAAGGTAAGCTTCAACGCCTTGGAGCAATTGTTGCTGATCTGCCGTCCAGTGTGCGGGCGCACGTAAATTACGCGACTGCTTTGCAAGAGGCTGGACGAGCCGATGAAGCGGTCAGCCACTTTACCGCAGCGCTACATTTGAATCCCGGCTCATCAAAAACCCATGTCAATCTGGCTTCAATATTAATTGAGCAAGGAAAACTGAACGAGGCGCAAACCCATTTTGAACAAGCGCTGCGAATTGAGCCTAACAATGCTGAGTATCACTCGGGCTATGCTTATCTTCTGGAGAAACTCGGCCATGACGACGAGGCGGCGGCGGAATGTGAAGCCTCCATTCGATTAGCGCCCAAATCTGCGCAAGCGCATTACAGCTATGGCGCATTCTTGGAAAAGCACGGCAAAGTCGACGAAGCAATTGCGCACTACCGAGAGTCTCTGCGATTGGATCCGCGTCTGCTCGATTCGCATATTGATCTGGGAAGTTTGCTTTTCGACAAGGGCGATCTGGCAGAAGCAAAAAGCCATTTTCAAAGCGCGTCCAACATCGACCCAAAACTCGCGCAGCCACATAACTTTCTCGGTAAGGTCTTCATGGCCGAAGGCAACATGACTCAGGCGGTCATGGAATTCGAAGAGGCGTTGCGTCTCCATCCCGACTTTCCGGAGGCTGAGGAAAACCTGCGCATCGCCAAGCAGAGCGAAAACACGATCTCGCCTTCGCCCTAGGCCTACAGCGGTAACGTGGACACCACTAGACCGCGAATTTTTGTTTGCAGCATTCGTGTGCATTAGTGTTCAGTAAGTGGTTAGACTTTCTGAGCGCCGAGCCTGGCTTTGGGGCCTTCTTCTAATCGCGTTCGTTTTCATCGCGTACGCGCAGGTCTTCCATGCGGGATTCATTTGGGACGATGAATCGCATCTGACCCGGAATCCATGTATCGTCGGCCCGCTCGGGCTGAAGGAAATCTGGACCAGCACGCAAGCAGTCTACTATCCGCTGGTGCTGACGACCTTCTGGGCGCTGCACAAGTTCGTCGGTTTAAATCCGTTGCCCTATCACATCCTGAACGTGTTGATGCACGCAGGATCGGCGGTATTGCTTTGGCGCGTCCTTCGACAGCTCGGCGTTCGTGGCGCCTGGCTAGGCGCGGCTCTGTGGGCGTTGCACCCCGTGATGGTGCAGTCAGTCGCTTGGGTGACCGAGCTGAAAAATACGCAGTCCTGCTTGTTTTATCTTCTGTCGAGCTATTGCTTCTTAAATTGGGAGAAGCAATCGCAGATAACACAGACGAGACGAGTAGAGGTCAGTTTGATGTTCGGTCTGTCGCTGCTCTGTTTCGTACTAGCGACGCTAAGCAAACCTTCCGTAGTCATGTTACCCTGCGTGCTTGCGCTCTGTGTCTGGTGGCGGCGACGGCGAATCCAATGGCGCGATGCCGTGGCTCTGGCTTCGTTCGTAGCTATTTCAGCGCTTGCAAGCGCCTGGACAATTTGGGAACAGAAATTTCATGCGCGTGCGGTTGGTCCAGATTGGGCGCAGAACTGGCCTGAGCGTTTAATTATCGCGGGACGGGCAATTTGGTTTTACCTCGCCAAACTGTTCTGGCCTCATCCACTCATTTTCATTTATCCGAGGTGGCAGCTTCAACCATCGCAATTTACAGCCTATCTGCCGCTACTGCTAGCATTAATGGGTTTGATCGCCTTGTGGTTCCTGCCGGGGAAAGCGGGGCGCGCTGTATTCTTTGCGGGTGCATACTACGTGATGTCATTGTTTCCGGTGCTTGGTTGTTTTAGTATTTATTTCTTTCGTTACTCCTTTGTAAGCGATCACTTCCAATACCTCGCGAGCATGGGTCCGCTTGCGTTAGTCGCCGCTGCTGGCAGTGAAGGATTTAACCGGTTAGGGGTAGCTGAGTCGCTCGGGCGAGGTCTGGCATTTCTGCGAGTGGGGCTTTGTACTGTCGTCTTACTTTTACTTGGGATTCTAACCTGGCAGCAAACTGCCGTTTACCATGATCTAATCACCTTGTACACGACAACGCTGGCCCAAAATTCCGGTTGCTGGATGGCGCATTACAACCTGGGAATTGCCCTTCGCGATCGTGGCGAAACCGATCAAGCGATAACTCATTATCGGCAGGCGATCGTGCTACGGCCGGGCTATGCGGAAGCGCATTATAATCTTGGCCGGCTGCTGGCTGAGAAAGGTGAATTCAATGGTGCGGTCGATCACTACGAAGTAGCGTTAGCGATCAATCCCGATGATCCGGAAGCGCACAACAATCTTGGCGCTACGTTTGTTCAACAAGGACGTATCGACGATGCGATTGGGCATTACCAAAAGGCACTGGCGATCCAACCGGATTACGCCGAGGCGTCATGCAATTTGGCAGACGCGCTCCTTTCAAAAGCCGACATCGATGGTGCGATCATTCATTACCTCACGTGTGTGGCCGCTTTGCCCAACCAGCCAGACGCTCAGTACAATCTTGCGAGCGCACTCCTTCGCAAAGGACGAATCGACGAAGCTATTGTACACTACGAAAAGGTATTAGAGTTGCTTCCTGAGAATGCGAATGCCCGTGTAAATCTGGGTAGTGCCTTTCTCGCGAAACACCGACTTGGTGACGCCATTACCGAATACAAGGAGGCGCTTCGCCTCGCACCGGAAAACGTTGCAGCGCAAAGTAACCTGGCATGGTTGCTGGCAACTTCGCCGGACCCGTCCATCAGGAACGGGCCGGAAGCGGTTGTGCTGGCTGAACAGGCCCGGCGGTCATCTGATGGGAAGCCACTTATTCTGCGGATTCTAGCGGCTGCCTATGCCGAAGCTGATCGTTTTTCGGAAGCTACAGACACAGCTCGTGAGGCGTTGCGAGCAGCAGATGACCAGGGAAACTCCGTACTAAGCGATCTTCTTCGAAAGGAAATCGTACTTTACGAATCCGGTCATCCTTACCATAGGCAGTCGCCATAGATTGCATTTTGGGTTATTTATGGAGAACGCCGGTTTAAAAGTGATTTATTGGAATCGTTTATGTGACCGACTACAACTTCCCCGGCGCTGGCAGTCCTAATCGCTGAGCGAATTTTCCCGAAGCGGCAAGCGGCTCCGGTACAGCACGAGGTCCTTCTCGAGACCGTTGGCCAGTTTGGTTTTACCTTGCATGGTAGCGATAACTGAGGCCTGCCGGGCCACGGCGACCGCCTCAGAGAATCGACCGTTCTCTGCGTAAGCAGCGGCGAGTGTCCGCAGGAAAGAGGGTTCTCTCCCACCTGAAAGCTGCACTGCTTCATTGGCAAAGCCGACCGCTTTGGCGCCGTCGCGAATTGCTGCGTCGGAAGAGGTTGCCAATAGCCAGGCAATGTTGTTACGCGAGTGGGGATCTTCCGGGGCTAACACCATTGCCTTCTCGTAATGAGCGATCGCTTCGGTGCGCAAACCCTGTCGTAAAAGAGCGTTACCCAGGCAGGTGTGGGCATCCGCGTCATTGGGTTGGATTTGCAGAGTCTTCTCCCAGTCCGCGATCGCTTCATCAAGGCGACCGTTAGCAAAAAGAATGTTCCCGCGATTGTAATATGCTTCTGCGTAATTCGGTACCAACTTGATTGCTTCCTCATAGTGAACCATCGCCTCATCGGCTAGTCCTTTTAGGCCTAGAGCATCGGCGAGGTTCATTTGCACAAACGCTGAACCGACGTTGTAGTGTGGATCCAGCTTACGAGACCGAATCCTCGACGCCGCCTCGAAGTGCGAGATCGCTTTGTCCAGTTCACCGCGGTCGATGCATAGGTAACCGAGATTGTTATGCGCAAGATCGTTGTCAGATGTGACGGCAAGGGCATGGGTCCAAAGCGTTTCGCTGTTCCGCCAGTAGGACGTCTGAATCACTGCTGCCCAGCCGAGCGCCACGATTATTACTCCCACCGCAGCCACAGCAAACCGTGCTCTGGACTTATGGACTGCTGTCACGTCAGCAACGAGCCAGACCGCAAGCATAAACAGCCCGATATACGGAAGGTAAGTGTAGCGATCGGCATGGCCTTGTTCGCCCACCTGAACAAGGCCGATCACTGGGACCAGCATACCGACATACCAAAACCAACCGGTAAAGAGGTAAGGTCGTTGCTTTCGTAAGACGATTGCCGCCAAAGTGATGGTCAACAGCAATGTCATCGCGCCGGCGCTCTGCCAAATGGTCAGGGTGTTATTTGGATGCGGATAGAAAATGGCGAGTCGTGTTGGCCACGCTGTTTTCCAGATGTAAATTATGTGACTCACAAGCGCATTTTGCACGCGCCAGAGAATGGGCAACGGTGGAATTGCGCCAGTAGCACGTTTTTGTAACACAAATGTGATGCCACAAGCGGCCGCGGAAAGAACCAGCAAGGGAATCTTTTCCAGTAAAAGGCTCGTTATTGTGCGCTTCTCGTTACCGGGACTTAAACTTTTGTCGTCCTCTACTGACGATCGTTTTTCAAAACGCTGAAGTGGCCAGTAATCCACAAGGAGAAGGATGAATGGGGCTGTTACTAGCATTGGCTTTGACATGAGCCCGGCGGCAAACAAAACAACGACCACTAAATAGTGCGTTATGGAGTGGGTGCGTGTATAACGAACGTACGCGCTCAACATAAGTAAAAAGAAAACTGCGCTTAACACATCCTTTCGTTCGCTCACCCAGGCGACTGATTCGACGTGGAGCGGGTGAATCGCGAACAACGTTGCCACAATCGCACTCTTCCATACTGCGCTGGTCATTTGTCGTAACACGAAAAACAGCAGGAGCACTGCGATCGTATGTAGAAGAACGTTCGTCCCATGATGACCGCCGGCGTTTAAACCGTATAGCTGACAGTCCAACATATGCGAGATAGTGGTTAAGGGATGCCAGTTGCGTGCGTGTGGCGCAGTAACTGCAAGTGCGAGCCCCTGTATCGTTATCCCAGCTTTGATGACCGGCGCATTATAGACGTACAAATCGTCGTCGAAATTAACGAAGTCGTAGCGGATGGTTTGACCGAATACAGCCAAACTGATTGCGACAAGAAACAGACAAATAATGAGAGTCGTTAGAGGACTGTAGAAACGTGTTGTCTTCCTGTCGGTGCGGTGGCTAAATTGACGCTTTTTATTCACCGTTAGGCGACAAACCGCGAGTTGTTAAGCTCGGATCGCGCAGCGGTCTGCCAGCTTGATAAAGCGCGATGTTGTTCTGAAGTTCGCTGGCTAAACCAGCGTTGCCCTGGCTGTTTGCTAACGCAGCGCCGCGCCGCGCCGTTTCAATTGCCGCGGAGAAACGCCCATTCTCAGCATAGGCGGCCGCCAATATATGAAAAATCATTGGGATCTGTCCGCCCGAGATTTGCACCGCTTTCTCCGCGAGTTCAACTGCTCGGCCCCCATCTCGAATTGATGCGTCGGGACAGGTGGCGAATACCCATGCAAGATTGCTCGCGGCATTTCCGTTTGCCGGCTCGATTGCCAGCGCTTCCTGCCACTGCTGAATTGCTTCTTTTACGTGGCCTTGCTGGATGAGCGCCGTTCCAAGGATATTGCGTGTCTCTACGTTGTGAGGTTCTATTTCCAAGAATTTACGATAGTGGACCATCGCGTCCTCCAGCCGCCCCTTTTGAAGAAGGGCCTTTGCGAGGTTGTCATGAGCCGGGCCGTTTTCGGGTCGGAGATCGATAGCTGCTTGCAACCTGGAAATGGCCTCGTCGAGTTGGCCTTTTTGCAGGAAAATTATGCCGAGGTTGTTCTCCGCTACGTCGTTGTTTTTCGTGACAGCAAGCGCATGAGTAAACAGCGTCTCGCTATCACGCCAATAAGACGCTTGCATCCAGGCGCTCCAGCTTAACGCGCCAATTACGAATAGCGCGGCAGCGCTCAGAACCATGCGCCGGTGGCGCCACGATACAGACAAGTCGGCAAGGGCCCAAGACCCAGCAATGTAAAGCCCAATCTGTGGCAAATACGTGTAGCGATCGGCATGTCCCTGCCATCCTACTTGCACCAACCCGATTACCGGTACAAGCATCCCAAGATACCAGAACCAACCGGTGATGAAATATGGCGCCTTCCTTCGCAGAATAACCGCTGCGCTCGTAATGCTAATGAGAACGGCTAGGGCCAGAGCGATTTCCCATAGTGGCAGCCGGTTTTCAGGATGAGGATAGAATACCGCCAGGTTTACTGGCCAGAACATCTGCCGGACATAGATTACGTAGGTGACTATGGCGTTGTTAATGCGTGCTAACATCGGCAGTTGTTCGGTCCAACCGATTGCGTGTCGTTGCGCCAGAAATGTGATCACACCTGAGACGGCGGAAAGTGCGATGAGTGGAATTTTCTCGGCGATGGGTGTTAAGAGCTGACGTCCGATGTCTGGTCGCTGAGGTTTGATTCTTCCGAGCGGCCAGTAGTCCAAAAGTAACAGCACAAAGGGCAGCGTCACCAGCATCGGCTTGGACATCAGACCAAGCGCAAACACAAACGCTACTATCATGTAGCGCCCGTTCGATGGTGTCCGCGTGTAATGGACGTATGCGAGCAGCGTCAGCATAAAGAACAGACCGCTGAGCACATCCTTGCGCTCTGCTACCCAGGCAACCGACTCCACGTGCAAAGGGTGAATGGCAAACAGTGCTGCCACAAACGCGCTCCGCCAGAGCGCGCCAGCCATTTGCTGGAGCACGACAAAGAGCAGGACCACTGCAATTGTATGAAGAAACACATTGGTAAAATGATGTCCACCCGGCTTTAATCCATATAACTGGCAGTCCAACATGTGTGTTATCGTCGTCAACGGATGCCAATTCTCAGAATGAATGTGTGTGAACGCCCAGGCGATACCGGAGAGGTTAAGCCCACGGGTTATCGTGGTATTTTGGTAAACGTACCTCGGATCATCGTAGTTAACGAAGTCGTGGCGGAGCGTCTGGCCAAACACGATCCACGTAAAAACTACCAGAGAGACGCAGACACCCACAGTTACCAAAAGACGCGGTGTGTTAAGCCGAGCCATTGATTTAGACTTAGTGCGGTGCATGCGGAGCGCTGAAATGTCACGCCAACGGCTGCTTAAAGATTCCGTTTGTAAATCAAGATATGGTTCTTTAGGTTCTCGACTGGCGGCGGAACGTCTCCAAAGAAATAATCGACTTCTTTGGTAGTCATATTCACAAGACCGACTGGGCTGTAGTTTTGCGCGCCATATTCATTTGCCCAGTTGAACATCAACCGATCAGAGTCAGGACGCCACAACCAGGAATTAAACATTACCACCGAGACCAGGAACTTTGGACGCGCGCTCTCGATCTCATGAATCATCTCCTCCTGCATTTGGCGCGCATATTTTTGCGGTTCCATCAGTTCATAAGTGTAAATATATCCCGTCGCGGAATGCCGCTGTGCATAAAAATAAATCTCCGGTTCTGATCCCAACACCGCGATTGTATCGTCCGGGTTTGTATGTTCTCGCAGATACTCTGCGATCTTAACGGCCGCAGCGAATGGATTAGTGGGATAAATCATTCGGCAAGCCTCAACCGGAGAAACTCCAAAGAAGATTTGTTTTTCCCACAGAACTGGCAGGCTTAGCATCGCGCCAAGCAGAAAGAGCGGAAGAAATCTAACCACAATCGTTCGGCTTGTCAGAAGATCGGACAGTTTGCTAATTGCAAGGCCTACCAGGAGTGAGACCACCGGCAGAATCATAATGAAATAATGAGGCCGAAAATAAAGTCCCTGGCATACCGCTAAAGCCGAGAACACGAATAGAGCGAGCAAAAAAATTGCGGCGAAGCGGCTCCTTCTGTCCACCATCCCGAACACAAGGCCCAGTCCAGCCAATGCCCACAACACCCAGCCAATGTCGAACGCTTCCGCAATCCTAAAGGCGAAGACGTGCATGGCGCGGGCTAAAGGCCATCTGCCGCTGTATATCGCACCCATAAGGATACCGCCATATTCCGAAGCGTACCTGATTGTCCAAAACCAAAACTTGTCGAGCACCCCTGCGTGCCAGAGAACGAGACATGTGATTCCAAAGGGAACAATTGCCGCGATCCCAAAGATCAAATTGCGCAGAACGATTTCTTTCAGGGCAAATCGACGGTGGATATCGTTCCAAAGCAGATAGAGTACTCCAAATGGGATAAATAGGAGCGCCGGCTGTTTCATCAACACACCAATGCCAAAGAGCGCCCCGCTCGCGAATATCCGCCCAATTGCGTGGTGCTCTGACTCGGAAAGCTTCAGGATCAGTAGCGTCCCACCCAGAACCGGCAGCATGACAAAATTCGTCGCGTGAGCAAACAAGCCAAGCACGGACGGACTGGCTGAAAGAACGGCATAACTCATTGCAGCTGCAATCCCGGCAATCGAATTGATTAACCGTCGGCCGAGGAAGAAAATTAGCGCAATCGTCGCAGCATTAACGAGCAGCAAACCGAAGTGAATACCAAAGATTGTTTGGCCGAATATCGACATGATCAGCGCATAGGAGGCATAGGTTCCAGGAAACTTCATGCTGTAGGCGAGCGTGTATGGAGGGATCCCTTGCAGCATCAGTTGGCCGGCGTAAGCGTATTCGCCTTCGTCGCGCTCCAACGGAATGTCCAGAAGTCGAATCCGGATGGCAATCACGAGCCCGAAAACGATCGCGGCGAGGACACACCAGCCGAAACGCAGTGCTTTGCTCTGATTGTCGATTTTATGCGCCACGAAAGCTGTTTCTCCGATGGAAAAGGACAGCTTGCAACTGAACGATTTCCGTTGCACTGCGTCTCCGCGAATCGCGTTCAATACAGCAATGCTGCGCAATATTCCTAGACTCATCACTTCCAAACGCGGTCGCGCCTGGTTCTTTGCCTTGGTTTTGGCAGCCCTGACGATTTTTGCGTATCGGCCCGCGTGGAATGGCGGCTTTATCTGGGACGATGACGTGTATATAACGAATAACGAATTGCTGACTGCGCCTGATGGTTTGCGGCGCATCTGGTTTTCGCTCGATTCGCCTTCGCAATATTTTCCGCTGGTCTACAGCACGTTTCGCATCGAGCACGCGCTGTGGGGACTGAATCCGACCGGTTATCATTGGGTCAACCTTCTGCTTCATGCGGCCAACGCGCTGCTGGTCTGGCGAGTGCTGGCGCGTTTGAACGTGCCGGGGGCATGGCTGGCCGGCGCAATCTTCGCCCTGCATCCAGTGCAAGTGGAATCGGTGGCCTGGATTACGGAGCGCAAGAATGTTCTCATGGGGTTTTTCTTTCTGCTGACGCTCCTGGCATGGCTCGCATTTGTTGATGAACGGACGAAGCGGCCGTGGCCCTTTTACGTGCTAGCTCTCATTTTTTACATGCTGGCGCTTTCGGCCAAGGCAACAGCCTGTACCTTGCCAGCAGCGCTGTTCTTGATTTTGTGGTTACAAAAGAAGGCCATCAATTGGAGGAGGACTTTCGAGATTCTTCCTTTCCTCGTTCTCGGTCTCGCCATGGGTTTATTAGCCATGTGGTGGGAGCATTATCATCAGGGGACGAGCCGAGCGGCCATTCCGTTCTTAAGTCCAGTCGACCGGGTTCTCGTCGCGAGCCGGGCTGTTTGGTTTTATGTAAGTAAACTTATCTGGCCGTCGAATCTAACCTTCATTTATCCGAAATGGAACATCTCAGCGGCGCACCTGTTGGATTACGTCTGGTTAGTGGCCGCAGTTGCGGTCTGCACGGCGATCTACTGGTTGAGGCGCTACACCGGACGCAGCGTCGAGGTCGCGGCGGCCTTCTTTGTTGCCACACTTAGCCCAGTACTTGGGTTCATCATGCTCTTCACATACCGCTATACGTTTGTGGCGGATCACTACCAGTATTTGGCGTGTATCGGGCCGATCGCCCTTGCCTCGGCGGGGATAGTCAGTTTGGCCGACGCCCTTAAGCAGCAGCGTGCCTTTATTTGTAGCGCGGCGCTATTTGCAGTTGCGATGTTGGCGATCTTGACTTGGTGGCAAAGCTCAATGTTCGGCGATGTGGAAACGCTTTGGCGCACTACTCTTGCAAGAAACCCGGAGTGCTGGATGGCTGATACCAACCTCGGCATTGTGCTTCTCGAGAAAGGACAGGTAGATGATGCAATCGCTCATTACCAGCACGCATTGCAACTGCAGCCGAATTGGTGGGATGCCGAGTACAATCTGGGGACGGCGCTTTTAAGCAAAGGCGAAGTAGACGAGGCGATTGTGCATAGTGAGAAAGCGGTCACCATGCAACCAAACGATCCCGATGCTCAGGTCGCTTTAGGCAGCGCTCTTCTTGAGAAGAAACGGATCGACGAAGCGATAATGCACTACCAAGAAGCGCTTGCAATGCGGCCTGATTACTTTCTGGCCCGGTACGGCCTCGGCCGTGCTCTGCTTGAGAAAGGGGAACTCGATACTGCAATCCAGCATTTTCGCGCAGCCCTGTTGATCTGGCCTGAGCATGCAGATTGTCACACCGTCCTTGCTGTTGCTCTCGATGAAAAAGGGGAAACAGCAGAAGCTATTCAGCATTACGAGAAAGCCCTGGAGATTTCTCCAAAATCCATTCCTGCCCTGACGAACCTGGGTTGGCTAATTGCTACTTGTTCCAATGGATCATTGAGAAATGGTGCCAAGGCAGTTGAAATTGCACGGCGAGCTGATGAGCTATCCGGAGGCTCCAATCCGATCGTGCTGCGTACGTTGGCGGCGGCGTACGCGGAGGCTGGACAATTTGGACAAGCGATTGAAACCGCTGGTGCTGCAATACAGCTATCACAGCTGTCAGGTGATCACTCGTTATCTTTGGCGCTCGAGGAACAATTGCGTCTTTATCGACTCGGCATTCCATACCGCGAAGCAGCAAAGTTGAAGGAACCATGATTGACTTTGTTATAGACGAGCTCGGTGCTTCGGCGAGTAATCGGGTGTTTCTGTGACGCGCCAGGTTGGACGTGGCCACCGGAGTCGTCAAAGCTCGTTGCGCAAAATTTCAAAAACAGCTGTGCTGTCCAGTACCCCTTGCAGCGCGTCTGTTCCAGGTCCGCTGCCGAAGGCAACCACGTCTTCCACCGTGACCAGCGCTGATTTCGTGTAGAACGCTGCCGGCTCTGGCTGTTCGGTTTCCTGAGTGTCGCTTTTGTTTTGGTTTCCGGGGATTTTCGCCGGACCATAGGACTTGGTGCCATGAGGGCCGGTTGCCCACGTGATCCAGGGCTGGCCAGCTGAGTTAAAGCCCAGCAAGGCTATACCGCTATCTTTGCGAAAAGGAAACCCATTCAAGCTTAGTCCACCCATTGCCAAATCACCGCATACTATGATCGTCGATTTTGGCCCACCATAGCTTCGTGCGATACCGACCGCGCGGTCCAGTTCAACTGTTTGGCTGAGGGTCCTTTCTCCGTTGTTTTCCTGTGCTGCTTTGCGCATTAGCCCTGCATCGACGACAAGAAAATAGCCGCCGGTGTTGTATTGAAGTAATTGGATTGCGCGCCGCACCATATCGGAAAGACTCGGCTGTTGATTTCTTTGTTCGAGCTGATTTGTGAAGGCCAGGTCTCCATCGTCGAAAACGCCGAACAGTTTCGGTCGACGCCACGCTGGAATTGTTTCCAATTCAGTTCGTGTTCGAACAATATCGAATCCGTTACCGCGGAGCTCCAACAACAGATCGCGATTATCTTGTCTGTCCCCCCCCTTCGTGATGGGAAGAAACTGCGCCGCGCCACCGCCCATTGCGATGTCGATGTTGCCCCGGTCTACAAACTCAGCTGCGATTTTGTCCACATCGCTGGGCTCAAGCGGGTGCGCGTAGAAAGCCGCGCTAGTCGGATCGGTAAGCTTTGTGTCCGTTACCAAACCGATGGCTCGTCCGTGTTCGCGCGCTAGTTCGACAATGTTCTTGATAGGTTTCCCATCTGCATTGATCGCAAGATTGTGATTGGTCACTCGCTCGCCCGTCGCGATCGCAGTCGCAGCAGCTGCTTGATCGGGAGCAGCGAAATCCTTGGAATAATTCGTCATTAAGGCTGCGTTTGGCATCGAGTCCAGATTCAAGCGCGTCTCGACTCCAGCGGCGTAGGCGCGCGTAGGCGCGAGCCGGGCAGGCGAAAGTCCTTCTCCGACAAACAAGATAATCCCGAAAGGCTTTCGGATTACCCAGTGCTGAAAATAAAGAACACCGACGCCTGCAAAAACGAGCAGACAAAAGAGCGCGAGCAACTGATTGCGCCATTTCACGAGGCCGATGTAGGCGCGCGTCTACTGGGTGTCAACGAAAGAACCGCTTGTGGGTCTTCTCGTTCACCGGCAAAGTGCGCGACGTATGGCTGGCCCGGTGATGCTCATTATTCGGGACGGGTGGGGCATCAATCCAGGCGGCAGGGAAAAGCGCGACGAGAACGGAGACGCCACGCTGCTCGCATCCACTCCCTTTCACGACAAGCTGTACGCGGATTATCCACGCTCTAGGTTGAGCGCCAGTGGGGCTGATGTTGGTCTGCCGGAGGGGCAAATGGGCAACTCGGAGGTCGGCCATCTTAATCTCGGAGCGGGCCGAATTGTTTATCAAGACCTGACGCGAATTAACAACGCGATCAAAGAAGGCGAACTAACATGTAACCGAGTATTGCAGGAGACCTTCGCCGCCGCGCGGGGTCATCGGCTTCACCTTTTAGGACTAGTTTCTGACGGCGGCGTGCACAGTCATTATTCGCACATGATTGCGCTTGCGAATGCGGCGCGCGAAGCAGGGGTCACAGAGATCTTCGTCCATGCTTTCACAGATGGTCGAGACACTTCTCCGACTGGTGGCGCCGGTTTTTTAAAGACATGCGAAAAGGAGCTTGAGAAAAGCGGCGCCAAGATAATGACCGTGATTGGCCGCTATTTCGCTATGGATCGGGATCGGCGTTGGGACCGCACGAAAAGAGCCTGGGACGCCATCGTTCTCGGTCGCGGTGAATTCTGCGAATCGTCGCCTTCCGCGGCGGTAGCGCGACAATATGAACTTGGCAAAACGGACGAGTTCATGCCGCCGCTGATTTTCTCTCAATTCAATGACCAGCGGGTACGCGATAGCGATTCAGTTTTGTTTTTCAACTTCCGCGCCGATCGCGCGAGGCAACTGTCGCAAGCATTTCTGTTGAAAGATTTCGATGGTTTTGACCGCGAGGTGTGGCCGCAAGTGCACTTTGTCACGCTGACGCAATACGATGTTACTTATTCCTCGCCGTTTATTTTTGCACCGGAAGAGCTGGCCCATATTCTCGGCGAAATCGTTAGCGCGGCCGGCAAATCACAATTGCGCATCGCTGAGACGGAGAAATACGCGCACGTGACTTACTTTTTTAACGGCGGAATCGAGAAACCGTTCCCCGGTGAAGACCGCAAACTGGTTCCCTCGCCAAAGGTCGCTACGTACGACTTGCAGCCCGAGATGAGCGCATTTGAGGTCACCGATGAAGTGCTTGCGCGCATGACGAACTACGATCTGATCATCCTGAACTTCGCGAATC
>QHNQ01000194.1 GCA_003218135.1 Verrucomicrobiota bacterium
ATTCCGACGATGGAAATTTGCGCCGGGTACGGTCTCGAAGGTCAACATTCCAATCACGTTCACCATGAGAGGCGGCGTCGTTACCCAATTGGTAGTAATGCATAAGAGAGACATGGATGAGATGCTCGCCCCGTTTTTAGGAAAAGGCACGGTTCTTAACGGGCCCAGTCCAAGCTACCCCTTTCCTCCGTCCTGGACCAACAAACAGGGTGACGGAAAATACGAGCTGCACGTTGGCAAAAACGGGCAAGTTGAAGAGGTAAGAATCCTAAAGCGTTCGGGAGACTCAACGTTTGATCGAGTGGCGGTAGCGACGCTTCGTAAATGGCGGCTCCGAAGAGGGCCAATGGTTGTTGAATTGCCACTGGCTTTCAAATTAACGCCGCAGACGTACGATATTTGGATTCCTTAAAGGCTTTAGGTTAGAATGGGCCGCGAACGTGCCCAGTAATTAGTGCTTAAGATCGGCTTAGGGCGCAGCTTCTGTGCCAGTGCAAGGGAATGACTTTGTTTGTTTGAATTTGCTCGTACTCTTCGAGTGCGGGGAGAACAACTAGCGCACCTTTCGCATAAGCTTCGTGAACCGCGCGACTGTTGTGGCCAAGTGCCTCTTGAGCGAATCGCTGCTGATATCCGCAAGCCTTTGCGCGCTGCGCCCAGGCGTGCCGGTAGGAATGCAAGCTGATGCCAATGATTCCTATGACGCGACATCTGCAACTAAATTCAGCAGAGCGATGATTCGCCGAAGTTGTTTTGATGTTTGGAAACAAATCGCCTGATGACGGAAGAACGTCGACGAGAGCTGGAAGTTCGTTGCCTATCGTTAGCCGGCACGGCTCGCTAAACGGCCCGATTGACAGTTGCCTCAAACCAATCGT
Organism: Verrucomicrobiota bacterium; assembly: GCA_003218135.1. GTDB lineage: Bacteria > Verrucomicrobiota > Verrucomicrobiia > Chthoniobacterales > UBA10450 > Udaeobacter. The sequence continues at coordinate 879 of QHNQ01000194.1, forward strand.
GCGCGAAAATATCCACTCGCGGTCTTCGATTGGGTGATCCAGCGTAGCTCAGTGGTAGAGCGGTCGGCTGTTAACCGATTGGTCGTAGGTTCGAATCCTACCGCTGGAGCCAAATCTATGTTCTGGGTTTACGTTCTTCAAAATCCAGCCGGACGTTTCTACATCGGTCATACCGATGATCTTGAGAGGCGAGTTACAAATCACAATCGAACCGACAAAATTTCCGGAAAGTTCACACGCAAAAATGGGCCGTGGATTTTGGTATGGTCAGAAGAGCATCCTGCTCGTTCTAGCGCTACGCGGCGCGAGCGCGAAATTAAATCGTGGAAATCCGCGCGCTCGATCCGAATTCGGTTGCTTGGATTGAAATCGTAGCTCAGTGGTAGAGTCCCGACGCAGTCGGGATTAACCGATTGGTCGTAGGTTCGAATCCTACCGCTGGAGCCAATTTCCAACACAATAAATTGCGCCTGCCCACAAGCGCACCCGACGCCTCAGTTACGAAATTCAAGTACAATGAAAGCGTTATTTTCAGTTATGCTCGCGCTCGCCATATCCGCTGCGAGCGTTCAGGCTGGGCCTGTTCGCACCGCGCGACACGTGGCGAAGGACACCGCGATTACGGCGAAGAATGTCGCGCATAGCACCGTAAAGGGCACACGAAGAGCCGTTCACACGGTAATCAGTTTCTTCACTCCATAATCGAGGCAGTCTTCAGAGTCCGGTCGAGTGTTGTCAAAGCGGACCGGCGTTTTGCGCTCTGAGCGTGAGGCGATCGGCAACTCTGAGTTTTGCCGACTACGTCGATTGTCCGCTGATGAATTGGCAGCGTCATGCGGCTGCCGCTGAACTCGCGAACGATTTAGGTACACGCAGTTTCGAACAAAAACTGCTGTAACCTGTCGAAATGAGTTTCTGTCTTCTTCTTTTGGGCGAATGGGCATTCGATCTTTTTTACGTCTCCGCATAACTTCGGCGCGTACTCGCGATTTTATCCGGCGCGTTCTCGTGGCACTTTTGGTGGCGACGATTTTCCTCGCAGGGATTCAACTGCGTCGATGGATCGGGGAAAATACGAGGCACGTCCGTTATCAGCACGACATCGTCAACGGTTTCTACTGGGGCAACGAAATCCTGAAGGAGGCGCGCCGGTTGTCGCCCGACGAAGCGACGGCCAATTCGTGGCCAGGATTTTTCCGCGGCTATCTCGCGCTCTACGACCGGGTGAAAGAGGACGCGTACGAGAACGATTACCGCCTGGATTATCCGCCGCTGCGACTCCTGGCCATGGCAATCTGGACCAAACAAGTCCGCAATGAATTTCCAGTGGTTGATGACGGACACCCCAAGATGGTCAATCCACTGTTGAAGATCAATCTGCTGTGCGAACTGCTTTCCGCAGCAGCGATCTTCGTTTTGGTTCGCCTGTGCGTGGAGCGATCACGGCCAACGCACTCGTTCCTGCTGCGTGCATTGCCGCAGCAGCATCGCGCTTCGATTTGCGGTCTCACCGCGGCGAGTGTCGCGTGGCTTGAACCGTCGATGATTCTGGATGCGCACGGTTGGCCGCAATGGGACGTATGGGTCCTGCCTTTTTACCTTTTCGCCGCGATCGCAGCGTTGAAAAATCGCTGGTTCTGGTGCGGTTGCTTGCTCGGCGCTGGTGCAATGCTCAAAGGACAATTATTGTTCGTGGCACCTTTCTTTCTTCTCTGGCCGCTGTGGCAAAGGAAATGGATTCCCGCGCTGCGCATGCTCGCCGGCTTTGTGGCCACGACAGCGCTGATAGTTTCACCCTGGCTTCTGCGCATGCCGGCAGCTTGGATCTCTGTCGCTGCTGTTATTGTTGTTAGCCTGTTATTCCTGCTCCGATACAAACTGCCGTATGCAGACGCATGGCTCGCCGGAATCCTCGGCTCCGCGATATTTGTGGCCGGCTCTTTTACGGGCGGAAGCTTCGCCTGGTTGCAAATCGGCTTTATCTACGGCACCGAGCATTATCCTTATCTTTTCATCAGTTCCTGCTACAACCTTCCATCGCTCCTCGGCCAGGTTGGGTGGTCACTAAAAGATTCACTTTTGTCCGGTCGTATCGGATCTCTGGATTTGCATCTCACACTGCAATGGGCGTTGCGTCTGCTTTATCTTGGCGCATTGGCGTTGTCTGCGCACGGCCTGACGCGACATCTCCGCGCTCGCGATCCGCGGGTTCTGATTGCCATTGCCGCGCCATGGTTACTGATGTTCGCGCTCCTGGGTCAAATGCATGAGCGCTATCTGACGTGGGGCGCGGTCGTAAGCGCGGTGGCGCTGGGAGTCAGCGTCAGATTGAGCATCATTCATTTCATCATATCGATCGCCAGCACGGCCATGATCGTCCACGTGATGCTGATCGATAAAAAGCTCGACCCGACTTTAAGGGCGATTGATTTTCTGCACGGCGTTCGACCGTATGCATCGTTCGTAGTGCTGGCTTGCGTGGCTGTTTACCTGTGGGACGCGCTCGCAGTACGCATTCCGGTTTTCCAGCATCGAGAGGTCAGATCGGGCACAACGCCTTCTCTCTCACTCGGACCGGAGCCGGAGGAAGCCTGAGGTAGGGTCGGCGCGCTGCGCCGACCGGACGCCGCAGCGCGGCGTCCCTACCAATTCCTAGCCCATTCGGCTTCGCACAAAAACGAAGTACAACACGAGCACGACCGCCAGAGCGTAGGTCAGCCAGCTAATTTCGCGGCTGCGACCGCTGAAAGCTTTGATAATAGCGTAGCTGATAAAACCAAGCGCCAGGCCATCGGCAATCGAATACGATAACGGAATCCCAATGATGATCAGGAATGCTGGGATCGATTCGGTGTAATCCTTCCATTCAATCTTCGCCACATTTTGCATCATCATTGCGCCGACAATTGTCAGCGCAGGGGCAGTGATTGGCGGATAGGCACCAATCATCGCAATCAGTGGACTGAAAAAGAGCGCAACCAGAAACAGCGCAGCGACCACGAGACCTGTCAGTCCTGTTCGCCCGCCTGCCTCCACGCCCGCAGCGCTTTCAATAAAACTGGTGACCGTGCTTGTACCCAGCGCCGCGCCGGCCACTGTCCCGATCGCATCGGAGACCATGGCCTGCTTCGCGCGAGGCAATCTGTTATCGCGCATGAAACCGGCTTGCTCGCACACGCCAATCAATGTCCCGATGGCATCGAATGTGAGCATAAACAGAAAAACGAAAACGAACGGAAGCATTGTCGGCGTCAGTGCATGCGCGACATCTATTTTCAGAAATGTCGGGCCGAGTGATGGCGGGAGCGCAACGAGACCTTCTGCGAATTCAAAGCGCGTGTTGAGCATGGACTCGCTCACGTCGCGAGCCGAGGACATACCGGCCGGCATGTGCGGCAGCGCAAACTTCAACAGACAGGCTAACACTGTGGCGGCGATGATGCCCCACAAAATCGAGCCGCGCACCCGACGCGCATGCAAGATTGCTGTCGTCAGCATGCCGACGAAGAACAGAATCAAATCAGGCGAAGCAAAATGCGCATTCAGCTTCACGGCGGTGCCCGGGTCTTTAACGATTACACCTGCCTGCTGCAATCCGATGAATGCAATAAAAAGCCCGATGCCCGCCGCAATACCATTCTTCAGGCTCGGGCTGACTGCGTTAAAAATCAGTTCACGCAACCCGACCAGCGACAAGATTAAAAACAACACGCCGGAAACGAACACCACGCCGAGCGCAACCTGCCATCCATTGGAAAATCCCGCCGCGGTCGCGGCCGGCAATGCCGAAAAAACGAAGAAGAAATTTTCACCCATCCCAGGCGCCTGCGCGATCGGATAACGCGCGTAGAGCGCCATGATCGCCGTTGCCAGCGCGGCTGAAACACACGTGGCCGTCGTTACGGCACCGAAATCCAGGCCCGTATCCGTACCGAACATCTTTCCGGAGAGAACGGCTGGCTGAACAAAAATGATGTAAGCCATCGTCAGAAAGGTGGTCAGACCAGCAAGCACCTCCGTTCGCACAGTGGTTTTGTGCTCGGACAATTTGAACAACTGCTCGATTATGGGCGTCGGCACGGCGACGCCATCTTAGCCTGCCGATTTATTCCGCGTCTACTCGCCAAAGCATGAATTGCGCGCGACTGAATTGTGTTTGGACTTTGGGATAAACTTGTTGGACGACCGGAAAATCGCGCGCAACGCTTACGCCGATAACAGGAGGCGGCGCGGCGCGCAGTTCGTCAACGGTCAGGTTTGTGACCGGAAAACGCAGGTTCCCATGGAAGAGATAAAATGAGTCATAGAGTAAGTCGCTTCCGCCTTTGATCGCTTTAACCAGCACCATCTTGCTGTCCGGTTGTTGCAAGGCGCCTAATTCTTCGGCGACGCGCTTCTCATCGGCAATATCCTTTTCGCGGGTGCGAAGCTTTATGTTTCCCTCTTCCATTTGAAGCGAGGCATTGCGTTGCCGCAAATAAATCTGAATCCCTGCTTGTGTGAGACTCGCGAGAAGCATCAAAGCCAGCAACACTGCTGCTCCGATACGAAGCGCCGATCGCCGCTCCAGAAACCGTTGAAAAAAAATGGCGAGTAAAAGACAGAGCGACGGAACGATCGGGACTATATAACGAACCGATCGAAAATTAAAAAGCACGGCCAGCGCAATAACTGCAAGGCACAAGCTCGCCAACTCCCTGGCCGCAGCCGAAAATCTTTGCTGTTTCCAAAGAAGAACTGCAAATGGCGCGATAAAGGCAAAGAAGCCGGCGCCTATCCAGGCGGTCGTGCTCAGGCGAAGTGGTACTTCAAAGTAAGGTCGCGCTCCCAAATACTCCGGCCCTAGCCAGACAACGACTTCTTCATTAAACACGCTCTTCGCTGGCATTCCATATTTTGCCAACTGGACCAAGGGCCAGACTGCACTCGAGGCCAGCGCGAAAACGATGCTCGCAATCAGCCACCCGCTGAAAAGATTTCGGCGCTGGATCGGCGAGATTGCGCGAACAACCAAAATCACCAGCCACAAAAGAAAAATCAGCGGGATTTTTTGCAGACTGCCGAGCCAGCACGCCACCGCGACTCCCATCCACCAGGCCGGATTTTTGCGTGCAAGCTGCGCGAAAACGATTGCAAGCGTGGTGAAAAATGCCAGGCCAATATCCAGAAGGCCGCGGCCCGCCTCTGCAGAAAACAACGGGCAACAAACCAGAATGGCAAGGCTGAGTGGAATTACCCATGGCCGATCCGGCGCAATCACGCGAGCGAGATAGGCCAGTGTGATCGCAGTAAGAACGCCATACACCAACGGCCAAATTCGCACTGCGAGCGTGCGGTTTTCGAAGCTTTGCAGCGTCAGCGTCGTGAGCCAGTACTGCAATGGCGGTTTTGCGAAGGATTTTTCAAAATTGAAATGAACAACCCACGGCGTAGTCAGAAGCATCTCGCGGCTGCGCTCGGCTGTTAATAGCTCATCGGTGTTAGTGAGAATCCCTTTGGGAATTTCGAAGGCCAGCCAAGCGACGAAGCAAATAATGATCAAAACTGTCAGAGCCGTAGCACGGAGATCGTTTGTGCACGAGTCGTGCGCCCGATTATCAACGAGCAAAGAATCGCCAGTGCCGATTCGAGTCATGTTCTGAAAGCGCGTTTCGGGATGGATTTTGGCGCGCGTGCTCGAGCGTCGCAATCAACAGCCCGTGTTGCTTACAAGCCTCTGTGGCGTCCACTGGCCTGAGCGGAGCACGGCCAGCAGATTGGCGAGAACCGGCGAATGCGCTGGAGACAACGCACACTACAGCACTCGCCAGTCTCGAGATACGCCCGTATGAATTTCAGCATCATTGCCGCGCGAGCCGCCGGAACAAAAGCACCCCCAGCACGATAAACAGAATGTTGGGAAACCAGACGAGCAACTCCGGGTGCGCATGCGGGTTTCCGCGCAAGGTATCCCCAATGATCACGAACAGAAAATACGTTGTGGCAACAATCAAACCCATGGCGAACCCGATAGAAGTTTCGCGCCGATGCGCGGTGACGCCCAGCGGCACGCCGATGATCGCGAACGCCACACACGCGAATGGAAATGAAAAGCGTTTATTGATTTCCGTACGGCTGGCGCTGCGTTCCCGCTGGTTCTCGCTTTTCAATTGGTCGAGCAATTGCTCAATCGATAAAGCGGAGCGACTCGGCCGTTTTTTCTCTTTCTCGTAAAGCTCTTCAAGACTGATGGGCAACGTCCCTTCCACCATATTAATTCCGTCCCGGATCTTTCGCAGATTGGCGGGCTCTTTCTCGTCCCGCTCCTGGTAACGCGCCTGATAGAGGTGCATGAGAATCTGTTTGTTCGGCAAATCGGCTTCGAGCATCCCCGTACGCGCGAATGTCACCTTTACCGGCAGCGAGTTCTGGTTCAGCTCGAACACAGTGATGTTCTCCAGCTTGTTGCCCTCTTTCTTGCCGACGTAAATCTTGCGCCCGGGAAATTGATCGATCACCTGGTCGCTTCCGAAAAGTGCCATGGGATTGCGTGAGAGAGAACGGCAGCACATATGCGATGAACGTGATCAGATATTCCATCGGCACATCGTGATTCACGAGCAACGGAAGAAGTTTCCGGAAAATGTTTCCAACAACGAGAACGAGGCTCAGCACCACGATCGCAAACAAAACGTTCACGATCAGCTCGCGGCTAATGAATCGATCGATCAACTTCATTTTCCGTCGTAAACGGTAGCACAAACTTGGCAGGAGGGTGGAACGCAGCACCGACCCGATGGGCACACGGTTCAGTTGTAATTCTGAGCGAAGCGAAGAATCTCAGATTTTAATGGATCGATGGGTCAGAAACAAAACAGGGATGTTTCGCTTTGCTCAACATGACACCGCTGTTTAGGAGGTGGGTTCTACCAAACCTTCGATAATTTGCTAAGGTCAAGACGGTGATCAGCAGCATGTATGATGTCGCGATAATCGGAGGCGGACCGGCTGGCAGCACTGCCGCGGCATTGCTCGCGCGCGCCGACAGGCGCGTGATTGTGTTCGAACGCGAAAAGTTTCCAAGGTTTCACATTGGCGAATCGCTGCTGCCGTTCAGCATGAAAGCGTTTACTCGCCTGGGGCTGCACGAGAAATTTTTGCGCGCCGGATTCATGAAAAAATTCGGCGGCGAAATCATCGGCGCGTGCTCCGATACCGGAACCAAGTTTTACTTCAAGGATGGTTATCGTTCGCAGACCGATCACGCTTATCAGGTCACACGCGATGATTTCGACAAGGTGCTACTGGATCATGCCGCAGAATGCGGCGCGGAAGTACACGAAGAGACTTCAGTCGAGCGAATCGAGTTCAAAGCCAATGAAGTTACGTTGTTTTGGAAAACGCGCTGCCCTGATGAGGTAGGGTCGGCGCGCTGCGCCGACCGGACATCGCAGCGCGATGTCCCTACCACAGAGGGACGAGTCCGAGCGCGTTATTTGATTGACGCCAGTGGGCGAACTTCGGTTCTGGGCAGGCAATTCAAAATTAAAAAGACTTATGACCATCTTCAGAAGCTTTCCATCTTCGCGCACTACGACGGCGTGTGGCGTGCTGAAGGAATTGACGGGACGCTGACAGTCTTGATCCGTGCCATCGATCGCTGGTTCTGGTTAATTCCGCTTACCGCCGAGCGCACCAGCGTAGGCGTGGTTCTCGACAGCGAAACTTTTCGCAAATCAAAGCTCAAGACTGAAGACTTTCTCGAAGAGGCGCTGGCCGGGCAGCCAATCATTGCCAAACGAATGGCAAACGCCCGGCGCGTCTCGCAAGTTTATGTCGAGGCCGATTTTTCCTATCGCAGTGCGCAATTGCATGGCGACCGCTGGTTGCTTGCAGGCGATGCTGCCGGGTTCATCGATCCCATTTTCAGCAGCGGCGTTTTTCTCGCCGTGTTCAGCGGCGAACTTGCTGCCGATGCGCTTGACGAAGTGCTCGATTGTCCGCGCAAGACGAAACGGCTTTTCGCGCGCTATGAGAAAGCGGTGAATCGCGCGATGGATGTTTATCTCCGGTTTGTGGACGCATGGTACACGAAGGAGTTCATCGAGGTTTTCCTCGCGCCACGCAATGTGCTTGGGCTTGCGCCGGCAGTGAACGCGGTGCTTGGCGGGAACGTCGGCAACAGCTTCGCGATTCAATGGCGCATGTGGGTGTTTTATTTTTTGGTTTGGCTGCAACGTCACCATCCGATCGCGCCCCGGCTCACGCTTGTGCCACAACCGGAAGAATGCTCCGCGGCGTTTGCCGATGCAGCCTCGAGCCTGTGAAAGCGATGCGAAGACGCATCGCACTCCAACTCCGAAAGCTTTCGCGAGTCCAAAAGCGGTGCGTGGGAAACTCGTCTGAGATGGCTGTTCTCTTTCGCCGAAGCCTTCGGGGTGCGCACGCGTCCTCCCATCGCTGCGACCGAATTCTCTTTCTCGCGATTGCTTGTTTTTGCGTAACAAGTTGTACAACTATTTCATCTCACGCATTTTCCAAGCCAACATCCGATTGGCCGACCAAAACTGGCCAGTTGATGTACCGAACGCCGAAAACCACGCTGATTGGTGAAGCGCTCGTTCGTTTTTCAAAAACGGGCGATTTCGAATTAACGGTTTCGAAAGGTCCGGGAATAACTCTGCTATCTCTCCGGCAGGATGCGGCCTTTGCAGAGATCAAAGGCGCATTCGCTCGTCAGGGCTGGTCTGGTCCCGTAGCGCACGCGCCGCCGCAGTTGCGCGGTTGGCTTGGGTTGCGAGACCAATTCATCCGCGCACCAAATCAAAAAACCGTGCGATACGCTGTCGGCAACGAGACGTTTCTATTCCGTTTTTGATTAACACCGGTCTTCGGGCCGGTGAATTACGCAAATCTGTGACGAAGCCGTTTTCAACGGCTTATCCTATGCCAGCCGCCACGCAAGCTGTTGAAACGGCTATTGTCACGCAGGTCGCGTAGCCACCGGGCTAAAGGCCCGGTGTTAATGACACGTGCCTACAACATTGGCATGTTCGCGCTGATTCGTGTTGAATGATTGCTTCCTCATGCGCATCAGCGATTTCATCGCCCAAACCATCACCCAGCGTCGCGCGCTGGTGTGGTCCGGCGTCGCTGTGCTCACGATCGGTTGCATTGCGATCCTCGCCATATCGTTGCGGCTTGATTCCGAGGTGTTCAACGTTTTGCCCGGCAGATTTCCATCGGTGCAAGGCCTCAAGATTTACGATCGAGATTTTGAGCAAACACGGCAGCTGACCTTTGCACTTCTTTGCAAT
>QHNQ01000195.1 GCA_003218135.1 Verrucomicrobiota bacterium
GTTTGTTTCATGCGATGGCGCGCTTCGGCCCGAAACTCGATCGCGAGCAATTATTGCTCTCGCGTTTTGTGGGAATTGCGACCGAGCTTTTCGCCATCAGCGCGACATGTTCTTATGCGCAATGGCTGCTTGGCCAGGGCAAACCGGCTGATGAAATTCTTTCCGTCGCAGACTATTTCTGCCGCTCTGCGCGCATGAGAATCGACCATCATTTCGCCGGCACAGCACGTAACGCAGACAAAAGCGGCTACGCGCTGGTGCAGGATTTGTTAGCGGGAAAGCACGCGCTGTTACGCGAAGGCATCGTGTAAGGTGGCGCACGCTTCCAGCGTGCATCGTGGTCGTCGGGATGCCGAAACAGCACGCAAGATGTGTGCACTACCGTTTACCGCAGTCGCAATTTTGTGTTTCTCGCAATGATTCGTTGCAATTACACCGAGACGGAATACGCATTGCGCAACTGTGAGCAAAACTGCGAAGATGGCCGTCGCTGGCGGCAACAAAACAAAGGTCGCGGTGATCGGCGCTTCCGGTTACGTCGGTGAAGAACTGGCGCGTCTGCTTTTGCGACATCCGCGTGTAGAGCTTGTCGCAGTCACGTCGCGCCAGTTCGCTGGGAAAACGGTGGCTGAGGTTTTTCCTCGTTTCTCGCACCTTGAAAAAACGAGCGAGCTTCGTTTCAGCGAGCCTGATCCGGAGCAACTTGGCCAGCGTGCGGAAATTATTTTTCTTGCGCTGCCGCACGGGCGCGCCGCGGAATTTGCCAAACCGTTACTACAAGGCGGTGCGCGCGCTATCGATCTTAGCGCCGACTTTCGAATCAAGAGCGCGAAGACATATAGGGAATTTTACGGCCACGATCATCCTGCACCCGAATTACTCGGAAAAGCGGTTTACGGCTTGCCGGAAATTTATCGGAAGAAAATTGCAGATGCGAGACTGGTGGCCTGTCCGGGCTGCTATCCCACGAGCATTTTACTGCCTCTTTTGCCCCTGGTTCGCGAAAAAGTTGCGAATCTTGCGAGAATCCTTGTGACAAGTTTAAGTGGCGTGAGCGGCGCCGGTCGCAAAATAGAGGCGGACTACCTTTTTGCGGAATGCAATGAAAGCATGCGTCCGTACGGGGTTCCAAAACATCGGCATCTGTCGGAGATCGAAGAGCAATTATCGGTCTTCGCGAGAGAAAAAATAACAATTCAATTCACGCCGCACCTCGTTCCCTTGAATCGAGGCATTATCACCACGATTTATGTCGACCTGAATGAGATGAGCGACGCGCCATCTGCTGACGAGCGCCCGCGGCGGACTGGAGACCGCCGCTCCTTGATCGACGCCGACTCTATCCACTCCATTTACGAGAAGGCGTATAGGGACGAACCGTTTGTCCGCTTACTTGGCGACAAACTTTTTCCGGACACAAAAAACGTCACTGGAACAAACTTTATCGATATCGCGTGGCGCTTCGATCCGCGCACCCGCCGCCTCATCCTTATGAGCGCGATCGACAACCTGATGAAAGGCGCGAGCGGCCAGGCGGTTCAATGTTTCAATGTCATGCGCGGATACCGCGAGACAGAGGGGTTGTTGTGAAGGCGCAGGGGGTTGGGGAGCGTAGGATAGCAGCCTGCGCTCCCAAGAGTTTCAAAATCATCACAGGTTCCATTTGCGCGCCGCTCGGTTTCAAGGCGGCCGCGGTGTTTTGCGGCATCAAACGACGGAAGCTCGATCTTGCGTTGATCGCTTCCGATGTGCGTGCAGCGGTTGCCGGGCTGTTTACGACAAATCAGGTTTGCGCCGCGCCGGTGAGGCTGAGCGCGCAACGCGTGCTGAAACGTTTTGCACAAGCAATCGTCGCGAATTCTGGCAACGCAAATGCGTGCACAGGACCTCAGGGAATCAGAGACGCAAAGAGAATGGCCGAAGCGGCAGCGTCCGCGTTGAACCTAAAAGCGAGCCACGTCCTTGTTTGTTCCACGGGGCGAATTGGCGTGCCAATGCCGATGGAAAATGTCCAGCGTGGGATTCGCGCATGCGCGCCGTTGCTCGCAAGGTCGGCAACGAATGCGCGGCAAGCCGCCGAAGCTGTAATGACCACGGATACGCGGCGAAAGGAAATCGCCGTCGAATTTGAAATCGGAAAAGCGATGGTACGCATTGGCGGGATTTGTAAAGGCGCGGGAATGATTCAGCCATGGATGGCGACAATGCTCGCCTTTATCACGACGGATATTGCGATTGAACCCAACCTGTTAAAACGGGCGCTTCGAATTGCAGTCGCGCAAAGTTTCAACCGCATCACCGTCGATGGCAATATGAGTACCAACGATTCGGTGATCATGCTCGCCAATGGGTTGGCGAGAAATTCGAAATTCGAAATTCGAGATTCGCAATTTCAGGACGCGCTAAATTTCGTTTGCCTGGAGCTGGCCAAAATGATCGTGCGCGATGGCGAAGGCGTTTCGCGTTTCGTTACCGTGAATATTCACGGGGCGCGAAGCGCTGGCGAAGCAGAAGCCGCCGCGCGCACAATCGCAAACAGCGCGCTCGTAAAGACAAGTTGGTGCGGCGGCGATCCCAACTGGGGACGGATCCTATGCGCTTTAGGTTATTCCAAGGCGAAAGTGAACGAGTCCTGCGTTGATGTCGGCTATGCGAAGCCCGGTAGCCGCGAGATACTCTTTGCATTTCGCCGCGGCCGCCCGACGGATGTCGATTTGAAAACGCTCGGCAAAATTTCCGCTGCGCGAGAATTCGATCTGCATGTCAACCTTCATCTTGGGCCCGCCAATTTCACCATATATGCGAGCGATCTAACTGAGGATTACGTGGCTTTTAACAGACGGTATGAGAGCGATCCCGCGTCGACTCGGCGGCTAAGATGGAAGAACTGATTTCCAAGGCGGCGACGTTGCTCGAAGCGTTGCCTTACATTCAACGGTTTCGCTCGCAGGTTTTTGTCGTGAAATATGGTGGCAGTTTCATGGATTCGGATGATCCGGAAGTGCGTCATCGCGTGGCGCGCGACGTCGTTTTCCTGGAGACAGTCGGCATTAATCCCGTGGTGGTGCATGGCGGCGGTAAGGCAATCACGCGTGCGCTGGAGGATGGCGGTTTGACTGCCCAATTTGTGCAAGGGTATCGGGTGACCGACGCAGCGACGGCTGAAATTGTCGATCGCGTTTTGTCCGGCGAGATCAACCCCGAAATTGTAAAGGCGATCGAGGATTTTGGCGGTAAAGCCAGAGGCTTTGCAGGGACAGAAATTTTTCGTTGCCGGAAATTTTCGCCGCCAAAGGAAAATGTCGATCTCGGATTTGTTGGTGAAGTGGTTGATGTCAATACCGAGCCGCTACGGGAATGCATTCGACGCAGCGTAACGCCGGTAATCAGCCCCACGGCGCGCGGTGACGATGGCAAAACCTACAATTGCAATGCGGACGTTGCCGCAGCCAGGACTGCCATTGCACTGAAGGCGCGCCGGCTTGTTTTCATGAGCGACGTGCCGGGATTGCTGCGCGATCCAAAAGATGACGCAACATTAATGAGTCACTTGCGCGCTTTGGATGTGCCGGAGCTAAAACGAGCCGGCGTGATCGGTGAAGGCATGTTGCCGAAGGTGGACAGCGCAATCGCGGCAATCGAAACCGGCGTGGAGAAAGTCCAATTCGTTGATGGCCGTATTCCGCATTCTGTGTTGCTGGAGATTTTCACAGATGCGGGAGTGGGAACGGAGGTGGTGCGGTGAAAGCAGAAAACGTGCAACGCTCAACGTTCGACGCTCAACGCTCAACTCAGAATGAGATTCGCGAGCTGTTCGACAAGTACGTTGTTCCATCGTACGCGCGGTTCGATCTTGTGCTCGAGCGTGGCGAGGGAATTTACGTTTGGGATGTCAGCGGGCGGCGTTATCTCGATTTTGGCGGCGGCATTGCCGTGTGTGTGCTCGGGCATGCAAACCCGGAAATAACCGATGCGCTTGCGGAGCAATCGAGGAAGCTGGTTCATGTTTCGAATCTTTATTACACCGAACCGCAGACGCGCTTGGCCAAACGAATTGTCGATCTCATCGCGCCGGGACGCGTCTTTTTCTGCAACAGCGGCGCGGAAGCGAATGAAGGACTTTTCAAATTAGCGCGAAAATTCGGCCGCGACAAAGGGCGGTACGAGATCATCACCGCGTCGGAGTCATTCCACGGACGGACGCTGGCCGGGATCGCGGCGACGGGTCAGGAAAAAGTGAAGAAAGGCTTCGAGCCGATGGTGGCGGGATTTTGCCATGTCCCGTTTAACAATCTCGAAGCGATGCGAGCAGCGATTACGGAATCGACGGCCGCGATTTTGATCGAAGCCATCCAGGGCGAGAGCGGGATCACGATTGCAACTAGAGAATACTTGCTCGGTTTGCGAGAACTTTGCGATCAACGCGACCTGCTCCTTTTGCTCGACGAAGTGCAGGCTGGGCATTTTCGCACGGGCAGATTTCACAGTTGGCAAACGATTGTGGACGCGGCGCCTCGCCGCGCCTTCGGGGAAAAGCGGCGGGGCGCCGCATCTACATTTCTCCCCGACGGAATCTCGATCGCGAAAGGGCTTGGCGGCGGGTTTCCAATTGGCGCGTTTTGGGTGCGGGAGAAATTTGCCGCTCTCCTCTCGGCAGGGACGCACGCATCGACATTTGGCGGGACGCCACTGGCTTGCGCGGTGGCGTTGCGAATCCTCGATGTGATCGAGCGCGGCGATCTGGTAGGAAACGCGCGGCGGGTCGGAAAATTTTTGTTGGATCGATTGCAGGACCTGCAAAGGAAATATCCAAACGTTCTGCGAGATGTTCGCGGGTCGGGACTGATGATCGGGATTGAGTTTAATCCAAAAATTGCGGCAATCGAAACCGTGAAACGACTGCATGAGAAAAATCTTTTGACGATTCCAGCCGCGACTTCGGTTATTCGTCTGCTGCCGCCGTTAAATTTGCGCCAGAGCGAAGCCAACGAAGGCTTGCGGGCGATTGAAAGTGTAGTTGTCGATCTTGCGAAGCAGGTTTAGCCACAGATGGACACAGATTTTCACAGATCGAAAACTATTTCTTTGGGCATCTGTGTTTCATCCGTGTAAATCCGTGGCAAAGAAATGAAACATCTGCTTAGCATCGAACAAATGTCCCGCGAGGAGATCGACGGGATATTGCGACGGACAGCCGAGTTCAAAACAAATCGGGGTAGGATTTCAGCAAAGCCACTGGCCGGACAGACATGGGCGTTGATTTTTTCCAAGCCGTCCACCCGCACCCGCGTTTCCTTTGAGGTGGGAATTCGGGAGCTGGGCGGGGAGTCGATTTACATGAACGCTGCGGATGCCCAGCTGGGGCGCGGCGAGCTGATTAAAGACACCGCGCGCGTGCTTGCGCGCATGATTCACGGCGCCATCATCCGAACGTACGCGCAGCGCGACATTGAAGAGTTCGCCGAGTTTTCCGGTGTGCCAACCGTGAACGCGCTAACCGATGACGAACATCCCTGCCAGATTTTGGGCGACATTTTCACAATTCAGGAAAAGCGAGAGAGTATCGAGAACAAGGTTGTGACGTTTGTCGGCGACGGCGTGGCCAATACCGCACGGTCGTGGCTCTTCGCTGCGGGCAAGCTCGCCTTTGAATTGCGGATCGCCTCGCCGAAGCGGTATCAACCGAAAGGCAAATTGCTCAGGCGTTCGAGCGGGCGCGTATTTTGCACCGAAGATTTGCAGGAAGCGGCGCGCGACGCCGACGTGCTCTACACGGATATCTGGGTCTCCATGGGGCGCGAAGCGGAAGAAGCGCGTCGTGAAGCTGAGCTCGGCCCATATTGGATCACCGAGTCGCTCGTGAAGTTGGCTAAACCGGACGCGCTGGTCATGCATTGTTTGCCGGCGCATCGCGGCCAGGAGATTGACGAAAAAACTTTCGAAGCTCACGCGCAAACCATTTTCGATCAGGCGGAGAACAGGCTGCACGTGCAGAAAGCAATTCTGGCGGAGTTGGTGAAGACGGAGTGATTCTGTGCCAGGGCGAGGCCGTTGACCTCACTCGCGGCACAGATTACGATCAACAATGAGTATTCCGCCCGTGTCCGCCATAGGACGGATTCGCCCTGGCGAACTCACGGAGGCTGCTTCACCTCTAAGCCGCGCCACAAGGAGCGAAAAATCCCGCAATCGGGGGACGATTTCGCCATCTACGGTGCTCGATACGATCGAACGGCATGTGTTGCTGGACGGGTTTAGGATCGTCGTCGATCTCGAGAAAAGCCGCGGCTCGTACTTATACAATGCAGTCGATGATCGGCGATTGATCGATCTCTACGGATTTTTCGGATCGATGCCGGTCGGATTCAACCATCCGCACTTCGATGATCCGCAAGTACAGCGCGACCTTTTGCGCGCGGCGAAGGTGAAGATCGCTAACTCGGATGTCTATTCGGACGGCTACGCTGAATTTGTGGCGACGTTTGAGCGCGTAATGGGTTTGCCGCCGCTGGGGCGTTATCTGTTTATCGAGGGCGGCGCGCTCGCGGTGGAGAATTGTTTAAAGGCCGCGATGGATTGGAAAGTGCGCAAGAACGTGGCCGCGGGCCACGGCGAGCGCGGCACTCAGGTTTTGCATTTCCGTCACGCATTTCACGGGCGGAGTGGCTACACCATGAGCCTGACCAATACCGATCCGCGTAAGACGGATTTGTTTGCTAAATTCGACTGGCCTCGCGTGTCGTGTCCGCATATCGATTTTTCGTTGCCGGCATCGCAGCGGGAAGCCGACGTAATTGAGCGGGAAAAGCAAGCCGAGCGCGAGATTCACCAGTTCATCGAGCAGCGCAACATCGACATTTGCGCCATCATCATCGAGCCGATCCAGGGCGAGGGCGGCGACAACCATTTCCGCGGTGAGTGGCTACAAAAGCTGCGCAGAATTTGTGATGAAAGTGATATTCTGCTGATTTTTGATGAGGTGCAGTGCGGCATGGGCGCGACCGGCCGCAACTGGTG
>QHNQ01000196.1 GCA_003218135.1 Verrucomicrobiota bacterium
CACGAACCGTCTACCTGTTTCTTCCAAACAAGCAGATTCTTGCCGCGGAAATGGATCTGCTTCCCGTTCCTCGTCACGTCACCTTCGAACACCGAGGTCGCAATCGCGATGTCAGCGACGACGTGGAAGCTATTCCAATTGAGCGTCAGCGTGAATGGGACAAACTGCGGATTGGCGAAGAGCTTCTTGTAATATTCGGTGACCGCGGCCAAGCCGATCACCGGCTCCTCCGACTTTGGCATGAGAACCGCATTCTCGTCGTAAAGGTCCGTGATCGCGGCGGCGTCCTTCTTGTTCTCCGCGGCGAGCCACTCCTGGTAACGATCCTCCACCGCGGCCTTGATCTTGGCTTCTTCGTTGTTGTCGTTCGCCAGCGCCGGCAGGGCGAGAAGGAACATAAGCAAGAATATTTTGCGCATACTCTTTAGGCCTCGCTCGTTTAGGCTCCGATATCAAGGCAAGAAACCGGGTGCCGTCAACGAAGGCCAAGCCAGCGGCTACGCGGTCTCCCTCGCTATGATCGCAGAGATCACGAAGTCCAAAGATCAATCTGTGCTTCTTCGTAAGCTTCCTGGTTAAATTCGTTTCAGTCCGACGTATCATTACCCGCCATGAAGCTAATTTCCGTGAACGTGGGACTGCCGCGAGAGATCACGGTTGGTGGTAAAACCGTTAAGACGTCGATTTGGAAGAACCCAATTCAAGGTCGCGTCCATGTTTCGACGCTGAACCTGGATGGTGATCAACAATCCGATCTTTCCGTGCACGGAGGAGTCGATAAAGCCGTCTACGTTTACCCGAGCGAACATTATTCCTATTGGCGGACTCAGCTACCTGATGTCGAGCTGCCGTGGGGAGCGTTCGGCGAAAACTTCACCAGTGAAGGTATTCTGGAGGATCAGACAAAAATCGGCGACCGCATTCAGATTGGTTCAGCCGAGTTCATAGTGACGCAGCCGCGGATGCCGTGCTTCAAGCTTGGGATTCGATTTAATCGCAGGGACATGGTGAAACGTTTTCTTCAGAGCAAACGCAGCGGGCTTTACCTCGCCGTGATTCGCGAAGGCGAAGTAGAGAATGGCGACGCGATTGAATTCATCGAGAAACAGGAAACCGGAATCACCATCACGGACATTTTGAACCTTTACTCGATCGATTCCCAGAATCAGGAGCTGCTCCGCCGCGCCACCGAGGCACCCGCACTACCGCAAAGCTGGAAAGATTATTTTCGGAAGCGCCTTTGGGATGCCGATGCTTGACTACTGAGACTTACGCGAAATGTAATGCTGTAGCGTCCGTCTTTCCCGGCTAATATCGAGCAAGATGGCCGACGAACCTTCCGCTATTCCGTTAGCTGAAGTCCTCCGTGCCGCGAATGAACTTGTCGCGGCCGGCTTGATCGAAGACTACGCGCTCGGCGGCGCGCTCGCCGCGATCTATTACACCGAACCCGTCACGACTTACGATGCCGATATTATTTTCATCACAAAGGACAAAACGTTAGGCGCTGGAATTCCTGCGATCTATGAGCATTTGCAATCCAAAGGTTGGCGCATCGAACGCGAGCATCTTTTGATCAAAGATTTTCCCGTGCAATTTCTCGCTGCGAGCGGATTGACCGAAGAAGCGGTGCGTAATGCAAAACGGATCGAATATGAAGGCGTGCCGGCAAAAGTTTTTCGCCCGGAATACATCATCGCCATTGCTGCGAGCGTTGGCCGGTATAAAGATTTCGCACGCATTGAGCAAATGCTGGATCAGGTGAAGATCGACAAGCTGTTGCTGGACGACATCCTGCGCCGGTATAACTTGAAACTGCTCAACAAATGAAATCCGAATCCCGCCGCGAACTAGCGCAGCAACCCTTCGAAGAAAAGATTCGCAAAGTCGGCGAGCTGATCTCGCTTTCCCACAAGGTCAAGGAGGATGATTCAAGTGATTCGGATGAGGATACCCCATTCAATGGCGCCGCGCTGAGTGAATGCGTTCTCGGGCGCGAATGGAACTCACCAGAAGAGGATGCCGCATGGTCAAACCTGTAGCAGGCGAAATCGTCGTCATTCCTTTTCCGCGCGCTGATGGTAGCGGCGAAAAGCGGCGCCCCGCTTTGGTGATCGCCGATCTTCCCGGCGCTGACTTGATTCTTTGCCAGATCACCGGCCGCGCGCACTGGGATGCGTTCGCCGTTCCGCTGGATAGCAGCGATTGTGAGCGCGGCCAAATCGATAAGCCTTGCTTCATTCGTCCGCAACGACTGTTCGCCGTCGAACAACACGTCATTCTTCACTCAATTGGAAAAGTGACGGCCGAGAAATTCGACGAGGTGTTTAAGAAAACTCGCGCGCTTTTCGTTGACTGATCTTTTACCACAGAGTTCGCAGAGATCACGAAGTCCATTCGCTGTAGCGTCCGCTGTCTCAGCGGAAAGAAGATTCTAGATCGTTCACCACAGAGGTCACGGAGATCACGAAGTCTGAACGAAAGAATTACTCTGCGTTCTTCGTGTCCTTCGTGGTTCAATTTCGTCTCGGCTTGACATTACCCGGCGCGTCGAGCGACAAAGGAGCGCCGGATGAAACTTCTCAAACGCCGTTTCGCCCACGCTCCGGAGGGAACGGCTGCGCTGTTCTTTATTCAGATCTTCGCGACGCTCGGCTTCGCCGTTCTCTACTCGACACTGGTCCTCTACGCGACCAAGCATCTGCATCTCGGCGTGAAAGCGGCCACCACGTTGATGGGCGTTTTCGGCGCCTTCAACTACGGCCTGCACCTCTTCGGCGGTTACCTTGGCGGCCGCTTCCTTTCGAACCGCAACCTGTTTGTCGGGGGCATGGCGCTGCAAGTGTTCGGCTGCGCCTGCATCGCTACCGGCACGCTCGCGCTGTTCTACGTCGGCCTCGCCCTCTTCCTTACCGGCAGCGGACTCAACGTAACCTGCATAAACATGATGCTCACGCAGCGGTTCACTCCGGAGGACCCGCGCCGCGAAGGAGCCTTCCTCTGGAATTACGCTGGCATGAATGTCGGCTTCTTCGTCGGGTTCAGCGTGGCCGGCCATTTCCAAGCCACCGAGAGCTACTCGAAGCTCTTCATCTTTGCGACGGTCGGCAACTTCGTCGCCATCGTCCTCGCCGCGCTCACGTGGAGAACGCTCGCCGACCGCAACACGCCATTGCTCGACAAAACGCCGAAGCAGTTCCGGCTGCGCCAGCTTGCGGGCATCGGCATTCTCATCGGCCTCGTTCCCGTCGTTTGGCTCATGCTCCAGCAGCCGGGCATGACTGAAACGGTGATCAAGGCGATCTGCGCTGCGGTCGCGCTCTTCCTTATTTACATCACGGTCCGCCACTCGGATCGCCGCGAGCAGCGTAACATGACGGCGTACCTGATTCTGACGATCGGTTCGCTGATGTTCTGGTCCCTCTACCAGATGGCGCCGAGCGGCCTGATGCTATTCGCGGTCAACAACGTCGATCTGATGGTCGGTCCCGTGAAGATTCAGCCGCAATGGATTCAAAACATCAACACAGTTTGCATCGTGCTCGGCGGTCCGGTGCTCGCGGCGCTCTTCATCCGGATGCGCGCGCGCGGGTGGCGCATCGACATCCCGAAGCAGTTCGCGGCGTCGCTGCTGTTAATGGCGGTCGCGTTCCTCATTCTCCCGCTCGGCATCAAGCTGGCTGGCGGCGACGGCAAGAGTGCATTCGCGTGGCTGTTCCTAAGCTACGTGCTGCAGAGCATCGGTGAGCTGCTCATCATGCCGATCGGATACGCGATGATCGGCAAGCTCGCGCCAAAGCAGTATCAAGGCGTGATGATGGGCAGCTGGATGCTCGTGACCGGCCTCGCGTCGCTCTTTGCAGGTGACTTCTCGGGAATGATCCCCGAGCCGACCGGCACCACGGCGGTCGCCACCAACCCCGGGTACGCGAAACTTTTCGCCGAGCTTGGCGCCGGCAGCCTCGCGGTCGGTATCGTGCTCGTCGTGCTGATTCCGTTCCTGCGCAAACTGATCACCGACAAGGCCGAGACGCGTCCCATCGAAGCAGCTACCGTCGTTCCCGTCGCTTAACCACACCGCGTTGCCGAGGCAAAGCCAAAGTCGATTTACAAAACCAGTTCATCAGCGCTGCCTGCAACGTCAAACGCTGGCTTCGACTTCTGACGCCGCAATCATCGAGAACCGAAAGATCGCAATCCAAGCTGAAGAACACGAGGTGAAGCGGGAACGCTCGGGTAGATGGTTGCCGGTTTCCCCTTTAACTTGCCGGGCGGCGTTGGAGCTATCGCTTTGGTGATAGATCCCGGAGGTCACCCGATCGACCTTTATTCCAGGAAACTTCTACAAGTAACCGGCTCGCCTCAGCCTGGGAGGTAGCAAAACCAGCGGCGGGATACGAACCTGTTTTCGTCGACTTTCAAAACGCTGCGTTACCGAGGCAACGCCAAGACCATTCAGCACATGGTTAGCTCAGTCGCTGATGGCAACTCTAAGCTCGATTCGCCGCGCTGTCGGAGTGATTATAGCAATACATGAGAAGCCTAAAGGTCGCCGGATTGATTGCCGCGCTTGTTTGCAGGCTCACAGCATTAGAAGCTGCGCCGGATTCCGAGAACACAAAGATGCGCGCCATTGTCATCCGTGCCTATGGCGGCCCGGATGTGATGAAACTGGAAAACGTGGCACGACCGGAGCCAGCGGAGGATGAAGTTCTTATTCGCGTTGTCGCGGCTTCGATGAACCCGGTCGATGTGGCGATTCGCAAAGGTTATTTCGCGAAATTGGTGGGCGGTTTTCCGCTTATTCCGGGAATGGACGCAGCCGGTGTCGTTGAAAAAGTCGGGAACAAAGTGACCAAATACAAAGCTGGCGATCCAGTCTTCGCGTTTTTCACCTTGGAACGCGAAGGGGGTTATGCCGAGTTTGTCACAGCAAAAGAAGAACAGGTCGCGCCAAAACCGAAGACGGCCAGCTTCGCGCAAGCTGCTTGTGCGGGAGCGGCCGGCGCGACGGCATGGGAGGCATTGGTTGACACGGCGAATTTGCGCGCAGGCCAGACGGTGTTGATTCATGGCGGCTCAGGCGGAGTAGGTCATTTAGCGATCCAGATTGCGAAAGCGAGAGGCGCAAAAGTGTTCGCAACAGCATCGACCGCCAACCAGGAGTTCCTGCGGCAAATGGGAGCAGACGTTGCGATCGACTACACCCGCGCAAAGTTCGAAGAGGTCGCAAAGGATGTAGATGTCGTGCTGGATACGGTCGGTCGAGATACGCTCGAGCGTTCTTACGGCGTGGTGAAAAGAGGGGGAATCATTGTGTCAATCGTCGACGAGCCGAAGCCCGCAGCGCTCGAAGCGCATGGCATCCGGGGCGTGACCCTACGTTGCACGCCCAAGGCTGGGGTGCTGGAGGAATTGAGTAAACTAATGGAGGCGAAAAAGTTTACACCGGTGGTTTCGCAGAGTTTTCAATTGGCCGATGTGGTGCAGGCGCAGAGCCAGATAGCGACAGGCCACACCCGAGGCAAGATCGTGTTAAAGATCACCGACGAACCGGTCCGCTAATCCGGTTGGAAAAGAACCGAGCCAATGGGAATTGACGAGATAGATGGGCGAGCCGAACGGCTGAGAGAACGGGAGTGAACGAATCAATTGAGCCGATGCGAATTCGGCACGGACGCCAGTCGATTCTGAAATCTGAAATCGGACATCAAACATCAAACCTCAAACGTCAGACGGTTGCGCTTTCGATGGCGATCCGAATTCCGGGGAGCGCGTGCGCCCTCGCGCGCTGGTGAACGCGCCTCGCGTTCACGAACTTTCCTAGCCGTCGCTTCATGTCCATTGCAGCGGAGACTCGCTGTAAGTCCTACCTCAGAATCGGAACAAGCAGTGACACATTGACGTTCAACAAAACGAATCGCAACGTACTGGTATGTCTAACTCGAATACATCTGTGCAACCATATCTGTTTTTCGGCGGCCGCTGCGAAGAGGCGCTGGAATTCTACCGCAGCGCTCTTGGAGCGGAGGTGGAGATGCTCAGCCGTTTCAAGGACGCGCCCGAAGCAGGCATGACGCAGCCTGGAATGGAAAACAAAGTGATGCATGCGAGCTTCCGCATCGGCGAAACACTCTTGATGGCTTCGGATGGCAGATGCGACGGCGAACCGCGCTTCGAAGGTTTCTCGCTTTCAATTACTGTACCGGACGAGGAAAAAGCCGATAGAGTTTTCAACGCGCTTGCGGACGGCGGCAAGATTACAATGCCTCTTGAGAAGACATTTTGGGCGCCGAAATTCGGAATGCTTGAAGACCGGTTCGGCGTCGGCTGGATGGTATCGGTTCAGCACAAGCCTTAGCCACACCCAGTCTTCAGCATCGAAATGATTTCCGTCTGGATTGGCTGGTGAGGATCTCGCAGACTTCGAGAGCAACATGAACATCGAAACGCTCCATATCGGTATGAAGGTGCGCCATCCGCAATACGGCGTCGGGGTAGTAAAATCGCTGACCGGGCAAACCGCCGAGATCGCGTTTGACGACGCGCAGCGGACAATTGCGCCGGCATCCAGCGATCTGCAACCGGCGGAACCGAGCGTTACCTTGAGCGAGTTGGAGATGCCGCTTGCGAAACTGATCCGCGACACTGCTCATGCTGTGGTCGAGGCCCTTGGGTTGGAACAACAGGACGTGGTCGTAGAAGATCTGGCGACTCGATGGCAGCGCGGGACGCTTGTGATGCAGCCTGCGGAGAGTTCGCTTCAGCCGAAAGAAGTCCCACTCGAGACATTCTTCCACAAGATCGTCATGATCCGGAATAATCTGCGAGTCCTCGAGCAGAAAGTAAACGCGAGCGATAAACTGAGCGAAGCGGACAAGTTCGATCTGCAACAGTATATCACGCGCTGTTACGGCTCGCTTACCACGTTCAACATCCTGTTCAAAAACAAGGACGACCAGTTCCGAACCAGCGCCTAGGGCAGCGGAGTGGGTGTGCCGAATGCCTGATTGAGCTGGAGCGAAGGAACCGAAATGCGGGGACGCGATGAGATGGACGGGCAGCCCGAAGGGCGAGAATGCGGGATGCAGTCGAGTCAATCATTTTCTCCCGCGGACTTGATTCTATACGTGATTCACGTATAGCATGTAAGGATGGCTTTCGGGGCACTCCCTCATCATGTTCGGCATCAGAGGTTCGCAGCCGGGACGTTTCCACGGAGATTACGAGCCTGGCGTGAGCGGAATAATCTCTCCCAAAGCGAGGCGGCGTTGAAATTACAGATCTCGAAGCGAACGCTGCAAGAGTGGGAGCAAGATCGAGCTATGCCACGCGGCCTTGCGCGAACTGCAATCGAAAAAACCCTTCGGGGCTAGCACACCCACACGAGTTTGTTGGCAAATGTTGCTATACGTGAATCACGTATAGCATCACGAATTGCTGCAACAGCGTTCTCTTGTAGCCGCGGTCTCCGAGCGTCGACGCGCAGCGGACAATTGCGCCGGCCTCGTTTGCCATTACATCGCCCGAATGGAGCGAATGGGATGAATACGCCGTGCTGGGAAGCCGGCGGATGGACTGCATTGGTCGGTGGGAATCCGACCGAGCGGATCGGGAGATCGCGAGTCAACGACATAGAACACGTCGCGATCAGGAATCGCGCGGGTAGACGGCAACGCAGCTAGGGTAGCTGGCGCAAGCACGAGGCAGTGCGAGTGATCAAGGTAAAGTGACGAGGGTAGGAGCGAGTGAGCGCGGGCAGCGAACGAGTTTCAAAATAGTTTGCTGTAACTTTTGTAAAAGGTTATTTCTGAAGGCCGGGTGGCGTTGGGTTGATAGGAATACGGGAAAGAAGAAGCTTTATGACCTGCAATCGAAGAAGAATCAGTCAATACACTCTATGCCCAG
>QHNQ01000197.1 GCA_003218135.1 Verrucomicrobiota bacterium
TGGCGACCATCGTCTTCGTCGAAGCTGATAATGAAAAGGCTGTTGTGGGTCGCGGCCCATTGGACGTAACCGTCCAGGTGCTGTTGCAGCCAGCTATCGCCCTGCTGGATCGTGCCGTTGTGCATGTCGTTGTTGAGGTTAGGTATCACGAATGAGACAGTAGGAAGGGTGTTGTAATCGGTTGGGAAATAACTGTAAGGGAGGTTGGTGGTTGTCGGTATGTTAGTAAAGTTTACCCACGGAGCGTGCCTGCGAACATAAGCGCCCGATGTGCACACGGTAGAGCCGACCGACGGCAGGTCTTCGGAGTAGCCCGCGAAGGTGAGAGAAGCGTTGAGCAAGTACAGCCCCAGGTTGTCTGTGGTCAAGTAGTGTGGGCAGGAATCATCGGTTACTCCCTGATTATAACCCGAGAACAAGTCGAGGTAGTTGGGCTGGCTGGGATGCGTTATCGCGTATGATTGGGTGAAAAGAGCGCCCTGGGCCGCCAGCGAATTGATGTAGGGAGCGGCGGAAGAGCCGATGATCTCGCTGTAGCTGTGATTCTCTTCAATCACAATCACGACGTGATCAGGTCTGGGCACGCCGTTGGCTGCAGGCGCTCGATAGCTTGCTGGATTACCCGAGCGCGTCTCGAAGGCAGGAAAGAGCAGGAGTAATGGAAGGACGAACCCGGCAAGCGTTAACTTTGACATTGTGCTCGCTCTCCTAAGCGCAATTTCTCTCACGCGTTCAGAGCAGAAGCCAGGAAGATTTTGCGAAAATTTTGGGGGAGCGCGAAGCCCGGGTGTCCGCCTTTGCCCACGCCTCAGAGGCGGGGCTACGGCGCGGCAAGCCGATCACTTAAGCAACCAACTATAACTTTCCCGGTCAGCGCCGCGGTGGTGGAGTAGGCCGAACACGGGGCTCCGGGTTAGGCCTTACTGTTGGAGTCGGTCTCGGAGTAGTGGTCGGCGTAGCAGTTGCTGTAGCTGTAGCTGTCGCCGTTGCGGTAGGCGTAGGTGTCCGCGTCGCAGTAGCTGTAGCAGTCGCAGTAGCTGTCGGTGTAAAGGTCGGTGTCGCTGTAGCTGTCGGCGTTGGCGAGCCGCCACCGCCATACGTGCGGGATCTATTCCCAGGAGGCGGGTTAGCCGCGGGATTGCAGAAGTCCGGCACGAAACATCCCTGGCTGCTGGCGCCTTGCACGCCCGCCGACCACTGCTGCGTCGCGCCGGTGCCGTTGAGTTCGCCATAGATGACATCAAACCGCTTGTTTGTCACTACCGAGTTTTCGTAAACGCGCAGCTCGAAATTGCACCTCGAGGCGTTGTTACCAAAGAGCACTGCGCGCCATTCGATGTTAAAGATCCGGTTGGGCGCAGTGCCTGATACCGATGTGTAAATGCCGCAGGTCCCACCAGGATAGGCCGAGCAACCGCTCAAGGCCAGGTCAGTGCGCAGATCCTGAAACAATGTATGAATAGCGAAGTCATGCCCCGCCCACGGAATGCACACAGTGACAAACGTGCTATCGCTGGTCACAAACTGGGAATTCCCGTTAGAGGAAACATTCACGCTGCTATAGCTGTTCCCATACAACTGGAATGAGAACGGCAGCGCGATGGTGGTAATGCAGTCGTCGCAGTGGTTGCCGGTGTCTGTTGTGCCCGGCACGATTGGATCCGTCCCGCCAGTTATCGTCAGCGGGGTGCAAGGCCCGAAAGTAGGCGTTGGCGTGGGTGAGGGCGTCGGTGTGGGGCTGGCCGTAGGCGTCGGCGTTGGCGACGGCGCCGGCACGTTCCCAGGAGCTTGGATCACAGCCGGCATGGGCGCGCCAGTTTTAAAGAAGCCAACGGTTGAATTCGTAGGGTTTGGCGCCTGGTCCGCATCAAACCGGAAGTTATACAATGTGCCGTAGCGAATCGCATTGGCATTCTGGTTTTGCGCAAAGGTTTCGGTGTTCCACGTTATCGAATCGCTGGCCTGAGTCATAGTCCAGGGAGTGCTGCTATAACCTTGATTGTTAAACGTACCGTCGTTTGCCCAACCGGGATGCTGAATCGGCGCGTGAAATCCGACATTGCTTATGTTGACTCCCGGTCCGATGGGGACGGTAAAGGATTGGATGCCGCGATCAAGATTCTGGTTATAGAGCGCGTACTCGTAATGCCACACTCCGATCGTTGGATTGCTCACCTTGTAACCCATAAACCAGATGCCATCGTTGCCTGGATCAGGTTCGAGCTGGTTCACGATAGCTCCTGTCCAAGCCACTATCGCCGGCTGCTCTCGGTGAGTAGAACCCAGAGGACTAAAACTGAACGTCGTGGGGCCGCCACTCACGGTGTACTGATGATATGACGCGTTGTTGTACATGTTGCACTGACCGGGATGGCTTTGGCACCAAGTATATTCGTGCGGCACGATGTATTCAGCCTCGGCAAAATAGGTAGCGCCCTGGTTCTGCGCTGGGATCAAGTCACCGGTGTCCACCAGAATTCGGTGAGACGTCACGTCATGAACGTGGCCGCTGTGATTGTTTGCAGTCGAACCTACGAAACTTCCGGTGAACGGATTGACCCAGGCGCGCGAACCGATGCCGGTTTGGCTGCCATTCAGACCGGCCCCATATGCATCGGAGCAGCCGGAGCCGAGATGGCTGCCGCCTACACCGTTGCATCCAAACCCGCAGGTGTTTGATGATGCCGCTGTGAATGCATGCTTACCCCACGACTGGCCGATCTGCTCGAACCGATCATTGTTACTCGCGCCGCCACTCATTCGGTAAACATTCTGCGGAATAAACGGATGATCGTTGCTCGGCAAGGCAAACCAATCCACGTCGATCGTGCCTTTGTTGCAGGCATCGGTCCCTAAGGAGATGCCCACGCGGCCATTAACTGCGCCACTGTCCAATTGTGACAGGCCGATCAGCTCCCCGATGATGACGTCTGGACCGGGGACACTTCCGACACCCGGTTGATGCAGTGCTGGTAGCCTCGCAGATTTCACATCGCCGTTTTGGTCGAGCTGTGTGATCTCGATCGGTTGCATGGTCGCGCCGATGGAAATTTTTCCAACGATGGCACCGATCTCCAACCGCCCGCCCAGCGATTTGGCTAGCTCTTTCGAAACCAGCAGTCTTCCGCCCGTGATGCTGAGCAACTGCGCCCTGGCGTCGTAATCGTATTGATTTCCTTCGACATTGAAAAACGTGAAGCCGGTTTTGGCGTCACGCACCGCAAGATCGAACCCTGCGTCGGAAGGAAGTTTTTCTATGACGAGTTGTTTAAGCGAAGAGGCTAACGATGCAGGAATAGCCGAAGCAGAGTTTTGCGGAACGAGTGCCATGGACCCCGGTTCAGGGCCGCGCAGCACATCGTTGAACACAAGAATGCTAAAGAACGAATTCGCCGCGACAGCGAAATGCACGCTCTGAAGATTCCCAGCAATGAAAGCGCTTCCGTTCAACTGGCTCACATCCAGATCCATTGTGACGCTTCCGCTTTCTACGATCATTTTTTGAAGAGTCCCTCTCTGGCCCTGAATCTCCGGGCTTTCCTTTGTGGCGGCGAAGGCCTTTGGAGCAGTCGCCTGGGGCGAGGCAAAGAGCAAAAACAACGGAAGGGCGAAACCGGTGAGCGTTAGCTTTGACATTGTGGTGGATTCCTCTGGTTGTGGTGAGTGGGGTTAAGGTTGAAAGAGTTCATTTTTCTCACGCCTTCACGACAGTTCTGTTCCCTGATCATCAGCCACTTCTCACTCTCTAAGACTAATGCCGCGGAGCCGGAGTGGGGCGACCCCGCGGTTCCGGAGTAGACCTCGGTGTGGAGCTAGGTCTCGGAGTAGAGGTAGGCGTAGCCGTCGCAGTAGCAGTCGCTGTCGCAGTTGCGTTAGCTGTCGCAGTAGCTGTCGCTGTAGCTATAGCTGTAGCCGTCGCTGTAGCAGTCGCTGTCGCAGTTGCGTTAGCTGTCGCAGTAGCTGTCGCTGTAGCCGTGGCAGCAGCGGTTGCCGTTGGGGTGGATGTGGGCGTCGGCGTTGGACTGGCCGCTCCTGAAGGAGCCTGGATTAGAACTGTCGAAGGCGATCCTATCTTGAAATATCCGACGGTGACATTGGCGTTCTGCGGCGGTTGATTGGCGTCGAACCGGAAATTATACAAAGTGCCGAAGCGAATCGCGTTCGCGTTCTGGTTTTGCGCAAATGTCTCGCAGCTCCAAGTAATTGTTCCGCCGGCTTGAGTAACACCCCAGGGTTGGCTGCTGTAGCCCTGGTTGTTGAACGTGCCGTCGTTTGCCCAGCCCGGTTCTTGACGCGGCCCGCGGAAGTCGATATTGCTAAGGTTTACTCCCGGTGCAAGAGGGACACTAAACGATTGAATACTGCGGTCGAGGTTCTGGTTATACAAAGCATACTCATAGTGCCAGACCCCGGTAGCTGGATTAGTCACTTTATAGCCGATAAGCCAGAAGCCATCGTTTGCCAGATCCGGCTGGACTTGCGTCACTGCGGCGCCTGTGTCTGCCCAAGCCATTATGGCAGGCTTCGTTCGCACAGTAGAGCCGGCAGGAGAAAATGAGTAGTTGTCCCCGCTTCCACTCACTGTGAACTGGCGGTAGGAGGCGTTGTTATACATGTTGCATTGCCCCGGATGACTCTGGCACCAAGCATACTCATGCGGGGTGATGTACGCGGCTTCGGCGTAATAGGTCGCGCCTGTGTTCTGCGCGGGGTTCAGATCGCTGCTGGCCACTGTGACCCGGTGCGATGTGCCAGTGTGATTGTGCCCAGTATGATCGTTCGCGGTCGATGGGAAGACGCCCGTAAACGGGTTCACCCAGGCGCGCGAGCCGATTCCGGTCTGACCATAGTTCAAATTTGTTGAGTACGGATCGGAGCAGCCCGGGCACAGGTGCGTGCCCGTGGCACAGCCGCTCGTGTTACAACCAAAGCTGCAGGCGTCGTTTTCCAATGCCAGAAAGGCGTGCTTGCCCCAGGATTGTCCGATCTGTTCGAAGCGCTCGTTGTTGTTCGCGCCGCCGCTCATCCGATACAGGTTTTGCGGAATGAACGGATGATCCGTGTTCGATAACTGAAACCAGTCCACCGGCTGATCGCCGTTGTTACACGAAGTGGTTGCCACCCCGAGGCCGACGAAATGATTTATCGTATCGTTTCCGCCCTGCGCGACCGCGGGCAGGTCTCCCACGATGATATCCGGACCCGCCACCAGCGCTGGCGTTCGCGGGCCGAGCGCGCCTCGCAACGGCGGATTGACCGCCGATTTAGTCTTGCCGTTGACCAGGGTCTGAACTTCGACCGCTTCCATGCTCGCGCCGATGGAAATCTTTCCGACGATCGCGCCAGCGTCTGCCGGGTGACCGAGCACATTCGCAAACTCATTCGAGATTAAAAGCCGTCCACCCGTAATGCTCAGCGACTGCGCCCCGGCGTCGTAATCATATTGATGTCCTTCGACATTAAAAAATGTGAAGCCTGTTTTCGCGTCGCGTACCGCCAGATCAAACTGCTCTCCCGCCGCGAGTTTTTCCACGACAAGTTGGTTGGTGGATGCGCCCAACGTGGAGGGCAGGGCCATTACGTTTTGTGGGACTAGCCCCATTGAACCCGCCTCAGAGCCACGCAGCAAATCGTTAAATACGAGAATGCTGAAGAACGAATTGGCCGCCACTGCGAAATGCAGGCTGACGGGTCTCGCGACTAGCGACCCATTTCCGTTCAAGCCGTTGAGATCGAGATCCATTGTGATGCTCCCGTTCTCCACGATCATCTTTTGAAGCGTCCCGCTCATGCTTTGGCTGGCGGCAGATTTTTCGGTATGACTCGAGCCGATCACGGTCGAACAAAAAAGCAAAAGCAACGGGAACACGAACGCAGTCAGTATCGTTTTTAGCATTGTCTGTGATTCCTCCGAGTGTTGATGTGCTGGCGCACAGGGCCCTTCAAGTCCGAATATTTCTCATAAGTCGCCAGCAAAAGTAAAGAAAATTGTGATGATGACCTTGTCGGCGGGTCATGAGATGCGCGTTTCGCTAAGTCACTTTTTGCCTTCGACAAGCGCGGCTGCTTCGCTATCGAGCGCCGCGTAGTCCAGCTTGCGTGGTTGCAAATAAAATTCATCAATCACGATCTGTACCAGCGCGGCGGCGGGGACAGCGAGAAAAACCCCAAGCAATCCGAACAATTCCGCGGTAGCGAGTGTAAAGAACAAAATATTCACCGGATGCAATCGCATCTCTTTGCCGAGGACGCCCGGCACCAGAACATTCAGCTCAACCTGATACACCAGCACAATCACGCCCAGCGCCAGCCAGAATTTTGTCGCACCCATGCTCAGCGCGACAAGCAGTATGGGAATGGAAACGAGAAATGCGCCGACAGTTGGCAAAAACTCCCCGAGAAAAGCGAACACGCCGAAGATCAGCGCCGGTTGCACACCAATCAGCCAAAGCAACACGCCAATCGATAAACCCGTGATGATGCCATTGATGGCGACGCCGCGCGCCCAGGCGATCATTTGTCGCATCAGCCGCGCGAGCGTGCGGTGCGCCTGCTCGCGATAACGTTGCGGCGCGAGTGCCAGGTACGCGGCCACCAGCGGGCGTGGACTGATCAACACAAAAACGAGCAATAAAATAGCGAACACAAAGCTGGCCACGCCGCCGACCAAGCCAAGTGTCGATCTGAGCAAAATATTTCCGATCGTTGCGGCGGCTGCGGCAACTTTGCTTGCGATCTCATCAGTGGCGGGCAACGCCTCGCGAACGGCCGGATAACTTCGCGTGAGGGATTCGATCCGGGTTTGAAGGCCTTGCGCGAGTTTTGGTGCGCTCCGCAACAGTTCCTGCATCTGGCTGGTCAATGGCGGGATTGCAAACACGATGATCGTGGTAGTCAGGGCGATGAGTGCAAGCATCAGCAGTATCACACTGGCAAAGCGGGGGACGCCATGTTTGTGTAGCCAGACTACGATTGGGTTCAGGACCATTGCGACGAGGAAGACCAGAGCG
>QHNQ01000198.1 GCA_003218135.1 Verrucomicrobiota bacterium
TGGTTGGTGCTTTTTGTGCCTTCGCCGATCATGGTTTATGCGCACGCACTTTGCTGTGGTTTGGGAATAGGCGTCTCGCATGCTGTTGGCGGCGCCATCGGCGGCAAAAATCCCTGCTCATTCTTTTCCTTCTGTGGCGTGACCCCCGCCGCTGGTCTGTGCAGCTGGCGGTTCTTCGGGATGCAGAATCATCGAGCCTGCTTGTGGCGCGTATTTATTGAGAAACTCGGCGAACGCGCGTCCGCGAGGCAAACGGCCCGGCACAATGTTACAAGTGCACGCCTTGGCTTCCATGATCGTGACATTTGGTTCGCCGGAAATGGTGAGAAGATCATTGGCGGCCCCGCCGCGCACCAGGCCGGCTGTCCCGTAATGATAAGGCAAGGCGACCTGGTGCACGCTCTTCCCATTGACGCGCAACACTCGAATCCGGCGACTAACAAGCGCCCGCGCTTCAATGGCCGCGCGTAATGTCACGATGCAAATGTGATCGCCATTCTTGATCGTGAGCTCCCGCGCGAGCTCGGGCGAGATTTCGGCGAACATCTCCGGCTGTAGTTCGGCGAGATGGCTGAGAAAACGCGACATGCCGCCGGCCGTATGATGTTCCGTGAGGCGATACGTGGTCAGCACGAATGGAAATTTCGAATCGCCCGGCGGCGCAAACCGATTCTCGGCACGCGGAAACCAGTGCACCGCCGGATTTGTGTTGTGCGCATAAAGTTCATTTGAGACGGGCGACTCGAGCGGTTCGTAATGCGTCGGCAAGGGTCCATCCTGCAACCCCTTCGGCACGTAAAGCCAGCCCAGTCCGTCCTCGTGCAGAATAAACGGTGCATCACCGGGAATCGCGTCGAGTCCCTCCGCGCCTGGCTCCGGTTCGTACTCCGGAGCCTTTCCTTTCACAAAGCCGGGAACGTCTATGCCTGTCCATTTTTCCGAGTCCCACCAGACTAATTTTTTTCGTTCGCTCCACGGACTGCCGTCGGGTCGTGCACTGGCACGGTTGTAAATAATTCGGCGATCGCTCGGCCACGCGAAGCCCCATCCGTGGCCGAGATAATCTCTGGACTTGCGTGAGTTCGCCTTGTTCACGCCATCGCGGCCAAGAACGCCGGAGTAAATCCAGCAGCCAGACGAAGTGGAGCCGTCGGATTTTAACTCCGCAAAACCATTCACCTGTGGGCCATGATGAGCGTTGCCGTCGCGATCGATACCGAACACCACGCCATCACTCCCACCGGGGTCACCGACCCCGGCTACAGGATTTGTGTACCAGCCATTGATCTCCGCTAACACGGCTTCCATTTTCGGATCGCCTAGTTCATCTTCCCGATACCACCAGTCGAGTACGCGCAGAGGGTCGTCGATCGGATCATCGGATGCTTTTGCCTTCGCGATCAAACGCAACGCGAGCTGATGAATGAACCACGCGTCGGAGCGACAATCCCCGGGCGGATCGACAGCTTTTTCGCGCCATTGCAAAAGTCGCTGCGTGTTAGTGAATGCCCCTTCCTTTTCAGCGTGACCGGCAGCAGGGAAAAAGAAAACTTCGGTATCGATGTCCTCGGCCTTCAACTCACCGCGCTCGACCTCGGGCGATTCGCGCCAGAAATTTGCCGATTCAATTTCCACCATGTCGCGCACCACTAGCCATTTCAATTTCGAGAGCGCTTTACGTTGGAGCCGTGCATTAGGAGCGCCGACGGCTGGGTTCTGCCCCATTAAAAACATGCCCTCCATTTTTCCGTCGAGCATGTCGTAGAGGTACTCGAAGAAGGAATGGTTCCCGGTGAGTTTGGGAAGCCAACAGTAGCCGAAATCGTTTTCTGCGGTCGCATGCTTCCCGTAATACGCCTTCAGCGTGCTCACGAGGTATTTCGGGTAATCCGCCCAAAGGCCCGTCTTTTTTGTGTAGTTCTCGAGATACTGCTGAAGCGTTTCGTCGCCTTTGCGCGGCATTGCAAGGTAGCCGGGAAGAATATCGTAAAGCGTCGGAATATCAGTCGAGCCCTGGATCGAAGCGTGACCGCGCAACGCGAGAATTCCACCGCCGGGCCGGCCAATATTTCCAAGCAGTAACTGTAAGATCGCAGCCGCACGAATGATCTGCACTCCCTTCGAATGCTGCGTCCAACCCACCGCGTAACAAATCGCCGCTGTTTTCTCCGGACCCGATGCAGCAACCAGCGCGTTCGCGACCTTGTAAAAAAGCTCCGGCGGAATGCCGCAGATTTTCTCCACGATCTCCGGTGTGTAGCGGGAAAAATGTCGCTTTAATTTTTGAAAAACACATTGCGGATCTTGCAATGTGAGATCGCGCAGCGGCCGACTTAGATCTTCGCCTTTGTACAGCCAGCTGTCGCCTTCATACGCGCGCTTCTCTTCGTTCCAACCGGAGAAGTAGCCGTCCCCGTTGTCCTCCGGGTCGCGATATTCATCCCTCAAGATGCAGGAGGCGTTCGTATAATGAACGACGTACTCACGAAAGAAGAGGTCGTTCTCAATCAAGTGCCTGATAATTCCGCCGAGAAATGCGATGTCGCTGCCTGCGCGGATCGGTATCCAGATGTCCGCGAGCGCACTCGTCCGCGAAAATCTTGGATCGACATGAATGATGGTCGCGCCGCGCTCCTTCGCTTTCATCACCCAGCGGAAGCCGACCGGGTGAGCTTCGGCCATCGACGAGCCTTCGATTAAAATGCAATCGGCGTTAGCAAGATCTTGTTGCGCGGTCGTAGCTCCGCCCCGGCCGAAGGAGGCGCCCAGACCGGGCACCGTGCTGCTATGTCATATCCGCGCCTGGTTGGATATGCAGACCATCCCCAGGCCAAGGGTGAACAGTTTTTTGATTAGATAATTTTCTTCATTATCGAGCGTAGCTCCGCCGAGATGACAGATAGCCGTCGTGTGATTGATCGTCGCACCGTCTTTTTTATGAACGAACGTGCGCTTGCGTGATTCCCACACGCGCTCCGCCACCATGTCCATCGCGCGATCGAGCGAAATCTCGGTCCACTCTTTCGAGCGTGGCGCGCGATATTTCATTTTCGTTTCGCGGCGCGAATGCGTAAGCAACTGATACGATGCCGCGCCTTTCGGACAAAGATTTCCCTGACTAATCGGCGATTCCGGATCGCCCTCGATGGAAATGAGTTTGCCGTCCTTGTGATAAACGAGCTGACCGCAACCTACACCGCAGTACGGACAAATCGATCGTGCCACCTTGGCATCGTCGATCCTCGCGTGCATCGCACGCGTTTTGTCCGACATCGCTTCCAATCCCGTGCCGTCGGCCCGCTCACGGATTTGACGAATGACCGGCCATTTTGAGAGCAACGCAGTTAGCGATGGCATCGCGTTTATTCCTCGCTTAAGCAGCCAAGTTCACTCTTACCGTTTTTGTCGCGGCGCGTAAAGCGCAAACCAAGATCTCAAACTCAAAGAATCGAGCGCACCACACCACCGTCGGCGCGCAAAGCTGCGCCATTCGTAGCCGATGAGAGCGGGCTGGCCACAAACGCAACCAGTGCCGCGACTTCATCCGGAGTAGCGAAACGTTTCAGAAGAGAAGTGGACCGCGCTGTCGTGAAGAATTCTTTTTCCACGGCGGCGGGCGTCGCGTGTTTGGTTTTGGCCAAATCGGCGATGAATTTTTCCACGCCTTCCGAGCGAGTTGGGCCCGCTAGTACCGAATTGACGGTCACGCCTGTTCCCGCGGTGGTTTCAGCCAGCCCGCGGGCGAGCGCCACCTGCATGGTTTTCGTTACGCCGTAATGAATCATTTCCACCGGAATATTTACAGCGGATTCGCTGGAGATAAAAATGACCCGTCCCCAACCGGCAGCTTTCATCCGTGGCAGATAATGACGCGACAGACGAACGCCACTTAGAAAATTCGTTTCAATGATCGTCAACCATTCCGCGTCGGTGATTTGTTCGAAATCCTTGACTTCATAAACGCCCAAATTGTTCACGAGAATATCCACGTCGGGATAGCGTTTTGTGGTTTGCGCTGCCGCCTCGGCTTTGGACAAATCAAGCGCGAGCCCTTCGAGTTTCGCTGATGGGACCTTGGCGCGAATGGAGGCGATGGCTTCCCTCACGCGCGCCTCGGTGCGTCCGTTCACGATCACGCGAGCGCCTTCGGGGGCGAGTGCGTTGGCAATGGCCAGACCGATTCCCGCAGTAGAACCGCTAACAAGAGCGAGTTTGTTTTCTAATTGAAGATTCATAGTTATGGGTTGGCAACCTACCCTTCTCGGGTCACGGCTTATCCCGCGTTCCTTAAGCTGCGGCCAGGAACTCTGGTTCTCGAACGGCCTCTCTTTGGATGAGCGCGCGGCGCAGCTTCGCCAAAGCTATGTTCTGTAGTTGGCGAATACGCTCTCGCGTAACGCCAAAGTCCTTACCGACATCTTCCAGCGTCTTCGGCTTTCCACTATCCAGACCAAAGCGCTGTGAAATGATTTTTTTCTCTCGGGGATCGAGCACTTCAAGCAGTCCCTCCACTTCGCCGAGCAGATTCTTGTCGCGCAACAATTCAAACGGGGTCTGCGCTTCGTCGTCACCGATCACCTCGCCAAACTCCGTCGAGTCATTGTCCGCAATCGCGGCGTCGAGCGAAGCCGGACGGATGCCGACACTTTTTAGTCGCGTAATTTTATCGCTGTCGATGCCGATCTCCTCACCAAGTTCGTCGTCCGTCGGCTCGCGGCCGAGCTCGTCGCTCATCTGGAGTGAGACGCGACGTACCTTTGCGATCTTGTCGGCGAGATGCACCGGAACTCGGATCGTCTTGCTTTGGTTGGCTAGGGCGCGCTTGATCGATTGTTTGATCCACCACATCGCATAGGTACTCAGCTTCGCGCCTTTGGTCGGTTCGAAGCGCTCAACTGCTTTGGTTAATCCAATGTTACCCTCGGAGATCAGGTCGAGCAGCGGCAGACCGAGATTGGAGTAGTCGCGCGCGATGGTGACAACGAGCCGTAAATTTGCGTTAATCATCCGTTCGCGGGCCGCAGCGTCTCCCTTTTTGATTTTTCCTGCGAGCTCGATCTCTTCTTGCGGCGTCAAAAGAGGGAACTGCCCGATCTCTTGTAAGTATCTCTTCAATCCCAAATCGGTTTCATTCATGGCCTGAACCTACTCGCCCCGACAAGCTGATCGCTATTGCGCAAGCGTGGGATTTTTGGGTGCCACATAGGAGTTGGTGCGCGCTACCTCTTTAGAGATAAGCGATTGCGACCTTGCCAAGGCAAACCGGCAGAGAAGATGATTTCTTTCATGAAACTATGGGCTTGGGACGAGAAGAATCTTCCTTCGATGACACACGCGATTCGCACAGCGGTCGCTGCAACGGCATCCGTTGTAATCGCGCGGCTTGTGCAAATGCCCGAGGTTTACTGGGCCGCGATCGCGACTTTGGTCGTGATGCAATCCACTCTCGGCGCGACATTGACGCTATCAATCGAGCGGATTCTCGCAAGCGCCGTAGGGGCATCGGTTGGAGCGCTCGAGGCAAATTATTTTGGATCAAATCTGGTCGCGTACGCGGTTGCGATCTTTCTCGTCGGATTGCTGTCGATCGCGTTTCGCTTGGAGAAGACTGCGTATCGTTATACGAGCATTACTCTCACCATCATCGTTCTCATTCCGCGTTCGGCTCCGCCATGGAGTGTCGGCCTGCATAGATTCATTGAAGTCTCAGTCGGAATCATCGTTGCTCTGGCGGTCGTGGCGCTGTGGCCAGAACATCAACGGCCTTCACCCGATAGCACCGCCGAGTAGCGCGACCGTCGCTATCAGTCCGTCTCAACGAAAGAGGTTAACTTTCGCCGGATCGATTATTCAGCGCCGCGCCCGCTCAGGACAGCGTTGACCATGAATGTCGCGGCCGTCTGCATGAAATGCCTCTGCAGTCAGCCGGTGTTCTAGCACGTAATAGTTCGTTTCGTATCCCTCGAAAGAGGTGTTGCCCGCTCTCTCCTGCGAAGCATCGAAAAATCCTCCGACCGCTTCGTGGTGGTGCAATCCGAAGCTGCTTAGGTTTCAAGAAACAAAATTATCA